>DAINPV010000291.1:0-5357 GCA_036743315.1 bacterium | reverse complement strand
AGGTGCACGCGCACCATCATCCGCGCGGGTAAGATGGACATTCACCCAAAAGCCGGGTAAAACGAAACCATGGATGTTATTGTATGTCATCGTCAGGCCGACTGGGACACGGTCGGCGCCGCGCTGCTGGCCCGCCTGCTTTATCCGCAGGCGGATGTCGTCTTCCTCGGCGGCACGCTCGACGCTTCGCCGGAAGCATTTTTCAACTTCCGCCGTCCCGAGCAAATCGACCGCGAGAAGGTCGCACGGTTGATCGTCTTGGGCACACAGCGCGGCGAGATGATCGAACCGCTGCACGATCTGCTGAACCGACTCGAGGTAGAAGTTCACCTTTACGACAATCGGCCGATGCCGGAAAAGGACATCAACGGCGCGATCGAGGTCGTGCGGAAAATCGGCGCATGCACGAGTCTGCTGGTCGAGCGGCTGCAGGAACGACGGATGAATCCATCCGCCGGCGACGCGGGATTCGCGCTGTTGGGCATTTACGAAGCCACCGGCGGCTTCGTGCGCCAGACGACCACCGCCGACGATTTTCGCGCCGCCGCTTGGCTGCTGGAGCATGGAGCCGATCCGCGCTTGATCGCCGGGGGGCGTTTGGCCGCGTCGGCCGTCGAGCAGGTGGTTGCCCTGGACGATCTGCTGCGTTCGGCGCAACAGGTGGCGGTGGACGATTACCGCTTCGCGATCGGCGAAGCGGCCATGCCGCAACCGCTGACCGACCTACCCTTGTGCGTGCGTCATTTCCACCGTTTGGTGGGCATTCCCACCGTGTTCGTGCTGGCGGCGGAGGGCGATCAACTGCGCGTCGCCGGCCTCACCACCGGGGAAACCATCGACATCGACGCGCTGTTGGGTGCGCTATCTGGCGTGACCGGCGAAGTGCGCAACGGCGTCGCGATGGTCGCAGGCACGCTGGTGCAAACGCGCAAAGAACTGCTGACCCTGTTGGCGGATTTTTTGGTGCTGCCGCCGACCGCCTGCGAATTGATGATTCCGCATACGGCTCGACTGGCGCAGGAGCGCCGCATCGCCGAGGCGCACGAAACGCTGGTGCATGCGGCGGCCACCGAACTGTTGCTGCTCACCGACGATGGACAACCGGCCGGGATCGTCACTCGTCCGCAACTCGATCAGGCCCTGCGCTTCGGCCTGGGCGATACGGCTGTCGAGGAGTTGATCGACCGCGAGCCGCTTAGCTGTGAACCGGAAACAACGTTGGACGAAATGCTGGAGCTGTTCGCCCGCGGCGCGCCGGCGATTCTACCGGTGGTGGTCAACCGGCGGCCGGTCGGCGTCGTGCGGCGCGAGAGCGTGTACCGGGCGGCGGCCGAACGCCGGGCGCGAGCGCCGATGAAAAAAACACGCCGACAGGATCAAACCGATTTTGCCGAACAACTGCGCCAACAATTGCCGCCGCCGTTGGCCGCGTTCATCGATCTGGTGGGGCGCCTCGCCCAGGAGATGAACATGCGCGCGTACCTGGTGGGCGGTTTTGTACGCGACATGATTTTGCTGCGTGAGAACGTCGATCTGGATATCGTGGTCGACGGCGACGCGCTCGCTTTGGCCCGCACAGCGGCGCGGGAACTGGATGTCAAACTTGTCGAGCACGTGGAATTCGGCACGGCGACGCTGCCTTTGGATCGCTATCACATCGATATGGCCGGGGCGCGCCGCGATTATTATGCCGCGCCAGGCGCACTGCCGCAGATCGAGCCGGCCTCGCTGGAGCAGGACGCGTTGCGCCGCGATTTTTCGTTTAACACTCTGTTGTTGTCGATCAACCCGGACCGTTTCGGGCAGTTGTTGGATCCGCACCTCGGGTTGGATGATCTGATCGCCGGGCGTATCCGCGCGTTGCACAGCCTCAGCTTTGTGGAAGACCCCACGCGCATTTTTCGGGCGATCCGTTTTCAGGCGCGCTTCGGCTTCAAGCTGGAGGCGCACACCGAACGGCAGTTGCGCACGGCGCTGGAACGCCACGGCCTGAGGGAGCTGTCGGGTACGCGCATCTGGAAAGAGTTCGCATTGATCTTTCACGAAAATCACCCGGCCGAGACAATCAAGCACTTATTCGAGCGCGGGGTGATGGCGGCGTTGGAGCGCCAATGGGTGCTGACGCCGGAACTGGAGGATCACCTTGAGCGCGCCGAGCAGATCGTTGCCTGGTTCAATCAGCAGCAACTGGAGCGCACCGCCGACCTCCATCTGCTGTGGTGGTCGGTGCTGACCGCCCCACTGCCGGTCGAACGCCAGCGGCGTCTGAACGAGCGACTGGAACTGCCGGAAAACATTGTCCGAAAAACGCCGGCAACCATCAATCACGCGCAAAAGCTGGTGCAGCAATTGACCGAGCAGCCGCCCTCGTTGCTGAGCCACCTGGCCCGGATGCTGCGCGGCGAATCGACCGAAACGTTGCTGGCGACAGCCGTTTTCACCGTGCAGGAGGAAAACCGACGGGCGATCTTCCGTTTCCTGACCGAACTGGAGCAGATCAAACCATCCATCGACGGCAACGATCTGAAAAAGCTGGGCATTGTCCCCGGGCCGCTCTTTTCGCACATCCTGGAAACCATCCGCGACGAAAAAATCGATGGCGCCATCTCTTCCAAGGTCGAGGAACTGGAATTGGCCGATTCCCTCCAGCGGGTCAAAAAGCCCGAATCGATTTGACAAAAAGAATGTATCACTGCTAGAAAATTGGGCTTGGTTTAACCGGAAGGACCTACGATGGACGCCGATAAACTGGCCATGATCATTTTGCTGGCTCCGGGAGCGATTCTGGCGATCGCTCTACACGAGGCGATGCATGGCTATGCGGCCAACCGCTTCGGGGACCCGACGGCGAAATTGTTGGGACGGCTGACGCTCAATCCATTCAAACACATCGATCCGATCGGGACGATCATCGTGCCCGCATTTCTGTTTTATTTCGGCGGGTTTCTATTCGGTTGGGCCAAGCCGGTGCCGGTCAACCTGCTCAACCTGGGCCAGCCCAAACGCGACATGGCGTTCGTCGCGGGAGCGGGTCCTGCGGCCAATTTGCTGCTGGCCATCATCGCCTCGGGCTTGCTGTATCTGATCGGTCCACTATTGAATCTGGGTTTGAACGAACGCATTCTCAATACGGTTTTCGTACCGTTGATCATCATGCTGGTGCTGATGCTGCGCTTCAATTTGATGTTAATGTTGTTCAACCTGATTCCGGTGCCGCCGTTGGACGGCGGGCGCATCATGACCAGCGTACTGCCGCAAAAGGCCTCGGAGTGGTATGCCTCGATCGAGCCGTTCGGCATGTTCATCATCATCGGCATCTTGATGATGGATACATACATTCCACTGTTTTCCAAGACATTGATCCCGGTGATGAAGTTCTTCCTTTCATTTATGATGCCGGGTTACATCGCCACATTGGGAGTCTGAACCATGAAACGCATCTCTTCGGGCATGCGCCCCACCGGCACGCTGCATATCGGCCATCTGCACGGGGTGTTGAAAAACTGGATCAAGCTGACCGCGGATATCGAATGCTTTTTCTTTTCCGCCGATTGGCACGCGCTGACCAGCGACTATGCCGATCCCAGCCAGATCCGCCGTTTCACCCGGGAAATGATCGTCGATTGGATTTCCGCCGGGCTGGATCCGGCGAAGTGCACTATTTTCGTCCAGAGCGAGATCAAGGAACATGCCGAGTTGTATCTGCTGCTGGGCATGGTCACGCCGCTGCCGTGGCTGTTGAAAAATCCGTCGTTCAAGGATCAACAGGAACAGCTCAAGGAAAAGGAAATGAACACCTACGGTTTCCTGGGCTATCCGGTGTTGCAGGCGGCGGACATCCTAATCTACCGCGCCAATTATGTGCCGGTCGGCGAGGATCAGCAGGCGCACGTCGAGTTGTCGCGCGACATCGCCAAGCGCTTCAACCGCTTTTACGACGAGGTGTTTCCGCTGCCCGAGGCGCGGTTGACCGACGTGCCCAAAGTGCCCGGCACCGACGGCCGCAAGATGTCCAAGAGCTACGGCAATGCGATTTTCCTGATGGATCCGCCCGACGCGGTCAAGCAGAAGGTCAGCACGATGATGACCGATCCGGCCCGCATGCGCCGGACCGACAAGGGCAATCCGGACATCTGCCCGGTGTTCGACATGCACAAGATTTATTCGGACGCCGAAACCAAACAATGGGTGCGCGCCGGTTGTACGACGGCGGGCATCGGCTGCCTGGAATGCAAAAAGAGGATCATTGCGGCGATCCAGGAAGAACTGGCCCCGATGCAGGAGCGCCGGCGCGAACTGGAAGCGCACCCGGCCCGCGTGGATGAAATCATCGCCGCCGGCAACAACCACGCACGCCAAGAAGCGCGCATCACCATGGAACGCATCCGCGAAAAGGTAAACGTTGGATAACGAGCAATATTCGAATCAGGATCTGCAAGTGCGGCTGGACCTGTTTGAAGGTCCACTGGATCTCTTGCTGCACCTGATTCGCGAACACGAATACGATATCTTCGACATCCCCATCGCCGAAATCGTCCGGCAGTACAACAGCTACCTCGATCTGTTGCGCGAGTTGGATTTAAACGTCGCCAGCGAGTACCTGGTGATGAGCGCCACACTCATGCGCATCAAAAGCCGCATGTTGCTGCCGCCGACAAGCGAGGAAGACGAGGAAGAGGCCGATCCGCGCGAGGAGCTGGTGCAACAGTTGTTGGAGTACCAGCGCTACAAGGAAGCGGCGATGGAAATGGGCGAACGCCCATTGCTGGGTCGCGACGTTTTCGCGCGTAAATTCGAGAGCCCGGACCTCAAGGAAGCGGAAATCGAGGGGCAGTACCTGGAAGTGGACATTTATCAATTGATGAACGCGTTGGCCAGCGTCATCAAAAATCTGCCCAAGGAAGCGGTACACCAAATTCGACTGTCTCGCGTGAGCGTGCGCGAGCGGATGATGCAGATTCTCGATCTGCTGCGCGAACGGACCAGCCTGTTGTTCAGCGAGCTGTTTGCCGCCGACCGGGACAAACAGGCCGTGGTCGTCACCTTTCTGGCGTTGCTGGAACTGATCCGGCAGGGCATGTCCAAGGCGATGCAGATCGAGCGGTTCGGGCCGATCCGCATCATGTCGTTGCTCGATCGTGAGGAGGCCGATCATGGCCATTGAATTGGAACGCATTCGCTCGATCGTCGAGAGCTTGATCTTCGTTTCGGAAACGCCGATCAGTTTCCGGAAAATCCGCACCATCCTCGAAGGCGTACCGACCAAGGATCTAAAAACGGTGCTCGATGGATTGGTTGAAGAATACCGCACCGGCAAACGCGGCGTGATCATCGACCTGGTGGCCGAGGGCTACCAG
>DAINPV010000290.1:0-5379 GCA_036743315.1 bacterium | reverse complement strand
AAGGACCCCGGGTTTACCCGGGGGTATCTATTAACCGAACCGTCAGAAACTTCTTGTGTCTCCGATGCCAGTGACTTTTGACCGGTGTTAAACGTCCGGCACATGACTCTCGTTTTGTTCCTTGACGCCGGGATGAATTGCTTCTAGTTTCGCCTTGAGGGTCTCGAAGGATGCGTCGATGGATTTCACTTGGCAATTTTGGCTGACCGGCGCGATCTTAGGCGTCTTTTTATCCTTGGCTCATGGGCTGGCCATGCGTCAACGGTATCCCAAGGCCGACCGGGCCGAAGTTTTCGACAACGACCCCACTTACCGGCCGCTGCTGATCACCTACTGTTTCGTGCTGGGCATGGCTATTTCCGAGGCGCTGTACCATCCGCCCACCGAAGGCGGCATTCCCGCGCTGTTTTTCACCGGCCTGGTTACGTTGGTCGTCGCGCGACTGTTGACGTCCTGGGCGTATAAGTCGCTGGGCAGAAATTATGCGCCCACCGCGACCAACGACGCCGAATCGCACACGCTGATCAAGGACGGGCCGTACCGCTACTTCCGGCATCCGATCTATGCCGGCAACTTCCTGTTTCTGGTGGGGTTGCTGCAACTGGCGCAGGCGTACACCGCCTGGCTGGCGATGCTGCCGTACATGCTGGCGCTGCTGTGGCGGGTGCAGGTCGAAGAGCACCACCTGAACGAAAAATTCAAAAAGGTCTGAGGCGAATCGCTACCATTGGGGCATAACGAGGGATACCTCGTCGGGATCGTACGCGCGCAGGCGGGCGAGGATCGTTTCTTTGATCTCGTCGCGCACGCGGCGAAAGACGGCCATGCGTTCCTCTTCGCTGCCGGCGGCTGCGTCGGGATTGTCGAAGCCGATGTGCTCGCGCCGTTTGCCGCCGAAAAACACGGGGCAGTTTTGGTCGGCATCGCCGCACAGGGTGACCACCAGGTCGAAGGGACGATCGGCATACACGTCGAGCGACTCGCTTTTCGCGTGCGGGTGCGCCACGCCGATTTCGGCCAGCGCCCGCAGCGCCAGCGGGTGGGGCGTGCCGGGCTTGGTGCCGGCGGAAAAGGCTTCCCAGCGGTCGCCGAGAAAATGATTGACCAGCGCCTCGGCCATTTGGCTGCGGCAGGCGTTGCGCGTACAGATGAACAAAACGGTTTGCTTTTCCATGCGGGCAATGTGACCACCAAGTTAGTAACGGTCAAGATACGGCAAGGTCATATACCGATAAAAAACAATAGTCTTTTGGCTCTTGCGAGCGGGGGCAGACAACGTTAGTCTGCTGCTCGCAGGCCGAAAAGGAGTGTGCGGATCGTGGAAGAGAGCAAAGCCTTGCCTTGGTACAAGCGTTGGTTCGGCGGCATCGGTTGGAAGGATTACCTGTCGGCGGTGCCGTTTTGCATCGGCTTTTTGTTGATGCCGCTGCTGCCGACGGCGGGCATTTACTACGTCGTGCGGCAGGGACAGGCCCCGCTGGTGCTGTTGTTGCTGCTTTTTCTCGCCTTCGGTTATCCGGTGTTGCGCGTCAAGCGGTATCGCGCCGCCTGGTGGGTGGGCACGCTGATCGGCGTGGGCAGCCTGTTCGGGTTGGCGGTGACCAACGTGGTGGTCGGCCGATTCTTCGGTTTTTACACCTTCTTGACCTGGCTCGTCGCGATCGCCTTCCTCGTGCTGAACTGGAAGAAATTCCGTTGGTGGACCTTTGCGGTCGTCGCGGCGATCGTCTTGCTCCACATGGTGCCGATGGGCTTCGGGCGCACGATCTCGATGGCGCTGGCGATGGGCCTGATGGCGTTGTTTTTCCGGCTGCCGGACCGCGACAACTTCCCGCGTTTTCCGCTGTTTATCAGCGTGATCATGGCGATGCTCATCGCGCACGGGGTGACCTTCTATTTCGACGTGGGCGGCCGGGCCGAGGTGCGCAACCATCCGGCGGCCCGCAAGGTGTTCGAATACGAAGGCCAGCGCGGCGGCTGGGTGCGCGCGTTGGGCGGCAACACACGCTTTCTGACGCCCACCTGCGACGG
Source organism: bacterium (assembly GCA_036743315.1). Taxonomy (GTDB): domain Bacteria; phylum Lernaellota; class Lernaellaia; order Lernaellales; family Lernaellaceae; genus CALBTQ01. Next base: position 3,348 of record DAINPV010000290.1, on the reverse strand, counting down.
TAAGGAATTTCTGGTCGGCAACAAATTCACCTTCCGCTCGGGCCTGACCTTCATCGATCCGGCGAGCGGCAAGAGCCGCAAGATTCCCATGACCGGCGGCACGACCGACAACGTGGCGCTCGACTGCGGCGCCAACCTGATTTACGTGGGCAACATGGGCCGCAACGAGGTGTTGGCGTACGACCCGGCCCGGCTTAAGCGACCGGTCCTGCGCGAAGGAATGGACGGCGTGCGCGTCGGCCTGTTGCGGCTGGACCGCCGGCTGGACCGTCTGTACGTCGCCACCGCGAATACGAACATGCTGCACGTGCTGCGCGCCTCGACGCTGGCCGACGCCGGCGCGGGCGTGACGCTGAACAATTCGGTGACCGATCTGGTGATCGATTATCGTCATGGGCACGACGTGGTGGCCGTGACGATGGGCGGCGAACTGGTGCGCATCGCCGCCGACACGGGCGAGGTGGTGAAAAGAGCGCCGGTGGGCTTCGGTTTGTTGATTTACAATCTCGCCCTCGACGGCGAGGGCCGGCGGCTGTTCGTCACGTCGTTGTTCGGGCGGCAGTTGCAGGCGTTCGACGCCGACACCTTCGAGCCGCAGACCATGGTGCCGCTGTTCAAGGGCGGCCGGTACATGCAGTTCGACGGCAAACGCGACCTGGTGTACGTCGGCAATTTTTTCGCCGGCACGATCACCGCTTACGCCGGCCAGAGTCTGGAGAGCGTGTGGTCGATGAAGGTCGGCCGCCGCGTGCGTTACTTGACGCTCGATACGTTGCGCGACCAACTGTGCTTCACCAGCCAGCAGGGCGGCTATTGCCTGTGGCTGGAAAAAATGAGCGCCGCGCCGGAAACCAAGGCGGAGCCGACGCCGTCGGCGACACCCGCAACCGACGAAGCGCCGCCGCCGGACGCAACGCCGCCCACGCCGGCGGAGGAGCCGGCGGCGCCTCCGGTCGATCCGGCGGCAACAATCGAGTAACCCCCCTTGGTCCCAAGCGAAAATTCCGGTACTAGATAGGTGGTCTTGTTCGCTTGGGGGCGCTGTGAAAAAAATCGTGTGGCTGCTGGTCGCCCTGGCGGTGTGCGCCGGTTGTGCCGAATTGTCCGGACCGCCGCCGATGCCGGTTTATCTCCTCGTCGTGGATACGTTGCGGGTGGACGCGCTCGGTTGCTACGGTGGCGCGCGCCCGACGCCCGCGTTCGATCGATTCGCCGAACAAGCCGTGGTGTTCGAACATTGCCTGGCGCCGTCAAGCTGGACGGTGCCGAGCATGGCCAGCCTGATGACCGGTTTGTATCCGTTCCACCACGGCACGACCAAGGCGCTGCAGGAGTACGGCCGCGTGCTGAGCCAACAGACGCTCAACGGCGGTTACACGACGCTGGCCGAGGCGTTGAAAGAAGCCGGCTATCGCACCTACGGCGTCAGCGCCAACGGGCATTTGGCCGAAAAATACGGCTTCGCGCAGGGTTTCGACGAATACGCCGTGCACGAATTCGCCCCGCATCAAGCCGTGGCCGGATCCTGGGCCGGCTTGCTCCCCCGGCTGACCGGCGAGCAGCGGTTCGGCCAGGCGGTGTTCGCGTTTTTGTTTTTCTTCGATCCCCACCATCCATACACCCCGCAACAGCCCTATATCGACGCTTACGATCCGGAGTGGAGAAAGCACCTGGAGGCGTTGCCCTCGCACGATTTGGGCAATTTGCAGCGCGACGGTTTTTTCGAAAAACACAAGGCGATCGTGCCGCATTTGCGTGCGGCGTACGATTCGGAGGTCGCCGCGCTGGACGCCTATCTCGCCGAACTGCTGCCCACGCTGCCGGGCTATAACGATGCGCTGGTGATCGTCACCGCCGACCACGGCGAATCGTTCGACGAACACGGCGCGGTCGCGCACGGCAACAACGTGTATGAGCCGGAAACGCACATTCCGCTGCTGATCAAGCTGCCGCAAGGCCGGCTGGCGGGCGCGCGTATTGCGGCGCCGGTCAGCCTGGTGGACGTCATGCCGACGATCCTCGCGGCGGTCAAATCCCCGAAACAACCCAAAAGCGACGGCATCAGTCTGTTGCCGTTGCTGGCCGGCCAGGCGAGTGAACGGGCGGTATTTTCACACATCGATCTGCCCTGGGCGCGACAACGGGCGATGTTGCGCTGGCCGTTCAAAACGGTGCTCATCGATGAGCAACCGGCGCAGTTGTTCGATCTGGCGCAGGACCCGACGGAAAGCAGGGATCTGGCCGCCACGCATCCGCAGGCCAAAGCGTGGGCCGACCAATTGCGCGCCGCCGCCAAAGACGAAGTGCGTTTTCCGCCGCGGGTGATTTCCGGCGAGATCCCGGACCATCTGAAAAAGAAACTGCGCGAGTTGGGTTACGTGCAATAAAAAAGCCCGCCCCCTTGGGGGGACGGGCTTCCGGATTTTTGGTTTCGTTTTGCGTTACGCCGTAACGGTGAAGCAGACTTCCTCGTTGAGTTCGCTGTGATTGCCGTTGGCGTCGGTCGCGCCCACGTCCACGCAGTATTCGCCGGGGGCCATGCCGTCGGTGCCCACCGTAACCGAAATCAGGGTCGGTTCGGCGCAATCGGTGCCTTCATCCAGCAACGAGGACCAGCGGGACATGTCCAGCGGATTTTCCGTCAGGAAGCCCTCGGATGAGCCGGCGGTGAAAATATACAGGCCGCCCCAGGTGTCGCCGTCGTTCAGATCGTTTTCCGCGTCGCAGATTTCGACTTTCAGCGCCACGGAGCCACCTTCCGAAATACTGATTTCATCGGGGTTCCAACGAACGTTGCTCAGGATCGGACCGCCGGTTTCGGCCGTCCAATCGTCGTCGTCGTCATCGTCGTCGTCGTCATCATCGTCGTCGTCATCATCGTCGTCGTCATCATCGTCATCGTCGTCGTCGTCGCCGGTGTCGGCGTCTTCTTCAACGCAGAATGCGCACAGGTCGCCCGTGTCGCCCTCTTCGGTTTCGACGTCATCTTCCTCGCAGCCGATCAACAGAGCGCCGGTCAGGCACAAACTGAGCACCAGGGTCAAAACGACCAATACGTTGCGGTCGGTGGAAGTACGCAACATGAAAAACCTCCTTGCATACCACGCTGAAAATTAAAACCGTCGATCTTCGACGCATCATCCTCAGGTCGAAAAGCAACATCTTTTACCATGGGGGGGGTAGAGGGTCAAGCGTAAATCGGTCCGGTAGGCGCATTGTGCGGGCATGAAAAAAGGGCCTCCCGAAGCTGTCAGTATGATCTTTTCTATGGTAGCCTGTTCTCCTCTTAAACACTGGAACACTGCGGAATGTTCACTGTCAACCGGCAGAATGGATACATTCCTTGCA
>DAINPV010000289.1:0-5389 GCA_036743315.1 bacterium | reverse complement strand
GCAGCCGTTTGCCCGATTGGCGACCGTGGTGATGATGTGCGTGGTCGTGCATGCCTCGCTCAGTTGTGGTTCATCTCGTTAATCAATAATTCGTTCAGGTGGCGCTGGCAAGCGTTAGGGGGGTAAAGTCGTCCGGCGCCGCGTTTCATTTTGGGTTGGTTTTTGGTACATTTCAGGCAACCGATCTGGCGGAAGAAGAGGGGAGCATGCCGATGAAGAAAATGCTGGCGATCATCGTTTGCGCGGTGTTGCTCGGCGCTCTGGCGGTGCTGAGCGGCTGCGGGGTGAAATCCGACACGCTCGAATCGCTGATTTTGGCGGCCCAGGCGATCGAAAACCGCAACTACAACGACTTCAACAGATATGTGAACGTCGAACGCCTGGCTAACCAGATTGTCGATCTGATGTTCGACGAAATGGAAAGCCGCTCGTATGCCCGCGCCAAAAAGCTGTTGCGCTTCGGTGAAAAATTCTCCAAGCCCTACCTGGTCGAGGAAACCAAAAAGCAGATCGAAAAGCGCATCGAAGACGGCACGCTGGCCAAACAGATACCCGGTTTGCGCGAGTTGCCCTCCAGTTCCGCGTTGATCAAGCTGTTCACCTATTTCGGGGTGGCTGAATCCGACGGCAAGCATTACGAAATCATCGAAGTAAAGCGGACCAGGGACGACGAAGAGGAACTCAAGATCAAGGTGCGCACCAGCGCCGACGACGATTGGTTGCTGTTGCATCTGCGCTCGCGCAAGTTCGGCGATCACTATCGCCTCCGCGACGTCGTTAATCTGCGCGAGGTGGCGATGGACCTGTGGCAGGATTGGCAGGATTAACGGCCGATCGTCTTTTCCAATTCCCACATGTCGATCAGCGGCAGACCGCCCAGGCCCGTCGAGGGGATGTGCGCTTTGTGCTCGCGTACACGGTCCATGGCGTCCAGGTGAACCCGCCGCAGGCGAAACCCGAGTTTCTGATAAAAACCGACGGCCGGCAGGTTGTCGTTGGAAGTGACCACGCTCAACAACGTCACTCCTTGTTGTGCCAATTTATTTTCCGCCGCGGTCATTAAAAAGCGGCCGTATCCTTTGCCGGGTTCGTGCGCGTCGATCGAGACGATCTCCGCCCATTCGCCGTTGCGCGCCCAGGTGATTAAACCCAGCAGTTTGCCCCCGTTGTCTTTTAAGGCCAGGCCTTCCACCTCTTCGGGCCAGTACACGCCGCGTATGGTTACCAGCGGCAGTCCCCAATGGCGCCAGACGCTTTGAATGTCGGTTTGCGTGGCGGGCGTCGGGACGATCGTCATGGCTGCATCCTCCCTTGTCGTTCTAATGTAAGTATACCTTTTTCGCTGAATGATCGAAATGCGCCGGTGGAAAAACGGACTTGCGCGGTGGATCTGCCGCGCCGTCTCGGGTATGCTGAACGCACTATGTTGGAGGCGTCGATGCGGGTCATTCTTACCGGGCTTTCCGATTCGGGAAAATCCACCGTGTGCCGTCGCGTGGTCGAGCGCGCCGGCGAGGCGGGGATGCGCGTCGGCGGCGTGCTGACGGAGAAGACCGTCAGCGGCAAAGAGCGCACGCTGCATGTGCGCGACCTCAACGACAACACGGTCATTCTGCTGGCCCGCACCAACTGGGCGCAGATCGGCCCGCAGCACGGCGCGTTCACCTTCAGCAACGAGGGCATCTTCCTGGGCATCAAGGCGATCGGTCGCGGCGTTAGTTCCGACCTGCTGATCGTCGACGAGATCGGCCCGCTGGAATTGAAGGGGCGCGGCTTCTACCCGATCCTGCATTTGATCCGCAAGGCGCGGCAGTGCCTTGTGGTCATCCGACCGCAGATCGTCGAGATCTTCCGCGAAAAGTTGAAACTCGACGAATCGTTCCGCGTCATCGAAGTCACCGACGAAAACCGCGACGAACTGGTCGATCAACTTTTTTCGGGCTTTCTCGCCGATCACGAAGCGGAGCCGGCGTAAGCGAGCTCGCAAAGAATACGCAAAATAATCATCATCGACTTCCTGGAGAACCTTGCGATCATGATCCGCAAATTTATTGTCGCGGGTTTTACCGGCGCAACGGCAAACGATCCTCGACGAACGGAGCAAGTTGCCCGAGGTCCTGGCCGTGCTTGAGCTGCGTACGACGCAGCCTGGCCCCGACAAGGTGCTCGTCGCCGCGTGCCTGCACCTGATCGACGATCTGACCACCGACCGGATCTAACGACTCCTCGACCGCGCCGAAGCGAACATCAAACAGGCGCTGCCCCCGGTGCATCACTGCTACCTTGAAGTTGAGGCCGAAAAGAAGTTATTGGCTACAAGCGATAAGATACAAATTGTGGTCAGGGCGGGATCGATTTGCAGAGGATTGTCCGGGCGCTACACGTTGAAACAGAACGGGGGTTTCTTCCGCCTCCGCTTAAGCTACGGTGGACAGGCCAATCGTCTCGCTAACGCGCTCCTCCGTCGGAATGACTCTTTGTAAGCAGAGTTTGGATTCCTTAAATACTGCCCGTGTCCTATTTCCCAGCCTCCGCCAACATTTTTTCGGCTTCAATTAAGTTGGCTTGCACCCTCATAAACGAATCGGGATGCTCATCCTGTTTAATAACCGACAACGTGTTCTTATAGGCTTCGATGGCCAGAAGGCAATTGTCCTGTTGGTCCTCGATCTCGGCGAGAGTGATGTACGCCGCGCCCAGATTGTTTTGCGTCATGGCATAATCGAGCGGATGATCCTTTTGACTGAAATATTTCAGCGCGGTTTTGTAGGACTCAATAGCTATCGAACAATTGATTGCCCGATCGTTAAATTTGGCGAGTGAACACGAAACGTCACCCAATAGAAGTTGAAATCTTACGAAGGCTGTTGTTTCGTTGTGCGTAGTGATGTGTGGAAGAGCTTTCTGGAGATCATGGAAGGCCGCGTGCAAAAGCTCTTCGCGCTGCGCAAGTTGTGACAAGGCCAGACCGGTATAAACCAAATTCGCCTGGTTGATTAAATAGAATTCGCGGTGCTCATCGTTGTCGAAAATGCTTTCCGCTATACGAAACGATTGAATCGCCAGATGGTAGTTGTCGATTGCATCGCTGTTCTTCGCCTGCCGGAAATAATTTTCACCGATCAAGCTTTTTAGGCAGCCATAGACGAATGAGTGCGTTTCTTTATCGATCGTGTTTTCGATGCGCCGATAAATCGTGAGTGCATCGTTGAGTTGACCCCGATTGATAAGTGTATCCGCCTGCTGCAATTGATCCTGCACAGAAGAGGGGAGCGGCGAATTTTTATTGAGTTTGTCTATCAAGCCCCTGAGCAACATAAAACCGACTCCGCCGATGATGGACAATGTTCCAAGCATATGTTGCCTCCAATAATAAAGAGGAGGTCCCGTGGGGCCTCCTCTTGATTTGCTAACCTCATGTCGCGCTATTTTTCTTCCTCGTTGGCGAAGGGACCGGGCTCGGCCGGCGGCGCCGTCTTTTTCTGCGCCAGGATGCCCGGGATTTTCTGGACCAGATCCAGCAGGTTGACGCCGGCGAGCGACTCGATGACCGGCGGCAACTGCGCCATGGCCGTGGCCACGTCGCCGGTGATCTTCGAGGCGCCGCTGTTGCCGTCGCCGGTGTTGACCACCACGATCTTCTCGGTTTTCGACAAAGGCTGCGCGATCGCCGCGGCGAGGTTCGGCAGCATTTCGATGAACATCTGCACCACGGCCGCTTCGTTGTAGGACGCCCACGCTTCGGCCTTCTTGGCCATCGCCTGCGCTTCGGCCATACCTTGCGCGCGGATGACGTCGGCTGCGGCCAGACCCTGCGCCTTCTCGGCTTCGGCCTTGGCCACGCCCATTGCCTTTTCGATGTCGGCCTTGGATAAACCCTCGGCCCGGTACGCCGCCGCACGGCCGTCCGCCTCGGTGGTCTCACGGAACTTGGAAGCCTCGGCTTCCTGCTGCACCTTGAACTTCGAAGCTTCGGCCGGTTTGTGCACCTGCGCGACCAGTTCGAGTTCGCGGCGCTTGATTTCCTTCTCTTCCAGTTCGATGCGCTTCTGCTTTTCGACGATCTCGATCTCGACCTCTTCGGCCTTGACCGACTGGCCTTTCTTGTATTTTTGCAGGTCGTAGGAAAGGTCCTTTTCCGCGCGCTTGGTCTCGACCTCGGACTGGTACATTTCCTTCTGCGTCGAGTAGTCCTTTTCGGCCTCGGCGATCTTGGTCTCGGCCTGGAAGCGGGCGATCTCACCTTCGCGTTTGGCGTCGGCGCTCTTGATCACCGCGTCGCGGTCGGCTTCGGCTTGGGCGATCACCGCGTCGCGCTTGACCTGCGCGGTGCGCGGCTTGCCGAGGGCTTCCAAATAGCCGTGGCGGTCGCGGATGTCGCGCAACGTGAACGAGACGATCTGCAGGCCCATGTTGGCCATGTCCGCCGCCGCCATCTCCTGTACGCGTTGGGCGAACGTTTCCCGCTTTTTGTAGATGTCCTCGACAGTCATCGTGCCCAGAATGGCGCGCAGGTGACCTTCGACCGTCTGCAACGCGATGCGCATGATTTCGTCGCGGCCCTTGGACAGGAACTGCTCGGCGGCGGTGCGGATCGATTCATCGTCACCTTTGAATTTGATCTGCGCCACGCCGTCGACCATCACCGGCACGCCCTGTTCGGTGTAGACTTCGGGCGTGGTTACGTCCAGGGTCATGATTTCCAGGCTGAGGATATCGGCTCGTTCGACCAGCGGCCACACGAACGCGCCGCCGCCTTTCTTCAGGCGATAGCCGACCTTCAACTTGCGCCCGTGGGCGTCGGTGAAGGTGTGATTCAGACCGCTGATAATCAGCACTTCGTTGGGACCGACCTTGCGATACCGGCGCGCCAGGGCGACGATCAGCAGGAATAAAAGGACGAGTATTCCCAAACTGCCTAGAACGACAATACCTTCCATCGGCATGAGCTAATCCCCCTTGGTTGTGTTCGTATTGACGAAAATTATGCTTCGGCAACGAAATAGATGCCGCTTTCGATCCGTTTGATGATCACCGATTCGCCGCGGGTGTAGGTGCGTTGCGGATCCTCTGCCCGCGCCGGCGCCTGATACCGCGAACCCATGGCGCTGTAGACGATCTCCCCGGTGCCGCCCGGCGCGATCTCCACCGATACCTTGGCCGTTTCGCCGATCAACTCGGTCACCCGCGCCTCGCTGGAGGCCTCGGTGATCGAGTACAAACTTTTAATCACGTAATAGAAGATGCCGGCGATGATCGCCGCCGAGGACGTGGCCAGCAACAAGCTGCGCCACCAAGCCAGATGCAAGGCGTAATGGCCGATCACGCCCAGGGCGCCGAATGAGCCCAGGAACGTCGCCATCACATTGGGCGATAGCGGCGTGAAATG
>DAINPV010000288.1:0-5398 GCA_036743315.1 bacterium | reverse complement strand
TGTCGTCGTCATCGTCGTCATCGTCGTCATCGTCGTCGACGCCCGTGTCGTCGTCGTCATCGTCGTCGCCGCCGATCATGCTGTCGTCGTCATCGTCGTCGTCATCGTCGTCGTCGTCATCGTCGTCGTCATCGTCGCACGAGCAGGCGACGGTCAACGAAAACGCCATAACCAAAACCGTCAACAGGGTCAGCAAAAACAGAAAACGTGACATGGATCTTCCCTCCCCGAAAAAAATGTCGCGTTGATCGACGCGCGCTTACAAACCCAAGAGCATCGCCGCGCCCTGGCTCGCCAGTTCCAGCAGGCGGCCCGGAGCGATGCCCAGCAGCAAGGTTAGCACGCCGGTCACCGCCAGCGCCACCCGGCCGGGCCAATCGAGCGCGGCGGCTGCGACGGCCGGCGCGCCTTCGGCCGCTTCGGTCATGTACATCAGGTAGACCACGCGGATGTAATAGTAGACCGACAACGCGCTGGCGAGCACGCCGATGACGACCAGGTCGATCAAGTCGGCGTTCACCGCGGCGGAGAACAGCGCAAACTTGCCGGGGAAGCCGATCAACGGCGGAATGCCGGCCAGCGAAACGAGAAAAATGGTCAGGCAGGCGGCCAGCCACGGATGCCGCCGGGCCAGGCCGCGGTAACCGTCGAGATGGTCGGCATCGGCCTCGCGCTGCGAGAGGTGCGCGACGATCGCGAAGGCGCCGACGGTCATGAGCGTGTAGGCCAGCAGGTAAAACAACACCGCGCCCGCGCCCGCCAGTTCCTGCCGGATCATCGCGACCGTGCCGACCAACAGGTAGCCCGCATGGGCGATCGACGAATAGGCCAGCAGCCGTTTGAGGTGGTTTTGCACCAGCGCGGCGACGTTGCCGAAGATCATCGTGGCGATGGCCGCGTAATACAGCACGTAGGCCCACTCGACGCGTAGCGGTTCGAACGCGGCGACCAGCACGCGCAGCAGCGCGGCGAAGGCGGCCGCTTTGACCGCCGCGGCCATGAAGCCGCTGACCGGTCCGGGTGCGCCCTGGTAAACGTCGGGCGTCCACACGTGGAAGGGAAAGGCGGCGATCTTGAAGCCGAAGCCGACCAGCAGCAGCGCCATGCCGGCCAGCAACAGCGTCGATTTCGGCGCGCCGGCGATGTCGGCCAGGCGCGTCGAGCCGGTCGCACCGAACAACAGCGCCACGCCGTAGAGCAAGAAGCCGGTCGCGAACGCGCCCAGCAGGAAATACTTCAACGCGCTTTCGCCCGATTCGTCGCGGCGGCGCAGGAAGCCGCACAGCACGTACAGGCTGATGGACATGATCTCCAGCCCGAGGAAGATCATCAGCAGGTCGGCCGCGCCGATCATGACCATGCCGCCGAACACCGCGCCCAACAGCAGCACATAATATTCGCCGTGGTCTTCATCGACCGCGACCAGGTAGTTCCACGCCGACAACACGCTCAGCGCGCCCGCCGTGCACAGCACGCCCATGGCGAACAGCGCAAAGCGATCCAGCACGACCATCCCCGCAAAGCCCGCGGCGGCGGTCGCGCCCTTCCAGCGCAGCGCGATGAACGCCAGCGTGAGCAACAGCGTGAGCAGCGCGAGGGTCGGCGAGAGGCGGCGCACCGCGCGGGCCGTCTGGCGCGGAGCGAGGATCTCGACCAGCAGCACCATGACCATGCCGTAGAGAATCAGGATCGGCGGTGAAAACAGGTTGAAGGCCATGTCGGTCATCGGTCGCAACCTCCTACTCGACGACGAAATCCGGACCCGCGTCGATCTCGCGTTCCGTCGCGGACGGCAGCGCGGCATCGACCCGCGCGGTCGCGGTGAAGTTCATTTGCGTCAGCCAGTGATCGATGCTCGGCTCCATCTTGCGCAGGAACGTCTGCGGGTAGAAACCGATCCAGAAGATGAACAGCATGATCGGCAGCAGGTACGCCCATTCGCGTTTGTTCAGGTCGGGCAGATTTCGATTCGCCTCGTGCTTGACCGTGCCGAAGAAAACCCGCTGCACCATCCAGAGCATGTAGCACGCGGCGAGGATCACGCCGCTGGTGGCCACGACGGTCAGCGCGCGGTGATGCTCGAACGCGCCCAGGAGCACGAGGAACTCGCCGATGAAGCCGTTGGTGCCCGGCAGGCCGATCGAGGAGAGCGTGACGATCATGAAGACCGCCGCAAAGGCGGGCATCACGCGGGCCAGGCCGCCGAAATCGGCGATCAGCCGCGTGTGCCGGCGTTCGTAGAGCACGCCGACCAACAGGAAGAGCGCGCCGGTGGACAAGCCGTGGTTGACCATCTGCAACACGCCGCCCGCCGCGCCCTGCGCGTTGAAGGCGAACAGGCCGAGCATGACGAAACCCAGGTGACTGACCGAGCTGTAGGCGACGAGCTTTTTCACGTCCTTTTGCACCATGGCGACCAGCGCGCCGTAGACGATGCCGATCACCGCCAGCGCCGCCAGCAGCGGGGCCAGCGTGCGCGCCGCCTCCGGATACAGCGGCATGGCGAAGCGCACGAAACCGTAGGTGCCCATCTTCAGCAGCACGCCGGCGAGAATCACCGAACCGGCGGTCGGCGCCTCGACGTGCGCGTCGGGCAGCCAGGTGTGGAAGGGGAACATCGGCACCTTGATCGCGAAGGCCAACGCGAAGGCGAGGAAGCACCATATTTGCAGGTGCGGCGCCACGCCCGCCTGGTACCAGGCAAACAGGTCGAAGCCGCGCTCGGCGGCGGGCAGTTGGAAGTAGGTGACCATGATCGCCACGAGCATGAGCACCGAGCCGACCATGGTGTACAGGAAGAATTTCACCGCGGCGTAAATGCGGCGCGGTCCGCCCCAGACGCCGATGATCAAATACATCGGCACGAGCATCGTTTCCCAGAACAGGTAGAAGATGAACACGTCCAGCGCGCAGAACGTGCCGATCATCGCCGCTTCCAGCAGCAGGAAGCTGATCATGAAAGCTTTGACGCGATCGGCGATGTAACGCCACGAGGCCAGAATGCATAACGGCGTGAGGAAGGTCGTCAGCAGCACCAGAAACAGGCTGATGCCGTCCACGCCCACCGCGTACCGCACGCCCCAGGCGGGAATCCACTCGATCGGCTTTTCCAGCAACCACAGCGCCTCGGCGCCGCCGGCCACGGGCTTGTAGAGGAAGTACAACGGCAGGCTGAGCGCAAACACGACCAGCGAACCGCCCAGCGCCAGCCGCCGCAGCAGTTCCTCCCTGTCGCGCGGCACGAACAAGAGCAGCCCCGCGATTATCGCCGGCAGAAAAATCACCAGACTAATCAATCGAAACGACATCGGAGCGTTTCCCCTCTCGGTTTATCCACGCCACAGGACGAAGCCGACGACCAGCACCGCGCCGATCGCCAGCGTCAGCGCGTAGCCGTACACGCGGCCGTTTTGCAGCTTGACGAACTGCCGCCCGCCGGCCTTGGCCAGCCAAGCCGCGCCGTTGACCGCGCCGTCGATGATCCAAATGTCGACGAAGCCCCACAGGAAATTGGTCGACACGCGCTTAAGCGGATTGATCACGGCCCGTTCGTTGAACTCGTCGACGTAATACTTATTGAACACCGTGCGGTGCAGCCGGGGATGCCGCGCCACGAAGGCGGCCGGCGCCTCGGTCTTCCGGCGATAGAACAACCAGGCCAGGAAGATGCCCAGCGCGGCCACGCTCACCGAGGCGATCATCAAACCCATCTCCAGCGCCGCCGGCGCGTGCTGGCCGCCGCCGTGCGCGCCGTGGGCCGCCAGCGGTTCGAGCCACCGCGCGAAATGCGCCCCGCCGCCCAGCACGTGCGGAATGCCGATCAACCCGCCGCCGACGCTCAGCAGCGCCAGAATCAGCAGCGGCAAGGTCATCGTCTTGGGGCTTTCGTGCACGTGTTCCTCGACGTGCGGGTCCATGCGGCTTTCGCCGAAGAAGGCGAGGAATACGGCGCGGAACATGTAGAAGGCGGTCATGCCGGCGGTGAGCAGGCCCAGGCCGTAGATGAAAAAGTTCCAGGCGACGGGCACGCCGGCCAGGTGCGTGGAGAAAGCCTTCCACAGAATTTCGTCCTTCGAGAAAAAACCGGACAGCGGCGGCAGACCGCTGATGGCCAGCGTCGCGATGAGGAACGTCCAGAAGGTCGCGGGCATGTACTTTTTCAGCCCGCCCATTTTGTAGACGTCCAACTCGCCCTGCAGCGCGTGCATCACCGAGCCCGCGCCGAGGAACAGCAGCGCCTTGAAGAACGCGTGGGTCATCAGGTGGAACACGCCGGCCGCGTAGGCGCCGATGCCCACGCCCACGAACATGTAGCCGAGTTGGCTGATCGTCGAGTAGGCCAGGATGCGCTTGAGGTCGCGCTGCGCGAAGGCGATCGTCGCGGCGAAAAAGGCCGTCAGACAGCCGACGGTGACGATCACCGCCTGCGCCGTCGGCGCGAGATCGAACAGAAAATGCGCGCGGGCGACCATGTAGACGCCGGCGGTGACCATCGTCGCGGCGTGGATCAACGCGCTGACCGGGGTCGGGCCCTCCATCGCGTCGGGCAACCAGAAGTACAGCGGAAGCTGCGCGCTTTTGCCGGTCGCCCCGAGGAACAGCAACAGGCAGATGGTCAGGATCGCGCCCGTGCCGGCGGTGCCGGCCTGTTTGGCGACGCCTTCGAATTCGAGCGTGCCGAAGTTGTAGAAAATCACGAACATCGCCAGCAAAAAGCCGAAGTCGCCGATGCGGTTGACGACGAAAGCCTTCTTGCCGGCGTCGGCCGCGCTCTTTTTCTCGTAGAAGTAGCCGATCAACAGATAGGAGCAGAGCCCGACGCCCTCCCAGCCGATGAACATCAGCAGGAAGCTGTCGCCGAGCACCAGCAGCAGCATGGAAAACACGAATAGGTTCAGGTACGTGAAGAATCGGCGGAAGCCCCGGTCGCCGTGCATGTAGCCGATCGAGTACACGTGAATCAAAAAGCCCACGCCGCTGACGACCAGCACCATCACCGCCGACAGTTGATCGAAGGCGAAGGAGAATTTCACTTCCAGCGGTCCGGCGGCGATCCAGGTGTATAGTTCGTTCACCAGCCGCCGCGATTCGGGCGGCAAGCCCAGCAGCTCGAAGAACGCGAACAGGCCCAGCAGGAAACTGCCCGCCACGGTGAGCGAGCCCAGCGCGCCGGTCAGCTTTTCGTTGTTCGGCCACAGTTTGACGCTGACCAGGCCGTTGAGAATCACGCCGATCAGCGGCAGCAGCGGAATCAGAAACAGCCAATCTCCCATCGGGCGCTCCCTAGCCTTTGAGGATGTTGAAGTTGGCGACTTCGATCGTCGCTTTACGCCGGTACAGGGCGATGAAGATCGAAGTCACCAACTTCAACATCCTCAAAGGCTAGGGAGCGCCCGAT
>DAINPV010000287.1:0-5411 GCA_036743315.1 bacterium | reverse complement strand
CGTTGCCCGCCTGATCGACCGTGAGGTCGGCCGGTGGATCCGATACTATGACGGCCTGGGCGCCCACTACGATCAACAACCGGCCGACCTCACGGTCGATCAGGCGGGCAACGTGTATCTGACCGGCGTTTCCTTCGGCGGATCGGCCGCCCTGGATGATTTTGCCACCTTGTCCTACGACCCCGACGGCAACGACCGTTGGACCGCACGTTTCAACGAGCCGCAATCCTTTGGCGATCTCGGCAAAAGGTTGTCCATCGACGGGGACAACAATGTATATGTCGCCGGCGATGTCTGCGTGGAAGTGAACGTCGAGAATACCGAATGCGTCGATTTCGACGCGGTCTTGATCAAATACAAACAGACGGATTCCACGGACGACAATGATGACGATGACAATGGCGACGATGACGATGACGACAATGATACCATCGTTAGCGATGATGACGATGATGATAACCATGATGATGGGTGCGGATGCTGAAGGCGTCTCTGCTTTTGCTGCTGGTGGCGATTATCCCGGTTTCGTCCAAATTGCGGCGCAAACTCGACATCAACCTGTTTCCCCGGCGGAAAACCGACTGACGATCTTTCGGCCGAATTGCAATGCCGCTGCAATTTAGCCGAAAACGACCGCCCTCCCTCCCCCCGATTGCGCGCGGGGCTCAACTTTGGAACAATGCCGTTATCCATTTCTCCGGAGTGACGCCATGATTCGCCGTATCGGTTTGGTCGCGCTGGTTTTTTCATTGATCGCGCTGCCGGCCTTGGCCGGCACGTTTTCCTGGTTGGACGATCCGCAGGCGCCCGGACCCCGCACTGAGGCGGTCGCCCAGGGCCTGGAACTGACCCTCGCCCCGCCGCAAATGACGGTCAAGGCGGGCGAACCGGTGCATTTGAGCATCGCCTTCGCCAACAAAGGACCCTACCCGCTCAAGATCGTGCGGCCGCTGGACGGCACCGAGGCGCGCTGGCAGCAGCCGTTCCACGATTTTCTCGCCCAGCCCGAAGGCGGCGCCACCCTGCGGCGGATGCTCATGGGCGGCCGGGCCGCGAAAATGCAGGCGCTGGCCGAGGACGATCTGTTGACCATCGAGCCGGCCCAGGCGCTCGACCCGCGCACCGGCGCCTATGCGGAATATTTGCAGCGGATCGTTTTTCCCCAACCGGGAACCTACAAGGTCTGGTACCTGTACGCCTACGAGGCGGCCTCGCATTCGCGCGACGTGCAGGGCCAACCGGCCGACGACGCGGGCGCGGTGCGCGGAACCTTTACCAGCAACGCGGTGACGGTGATCGTGCAATAAAAGAAAAAGCCGGGCGAGCCACGGGGAAACTCACCCGGCATAAGTTCTGGAGGGATCGGGCGCGAGGCGGTGACTTGATGGGTTGGATGCAAATCCGTAAGTCAGCGCATTTGGTCCGGTGGTGCGGGGGGGGGAAGTCGGCGCATTGCGGCCTCGCACTCCCGATTCGCTTTTTGCAGCGCAACCCTCCAGGTTTTTTTCGTTCTGTCTTTACATATCGTGCGCCGGAGCGAAGTCCTGGAATATAATTTTTCCGTCATGCGCCGTTTTGCCGCCACCTCCGCCACACTATTTTAATCCATGGAATATTTGGTTTTTGGGGAAATTGTCAGGGTCGCGCCAAACCCTCTCTTTTCTGTTTACAAAAAAGAAAAAGTACACATAATTTCTTTGACAACACCGCGTCTTGGGGAGGGCGCGATTCGTGAAAAAGGATTCTCGCGTTGAAACGAAAGCTGCGCCGTTCCCCGTGGATTAAAATTATTCTGGCGAGCCTGTTTATCTCCCTGACGGTTTTATTCTGCCGATCGCAAGAACCGGACGCGCCGATCATCGCAGTGGGTGAAAGCCGTAACATTTCCGACCAGATCGACTCGTTGCCCGCGGAGCCGCCGGCCGTGAAAATCCATAACGTGCCGACCTTCGGCAACAATCCGCCCAAACGTGTGGTGCTGCTGGGCTGGGACGGCGCGACATGGAAAATCATCACCAACCTGTTGGCGAAGGGCGAGATGCCCAACCTACGCCGCCTGCTCGAATACGGCGCGGTCGGCGTACTGCAAACCGACCTGGGTCTTTCGCCGATCTCCTGGACGACCATCGCCACCGGCAAAAGCCGCGAGCATCACGGCATTGGCGCGAACGTCGGCGATCACCAGAAAAGGGACCGCCAGGAAGATTTGAACTATTTCGACCCTTCCCTGACGTCCGACAACGTGGCCGCCAAACAGATTTGGGATATGTTCCCGATCGAGCGCTTCCCGCAACGGGCCGTGCTTTCCTATTACATGCCGCCGCCCTTCGCGCGTTGGCAAGGGTTGCTTTTCATCGAGGGCACCCTGTTTGCGCCCGGACCCGTTCAGGAATTGTGCGACGAGCGCAATATCGATAAGGACATCATCTGCCTGTTGGCCAAGGCCCCGTACGATGCGGCGTTCTCCATCATCAACGCCACCGACGCCGTCGGTCACGCGCATTACTACGATTATCTGCTGCAATCGTTGTTGGAAAAAGGCGAAATCGAATTGGCGCCGGCCTATGCGGAGAAAATCAAGGCGGGCGCCGAAGAGATGAAGAACGCCTACCGCCTGGTCGACCGCTCGATCGCGCCGTTTCTCGACAAGCCCGACACGCTGGTTGCGATCGTCTCGGACCACGGCATGGAGCCGACTTCCGACAATCGCCACGAGCTATTTTTGATGCCCGAGTTCTTCGCCGAATTCGGCGCCCAGGTGACCGATTACGATTGGCACAACACGTTCTTCTTCACAGCCCGCGTCGATGGCCAATCCGCGCGCATCACCGTGCAGCCGATCCTCACCTCCTACCCGATCGGCCGCCGGCTGATCACCGACGAAACGCTGCGCCTGGACGTCGTCGTGCCGTCCTTCACCTGCCGTTCGACGCTCGGCAACGGTTGTCCGCAAGCGGTCAAAACAAAACTCGATGCCATGCTGGCAACCTTCCTCGTGCAGGAACAACCGCTCTATGATCACGGGACCGTAACCGACCACGGCCTGGTTTTCGCGCCGCGCCACGATGCGTTGGCGACGATGTCGCAAACACCGTATACCATCGGCAAAGAGCGTTACTTAATCTTTCAAGGCGATCACACGTCGGACACGCCGGGCATTTTCATCCTCGCCGGACCGGGCGTGAAGCCCGGCGCGCGCTTCACGGGCGCGAACCTGATGGACGTGACCCCGACGATTCTGGCGCTGACCGGTTTGCCGATCGCCGAGGATTTCGACGGCCGCGTGCTCACCGACGCGATCAGGCCGGCCTACCTGCAAGCGCACCCGCTGACGACCGTCCCCACCTACGGCACGCGCGACGTCTCGCAGGTGAAAAAGCCGATGCTCACGATCGAACAGCGGCGGCATTTGCGCGAATTGGGTTATTTGAATTGACGCTTACTTGCCGAAAACGGCGATCAAAACGACGGCCGCGCCAAGCAGTCCGGCGGCGATGAGAATCGCCGCGGCGACCTTGAGCCAGGAGGTCGGCGCGCTGCCCTGCACTTCGCCCGTCTGGCCGTTGACCAGAAAACGATACAGCTTGTCCTGGTAGCGGTACGCGCTGATCCAGATCGGCAGCATGATCTGGTCGTAGGACCAATTGCTCAACCGCGTGGACACGCGCAGGTTGCGTTGCGTGTCGCCGGGCACCTGCTGGGCGCAGGCCTTCTCCTCTTCCCCGTTCAATTCCCGCGCCGCCGTCGGTTGCGCCTCCGCCGCCCGGATCGACGGATTCTCCGCCGCGAATCCGGCCAGGTAGTCGCTGTTGTACGGCTGCGCCCGCTCGGTCTTGAACGGATAGATCCGGCCGACGAACGCCGGGTCGAGCCCGCGCGTCGCCGGCGCCAGCCAATCCTCGTAGTGCGCGCGATGCTGGCCGCTGGCCGGCTGCCAGCGCGTCTTGGTCACCGTGCGGTGCTTGGTGACGGTGCGGCCCTGCGCGTCCTTTTCGGTATAGGCCTCCTGCTCCTGGTAGTGGTAGCCCGCGTCGGCCGACCAGGTCGAATCGGCGTCGGCGTCGAAGGCCCAGAACGGCAGGTACACGCCGCGAATTTCGCTCAGCGCGCTTTTGCTGGTCAGGTCGCCGGGCCGGAACCAGCCCTTGCCGAGCCATGCGCGAAAGAGGCTTTCCGCCTTGTCGCGGTTGAACTCGAAGGGGATGACGCGACTGGGGCGCTCGGCGGCGGCCCGCTGCTCGTTTTCGATGGCGTAGGTCGAGCCGCAATAGGCGCAGGCCAGCGTTTTGAGCGTCGTGTCGTAGCTGATCGTCGCCCCGCACCCGGTGCAGGCGAAGGTTTTCGTCTCGCGCCCGAAGCCGGACTGCACCGCGGCCTTGGGCTGCAAGGGACCTTCCGTTTTCACCTCGGGCGCGACAGCCGGTTGAGCGGCCGGCGGCGCGGCGGCCGCGGCGGCGAAGGGCTCGGCCTCCCCGCAATACGGACACGGTTTGGCGTTTGCGTCGATTTCGGCGGTGCAACTGCGACAACGCGGCATGACATCCTCCTCGGCAACGGTGGTGCTTTTCTTATAACAGAAAACCGCCGCCAAAAGAAAAGGGCGGGGAAGGGATGAGGTCCTTTCCGTCATCCTCGGGCTCGACCCGGGGATCTGGTCGCGACAAGCACCGGACATAACGAAAACCAATCGATGGATAATTCCTAATCGTTTCCCAATGAACCGTTACATAATTGTACCCAGATCCTGTAACAAGTTCAGGATGACAGAAAATAATTCTCAATATTATTTTACACAATAACTTACAAATCCTACCTTGCCATTGCTAATAAAAAAAAGCCCCCGGGGGAACCGGGGGCGCCAATAAAGTAGTAAGAGGTTGATCAGGCTTGTCCGTCTGACCCTTGGTTGTCCGTGGGAACGTCGAGCTTTTCCGCCACCGCTTCGGCGATGTCGAGCAAGCGGATGCACGACATCTTGTCTTCGCACTCGGTGCGCTTGGTCGCTTCGTCGAACATCATCATGCACAGCGGGCAGGCCGCGATGATGGTGTCCGCGCCGGCGTTCATCAGCTCGTCGGTGCGATTGAAGTTGATGCGGTTGATGCCCTTTTCGGGATCGTAATGCTCTTCCAGCCAGGCCCGGCCGCCGCCGCCGCCGCAGCAGAACGTCAGGTCGCCGCTGCGCGGCACTTCGACCATCTTGTAGCCGGCGGCCTTCAGCACGTTGCGCGGCTCGTCGATGATCTCGTTGTAGCGGGCCAGGAAGCAGGAATCGTGCAGCACGGCGGTGTGGCCGTTGCCGCCCTTCAGCTTGATCTTGCCGCTCTTGAGCAACTGGTCGAGCAGCTCGGTGTGGTGCACCACTTCCCACTTGAAGCCGAATTCCGGATATTCGTGTTTCAGCGTGTTGA
>DAINPV010000286.1:0-5436 GCA_036743315.1 bacterium | reverse complement strand
GATCTCCAAGGTGATCGTCGGTTTGCCGTCGACCTCGGGCAGTTCGCCGGCCGCCGCCAGTTCCAGCGCGTTGAGTCCCACCCGGGCGTCGCCGCGCGCCTGCCGGGCGAGGTGATCCAGCGCCTTGGCGGTGATGTTCAGCCGCCGCTTGCCCAGGCCGCGCTCCTTGTCGTTCATCGCCCGTTGCAGCAGGGCTTCGATGTCCGCCGGCTCCAGCGGTTCGAGCGTCACCACGCGGCAGCGTGAGAGAAGCGCGGCGTTGATTTCGAAACTCGGATTTTCCGTGGTCGCGCCGACCAGGATGATCGTTCCGGCCTCGATGTGCGGCAAAAAGCTGTCCTGCTGGCTTTTGTTGAAGCGGTGGATTTCGTCGACGAACAGAATCGTGCGCCGGTTGCTGTCGTGCAGGCGTTGCCTGGCCTCGGCGACGATTTGCCGCACCTCTTTCACGCCCGAGAGCACCGCCGAAAACGAGACGAACATCGCGTCGGTCACGTAGGCCAGCACGCGGGCGATGGTCGTTTTGCCCGATCCCGGCGGACCCCAAAAGATGATCGACGGCACTTCGCCGGCCGCCAAGGCCTTGGCCAGCATCGAGCCCGGACCGATCGCCCGATCCTGCCCGACCACTTCCTGAAACGAACGCGGACGCATTCGCTCGGCCAACGGCGCATTGGCCGGCGCGACATCAGGTGAACCGAACAGGTCGATGGTCATTTTCGTCCCGCGCGTGGGTGGATGCGACAACATTAACACAGGGCGTGCGGCCGCTCCAGTGAGGCTTGTTTTTTTCCGTGAAAATTTCCTGTGAATGCGGTTTACCGCCGCGGTGGGCAACGGTACAATCCGCTTCATCCGTCAAAGATGAAGGAGACTTTTTGCGCCGTTTCGCTCCGCTGATTCTATTTGTCGTGTTGCTGGTCGCTTACGGCCTGGTGCAATCGCTGTCGCTCTTCGGTTTCATCGACGACGCGTTCATCTCGTTTCGCTATGCGCGCAACCTGGCCGACGGCCACGGGCTGGTCTACAACCTCGGCGAACGCGTCGAAGGCTATTCCAATACGCTTTTCGTGTTGTTGTTGGCGCTGCTGGCGCGGCTGGGCGTGAAGATCACCCTCAGCGCGACCTGGCTGGGGATCGTGTTTCACGCGGGCACGGCGGCGCTGCTGTTGCACCTGATGCAGACGCTGTTGACCGATAAGGTCCTGCGCCCGCTGCCGCTGTTGGGACTGGCGTTTTTGACGCTTCATCCTTCATGCGTGGCCTACGCCCTGGCCGGGATGGAAACTTCAATGGCCGCGTTTTGGCTGTTGGCGACCGTGTTGTTTATCGTTCGCTCGCAGCGACATGAAAACGGCGTTCGCAGCGCCGCCCTGGCCGGCGTGACGTTGTTTCTGCTGGCCTTGTCGCGTCCCGAGGGCGTGAGCATGGCCGCACCGCTGGGCCTGTGGCTGCTGGTGGACGGGAAGGAAAACCGCTGGCCGCGCTCGCTCGTTTTCGGTGCGGTCGTCGCCGTGCTGTATGGCGCTTTTCTATTGTGGCGGCACAGCTACTTCGGCTATTGGCAGCCCAACACCTATTACGCCAAGGCTGCCGGTGCGGGGCTGGGGCTGATCTCCATGGGCCTGGACTACCTGTGGCGTTTCACCAATGTGACGCTGATTCCCTATCTGCTGCTGCCGGTGTTGTTGCTGGCGCTGCGTTTTCGCGCCTCGTTGCCCGGCTGGTGGTGGGGTGTGTTCGGCACGGTTCTCGCCTACATCGCGGCGCTGGTGTACGTCGGCGGCGACCATTTCCCGCTGGCGCGTTTTCTGATTCCGATCGTCCCGTTGCTGTGGCTGTTGTTGCCTGAAGCGGCGCGGCAGGCGCGGCAGGCGATTAACCGTGTGTACCCGAAGATCGCCGAACTGCGTTTGCGTCCCGGCGCCTGGGTGGTTGCGCCGCTCTTTCTGGCGCTGTCGATTTTCGTCGGCATGTTTTTCCGCAACGAGGGAATGATCTTCCTCGGCCAGGTGAAAAAGGCGCACGTGTGGTGCAAAATCGGCCATCACCTGTCGCAACTGTATCCGGCCGACACGACGATGGGCATGATTCCCATCGGTGCGATCGGCTACTGCTCGCAAATGCCGATCGTCGACTTCGTCGGGCTGACCGATGCGACGATCGCCCATACGCCGACCGATCTGGCGCGCAGCATGGCCGGGCACGGCCGGTTCAACAGCGAATATGTGCTCGAACAAAAAAAGCCACCGATCATTTTGTCCATGATCGATGTC
Source organism: bacterium (assembly GCA_036743315.1). GTDB lineage: Bacteria > Lernaellota > Lernaellaia > Lernaellales > Lernaellaceae > CALBTQ01. The sequence goes on along the minus strand of DAINPV010000286.1, from coordinate 3,160 downwards.
GTACCCTGGCCGATTCCCGAATGGCTGCTCCGCTACGGCGCACAACACCTGGCCCTGCGCGATCTGATCGAGCGACGCAAGTTCATCGACGATTATGCGTTCCATCGCATCACGATGGGCGACGCCTACTTCCATTATTACAGCCGACGCGATTTTGAAGACCCGAACGCCAATCCCGGCACGTTCCCCGTTGACGGTGTGCACAGCCCGATTCCCGAGCGCGAACCGTTGGCCGGTTCCTCGCTGCATGAAAAAATCCTCGGCAAACGGGAAATGCCCGACGCCGATTTCGAAATCGGCGACGGGTGGGAGGTTTGGTAGCCATGAAGTGCGTCGGTATTTATATCAAACGCGCAAAAAAAGAGGCCGGTGACGCGGCGCGGATGGTCATTGCCAATCTCGAACGGCACGGTCTTGTTCCGATGATCGCCGAGGAAGAAGCGCATATGTACGATCTGCCCTACGCCACGCCGACGGCGGAAGTGTTCGCCCGCTGCGATTTGCTGATCGTGCTTGGCGGCGACGGCACGTTCCTGGCGGCGGCGCGGTTGTTGCGCGGCCGGCAGGTGCCGGTGCTGGGCGTCAACCTGGGCGGCATGGGTTTCATGACCGAAATCCGTCTCGCCGAATTGCCCGATGTGCTGGAACTGGCGATTTCCGGCGAGCCGCGCATCATCGGCCGCATGCGCTTGGACGTCACGGTGCACTCCGGCCGCGAAACATATCGTTACACGGTGCTCAACGACGTGGTGATCACCAAGAGCGCCCTGGCGCGCATTTTCGATCTAAAGATCAGCGTCGGCGGAAATTTTATGTACGTGGCCAAAGCCGATGGTCTGATCATCTCGACGCCCACCGGTTCGACGGCCTACAACCTCGCCGCCGGCGGCCCGATCGTCCATCCGCAAACCAACGGCCTGATCATCACGCCGATCTGTCCGCACATGTTGACCAACCGCCCGATCGTCGTGCCCGGCGATCGCGGGGTGGACATCGAACTGGTCGAGGACACCGAAGTCTACGTCACCTGCGACGGGCAGGAAGGACGGGAAATCCACCAAGGTGACAGTCTCGAGGTCGTCGCCTGCGACAAGCCGCTGCTGCTGATCAAAAATCCGAAGCGAACTTATTTCGACGTGCTGCGCGAGAAGCTTCATTACGGAGAGCGTTGATTCATGTTGCGCGAATTGACCGTCCGCCGTCTGGCCGTCATCGAGGATCTGCACATCGACTTCGGTCCCGGTCTGAACGTGTTGACCGGCGAAACCGGCGCGGGCAAGTCGATTTTGGTGACGGCGATCGGCCTGGCGCTGGGCTGGCGCGCCACCGCCGAGATGATCCGCACCGGCTGCAAATCGGCCGAGGTCGACGCGCGGTTTTCCGTCAACGGCGACCAACAACCCGAGCAACTGGCGGTCAGCCGCGTCATCCAGGACGCCGGTCGCAACCGGGTGACGATCAACGAGCGCAACGTCAACGTCGCCGATTTGCGCGAGCTGGGCGAACGGCTGCTCAACCTCTACGGGCAGCACGAAGCGCAGGGGCTGATGCGTCCGGAAATGCACCGCGATCTGCTGGACGCCTACGCCGGCTTGCGCCAAGCGCGCGAGGACCTCGCCGACCGCTTCAACGCCGTATGCGAACTGCGCCGGCGGCGCGCGGAACTGGAGCGCAAGGAAAAGGACCGTGAAGCCCGCAGCGGTTACTTGCGTTTTCTCATCGCCGAAATCGCCGCGGCCGCCCCGCGAGAGGGTGAGGATGAGGAACTGGCCGCGCAGCGCAAGGTGCTGCTCAACGCCGAAACGCTGATGCGCTTGGCGCTGGAGGTCTGCGAGGCGCTGTACGATCGCGACGAGGGCGCAGTGGCCGAGATCGCCGGCGCATTGTTGCGGCGGGTCGAGGACAAGGCCGACCTGGACGAGCGCCTCGCGCCGATCGCGGCCGGGCTGACCGACCTGGCGAACATCGCCGGAGACGTCGCCGCGCAGTGCCGCGATTACAGCGAATCGCTCGACCACGATCCGACGCTGCTGGCGAAAATCGAGGAGCGCTACGATGCGCTTTACGAGCTGAAGAAAAAATACGGCGGTTCGCTGGCGGCCGTGCAACGAACGTTGATCGACGCGCAAAGCGAACTGGATACGCTCGAACGGCTGGACAACGAACTGTCCGAACTCGCGTTGTCGTTGAAAACGGCCGAGGATAAGCTGGCCGCGGCGGCGGAAACGCTTAGCCGCGCCCGTGCCAAGGCCGCGAAAAAAATGGAGCGCGAGGTTGAAAACGAGCTGGGCGACCTGGACATGCCCGGCACGCGGTTTGTTGCGCCGGTCGAGCCGCTGGCGGCCGGCGGCATCGAGCTGGGCGGCATGCGCATCGATGAAACCGGCGCCGATCAGATTGAGTTTCTCATCAGTCCCAACGTCGGCGAATTGCCGCGCGCCTTAGCCCGCATCGCCAGCGGCGGCGAGCTGTCGCGCATCATGCTGGCGATCAAACGCGTACTGTCGCGGCATTTTCCGGTACCCACGCTGATTTTCGACGAGGTCGACGCGGGCGTCGGCGGCGCGCAGGCCGAGCGCCTGGGGCGCAAATTGCAGGAAGTGGCGCGCGAGCATCAGGTGCTGTGTATCACCCACCTGCCGCAGATCGCGGCGCTGGCCGACCGACATTACCTGGTCAGCAAACGCGTGGAAAAGGGCCGCACGCGCACCGAAGTGACGCTGCTGAGCGAAACTGAACGCGTCGAGGAACTGGCGCGGATGCTGGGCGGGGAGAAAATCAGCGCCGCGACGCGGGCCGCGGCCGAAGAGCTACTTCACGGTGCGGCGCGCTAAGCGAGCCAGCAGGCGCAGATCGTCGACGAACGCCTGATCGCCGCCGGGAACCTCCAACATTTTGGGAATGCCATGCAGCCGCCGATCGGCCAGCAGTTCGGCGAACCGCGCTTCCCCCAGTTCGCCTTGTCCGAGGCGCGCATGCCGGTCGCGATGACTGCCGTGCGCCGCGAGGCTGTCGTTGAGGTGCAGGCATCCCAGGCGCTCGAGGCCGACGAGCTTGTCCAATTCATCCAGGGTGCGCGTGATCCCGCCCGGTTCGTGCAACGGGTAGCCGGCGGCCAGCGCATGCGCCGTATCCAGGCAGACGCCGAACCGCTCGGGAT
>DAINPV010000285.1:0-5486 GCA_036743315.1 bacterium | reverse complement strand
ACAGCGCCAGCCCGACCACTTTGATCGTGGCGACCGAGAAAGACAGTCCGCTTATCGCGTCAAGAAAGCTTGCCATTTAAGAACAACACCATGTCCAGGGCGGCCAACAGCAGCGCCGCCAGAATCAGCCAGGGCGCGATCCGCTCGATCCCGCCGCGGCCGTCTTCGTTATCGAACGCCGGCAACGCGCCGGCCTGGGTGACGGTCAGATCGGATTCTTTGTCGTCCAGCAGGCTCGCCGCGAACACGCGCAGCGCGCCGGCATCGGCATACGTGTAGAAGCCGGGCATCTCCGGCCGGTACAGCGCGCGTCCGCCGCGCACGGTCACCGGAATTTTGTTTTCCAGCGGATCGACCAGCACGACGCGCTCGCGGCCCTCGGTGACGGTCAGCTCGACGCGGTCGCCGATGCGGTGGCCGGTGTCGATTTCCCCTTCGGGCTTGCGCGAGAAGATGTGCACCACGTTGTGGATGAAAATCGGGAAGGCGCTCTGCAGCGGCAGGTCGGTCTTGGCCAGATCGAAGCCGACGCCCAGCAGGAACGTGTCGGCGCGCGGCCGCAGCAGCATCAGCGCGCCGTCGAAGTGACCCATGAGCACGACGTCGTCCTTGGCCGGCTTGAGGATGTGCGCCTCGTCGATCTGCAGCGTGTCCATCACCACGTGGCGCAGCAGCGGGTGTCCCTCGGCCCAACCGGTCATCGCCGGTTTCTTTTTCGTGCTCAGCACTGCGAATGGTCCGCCGGGTGCGGGGTTGAAATACATGGCGCTGCACACCGGCTCCTGCGGCGGCGTAAAGCGGTCGAAGATCACCACGTCGGCGGCGGCGGACAGCCCGTGGCGGTATTCCTCGGGCCGGATGCTGACCATGTCGATTTCCGGATTGAGCGCCAGCGCGTTGTATAAAAACAGGTTCTTGGTCGTGACCAGCACGACCTTGGACTTGCGCGTGGGCGGTACGAAGGCGAAGGCGGCGTTGTCGCTGGCCAGCGCGTCCTTGGTCTGGTCGGCGTACTGCACCTTGCGCAGCAGCGCGGTGACCTTGCCGAAGGTGTTGAAGGGCAGGCCGACAACCTGGTTGTGCGTCTCGCCCGGACCCAGATCGACACGGTTGATCGCGATGGTGCTTTCGGGCGTGAAGATCGCCAGCTCGGCCGAAACCGGTCCGGCGGCGAAGTTGGTCACGCGCAGCAGGGCGTCGTGCGCCTCGGTGAGGTTGAGCGTCTTGCGCACGTCGAAAGAGGTCAGCGCCAGGTTGGGCAGCGTTTCGCCCACGCCGATCACGCCCATTTCCACGTTTTCGACTTCCGGCGCGACGACCGTCTCGGGCTTGTCGGTCAGCACATAGAGATGTTTGGTGTCGTTGGCGCCCACGCCGGCGTAGGCGAAGCTGGCCAGCGCGTAGTCGATCGCCTCGGCGATCTTCGGCCGCGTCCCCGACGGTTTGAGTTTGGTCAGCGCCTGCTTGAGTTCCTCTTGATTGCCGGTGAAAGGCGTGAGGGCGTCGATCTCCGCGGCGGCGGAAACGATCATCGCCCGGTCGCTTTCGCGCAGCGTGCTGATCGTCCGCCAGGCGTCGCGTTCGGCCTGCCGCAACCGCGAGGCGCCGTCGCCGTGCGCGGCCATCGACTCGCTGGCGTCGAAAATCAGCACGACCCACCGCCGCTGGAACGAATCGGCCGGCGGGCGCGGGTCGACCAGGGCGAGGCACAGCAACAACAGCAGCGTCAGTTGCAGCAGCAGGCTGATCAGTTCCTTCCACAGCGAACGGCGCGAGCCCATGACCTTCTGCCAGATCAGCGTCGAACTGACCGCGCGGCCGCGGCGGGCCATGCGCAGCAGATAGATGAGGATCACGGCGGCGGCCAACGCGCCGTAGAGGATGCCGAAGGTGCTCCAACCGATGCCGTTGGCGATCATTTGACGAACTGCCCCTGCCGAAAAACGTTGAGGATCATGTCTTCAAACGGAATCGAAGTGTGCGCGTACAGGTAATGGCAGTGCAACCCGTGGCAGGTGTTGCGCAGCCGGTCGAGATACGCGTTGTATTCGGTTTCGTAGCGGCGCAGCGAACGACCGGAAATCGTCACCTGGTGCCGTTTGCCGGTTTCGCTGTCGGCCATGAGCACCGTGCCGCGCCATTTGGGTTTGGCCTCGTACTCGTGGTGCAGACACACCGCCGACAGGTCGAAGCCGCCGCTGTACATGCCCTTGAGCGCGCGCTCGTAGCCGGCCTCGTCCCAGAAATCGGAGACGATCACCGCCAGGCCCTTGGTGCGCGTTTTGGCGGTGAAGGTCGCCAGCGACTTGAGCATGTCGGTGGTCGGCGTCGGCTCGATCTTCTCCAGAAAGTCGAAGACCTTCATGATCTGGCCCTTACCGCGCAGCATCGGCAGCTCGGGCAGCAGCTCCGGCCCGAAGGGATTGATCGCGATCGAGTCGAGATTGTTCAGCGCCACGTAGGCCAACGCGGCGACGACCTTCTTGCCGTAATCGAATTTGTTCGGGTGGCCGAAATCCATCGACTTGGAGGTGTCCAGCAGGAAGTAGACGTTCAGGTTTTCTTCCTCGTGGAACAGCTTGGTGACCAATTGTCCGACGCGCGCATAGAGATTCCAGTCCAGGTAGCGCGGATCGTCGCCGGGCGCGTAATCGCGGTAGTCGGCGAATTCCATGCCCCAACCGATTTTCTTCGAGCGCGACTGGGCCTGCGTCTTGCCGTGGAAGATCTTCTTGGACAGCAGATACAGGTATTCCAGTTTTTTCAGAAACTCGTCGTCGAACAGTTTACCCATGGTCTCCGTCACTCGTTAAGCGTCGACGGCCGCTGAAACGCAACGGCCGGCGATGCGTGGTTCATCCCCGCTGCGTCAGCGAAGCGTGCGGCCGGCCTTTTTGACGTTCGGCGGCGCTCCGGGCACATCGGCGCCCGGCTCCGGTATGGCGGGCGGGGCGAGTTGGTCGTTCTGTTGATTGGGCGTCGATGCGCCCGCCGGCCCCAGCGCCGCGGGATTGATCGACTGCAGGTAGCGTTGCACGTACGAGCGGATCGACAAAGGGATCGTCGCGTCGTTGATCAATTGCAACGCTTCTTGTTTGTAGGAATTGTAAATCTGGCCGTAGGTCTGCATTGCGTTGGGATCCGCATCCTCGAGGATCTGCACCGACGATTGGCCTTCGCCGATTTGACCCTGCACCGCGTCCTTCTGCTTGGCGTTGGCCAGTTCCTCGTGCTTGACCTTGATCGCGCCGCGGAAGGTGCCGCCGCCGCGTCCGGCCCGGCTGCCGCCGAAGTTGCCCTGCTCGACCTGATCGCCCATCTGCATGTTCATCTTCAGTTCGTTCTGCATTTCGGGCGTCATCTTAACCATCCGCCATTCGGCGTCCTCGGGCACTTGCTGGCCTTGGTCGGCGCTGAGCACCTTCACCTTGCCGGGCTGCTGGCCGCGCTGCTGGGCCCGCTGTTTGTTGACGTCCTGCTTTTTCTGCGCCACCCGGCCCAGGTGCTTGGCGTATTCGTTGAGGAACTCGTTGAACGATTGCTGCTGCGCCCCCTGCGTGGCGTTGCGGAAGGCGCCCTGCGCGTCGTTGTCGGTCGAGCCCTGCGCGGCGAAGTTCGACTGCATGCTCATCATGCTGGCCGCGGCCATGCCCTCGCTGGAGTTCTTCTCGATCTTTTCGATGTACTCTTCGACGTTCTGGATGTTCGGATCCTCGTCGAACAGGTATTCGTCGAGTTGCGAGAACGCCGTGGCCATCGAGGAATCGATTTCCGCGTCCACGTCGCCCAACGCCCGCAGGTCGCTCAGGTGCAGTTCGTTGTCGAAACGCACCGCCGGCAGACCGTCCAGCGCCAGCACTTCCTGCCGGCGCGCGCCCGCCGCGTCGCGGGCCATGTCTTCGCGGTAGATGGTTTCGGGCAGTTCCGGTTCTTCCTGCGGAATCGCCGCCATCGCCGCCTGCGCCCGTTCGCGCAGTTCCGCCAGCCGTTGGCGCCACGAGCCGAACAATCCCTGCAGACCGCGGACCGCCGGCAGCATCATCGTGTTGGGCGGCAGGTCGCGCAAACCGTCGTCGGCCAACTCTTCGGGAATCTGAATGGCGTCGATCGCCGATTTCGGCTCTTCTTTGTGCATCCAGGCGGCGAGGTTGAGCGCCGCGACCGCGTAAACGAGCGGCAGCAAGAAAGCGAGGGCGGCCAGGCGTTTGCCGTTGCCCGGCGTCCACAGCGGGAAGTGCCGTTTGACGTCGACCCGTTCGGCTTGCTCGCGCGCATCGGCGACGGCCAGGGTCATCAGCGGCGTTTGCGTGTCGCGGGTGGAGAATTCCAGTGCGTTGGTCAGACGGTCTTTCAGATCGGCGCGCCGGTCGATCAGCCGGGCGAGGCGATGCCGCGACAGCCCGAGCAGTCCGTAGCCGACGCACGTCAGCAGCGCCAGCCCGCCGGATACAATTAAGAGGATTGTCCACAGGCCGTAGGCTTGGGGAACAAATTGTTGCAGCACGATGACGACCGCGGCCAACGCGGCCCAGATCGGCAGGGCATACGAAAGGAGCCAAAGCGTCCTGGTTAGGAATTCACGCAGGCGGGCTTGGGAGACTTTACGTATGACTTCATGCAATTCCGCCATCTACCATCCTGTAAATTAAGCCGGCCTGCCCCCACGCAGGCGCCAAGTTTGACATAGATTTCCTTCGCAAGTCAATCATCGGCATGAATATAAGCCCGATTTCGCCGTTTGCTTGATTTCCCATGATTTTTCCGGCAGTCGGCTTCCCGGCGGACAAAACAATTGTTGTTCCCCATCGCTCCGCTTGCTAGGATAGCGCCATGAAACATCTCGGTTTGGTGCTCGCGATATTTCTGCTGCTGCTCGCGGCGGCCTGTGAAAAACCGTTGGAACAGACGGTCGACGATCTGAAAAGCGCCGATGCGCAGGTGCGCCAAAAGGCGGTCGACCGTTTGAGCGCCGAGGGCGAACAACTGCTGCCCCGCCTGGCCAGTTCGCTGTCCACCAACGACGCCGTCGAACGCGACGCGCTGTTTGCCGTGCTGCGTCGGCAGGGCGAGAAGGCGCTGCCGGAGATGCTCGACAAGATCGGCTACGTTTTTCGCGACAAGGAAACGCGCGAAGGCTATACCGAGTTTTTCCGCAGCCTCGGCGACAAGGGCTATCAGGCGTTGCTGGACGAACTGCTGAAAACGGCCGAGCAGGAAGCGACCGAGGCCACCGGCAGCTATCTGATTACCGTGACCGTGACCGCCAAGCTGGGCGAGAAGGTGATGTTCCTGGTAGAAGCCGCCCAGGCCGGTATTTTCCAGATCCGCAGTGTGCCGGAAGAAGACATCAGCGGCATTCTGGCCGTGGCCTGCCCGAACATCCTGTTCCCGTATGCCCGCGAAACCGTGTCCGACGTGGTCACCCGCGCCGGCTTCCCGCCGGTGCTGCTCACCCCGATCAACTTCGAATCGCTGTACGCCCAGCA
>DAINPV010000284.1:0-5497 GCA_036743315.1 bacterium | reverse complement strand
CTTGTCATCCTGAAATTCCGCCACCAGCGTCGCCGTCGCGCCTTTCTGCTCCAGTTTCACCGTCGCCGGGCTCAACGACATCGCGGACGGACCGCCGCCGCAAGCGATAAGCAGCAACGACAGAATCAACGCAGGAACGAGAAGCTTAAACAATTTCATCTTCTATCTCCCTCCTTAGTATGTACATTGGTTGTTAATGCAAGTGGAATCGCCCGCTGGGTAACCCCTTGGTCGACCCGGCGTTGGATAACTCCATCTGCGAACGCACATCACCCATCAAAAGTGGTCTCCAGAATACGCTTCCGGACCGGTCTTTTGTCAAGGGAAAAAACGGAAAAAATTGCACCTTTCCCTCCGTACCATCCCTTGAATAAGCAATCAAAATAATCAATATCTTTCCGCTAACCCATGATTAAATAAAGCTTATTGCTTTTAACCGTCCAATTTATGTATACCTTGTGCATCGGTTGCTTAATGCTACAATGCTGCGGTTTTTTCGGAGGTTGAATGCGCGTTGGCCGATTCACGATTCCGCTGATGCTCATCGCGATGCTCGCGATTTTCTGCACCTGCGGCCCGTCGCCATCGCCGCCCGCCGATCATCCCGCCGCACCCGCCGATCCGGCGCAGGCCAACACCCCGCAGTTGATCGCCACCGCCGCCGCCGGCGCCACGCCGCCCGAACCGGCCGGCAAGGGCCAGTTCGAGGTGACCATCGATCATGCGCTGCTGTTCGACCCGCGCACCGGGCCGATCAACGCCGAATTTTCCGACGAGCCGGGAGTTCATCTACTGGTCGCCGGCAAGATCGTCAACCGTTCGGGACGGCTCATTCATCGCGCCGCCGCCTACGCGACCCTGCTGGTCGAATTCGGCGAGCGTACCGAAATCGAACGCCATAGCGGCGGCCTGGGCTTTTCCCCGCGCGTCAACAGCATCGACCCCTGGCGTCCGGACACCGAGCGGCGCTTCGTGTGCATCACCCGCCCGCTCGATCCGATTTACCTGGAAATGACGCCCACCAAGCTGCAAACGGCCATCACCGTGCAGGCGCGCGATCCGCTGCAATTCCGCTTCCGCGAGGAGGTCGCCAAGGCCGACGTCGCCTGGGATTCCATCTTCGGCGTCACCCTCACCGGCACCGCCACGGTGACCGTCGACGGTCCATGCCGTTGCGCGCAGGTCGTCCGCAAGTGCGAGCAGAAACGCGGCGATCCGGTCAAACTGCTGTACCAGCGCGGTCTGGCCTTCAAGGTCCGCACCGAAGATCGTTGCCTGATGTGGCTCAGCTACGACCGTCTCCAACCGCACAACGACCTGACCACCCACGACACGTCCTGGAGCCGCACGACCTTCCCGGTCGAGATCGACCTGGATGAAGCGACCAAGCTGCGCGTCGCTCGCGTTGCCGAGTTCGACCACCACGAGGGCATCGATTCGGACGAGAAGGTTTATCGGCTCGAAATGGAACTCGTCAACCACGGCGAAAAGCCGCGGCGCAGCCCGCCGGTCGCTTCCTTCGTGCTGGATACGTCGGCCGGCGGCTACCTCAAGCCGCTCGAACCCCGCCGGGGCACGTCCGGCATCTACCAGCCCCGCCTCATCAAACCAGGCGAAACGCTGGCCGGCGCGCTGCTGTTCCTGCGCGAGGAGGACGGTTTCCCCTTCGAGTTGGAAGTGTACCCGACCGGCGGCACGCCCCTGCGCGTTCCGCTCCTGCCCGCGTTGCTGGCGGCGCAGAACGGCGGCGAGCCGCAACCGGCGCCATAATTCCCTTTTACACGGATTCGTTCTCGGCTGGTTTTTCTTCGATCTCCCGCAGCGACAATCCCTCGCGCGCCAACGCGTACAGGCCCGCGAGCGTCTGCGGCAGGTAGTTGGACAGGTGAATGACGATCGCCGTGCCCATCGCCTGGTCCCACCCCGTGTCGGTCGAGAGCACGATGCCCGTCGCGCACAGGTAATGGTAGGTGCCGATGTATCCCGGGCTCGCCGGCACCGACACGGCCACGACCATGGTCATCAGCACGAAAATGGCGTCGGTCAGCGAGGCCTCGACGTGACAGGCGGCCAGCCCCAGCCACACCGTCAACGCGCTGATCACCCAGATCGACGCCGAGAGCACGACGACCCACGCGGCCTCCAGCGGGTTCTTGGTCTGCGTCAGGCCGTTGATGAAATTGCGCAGCCCGTTGATGATCTTGTCGCGCCACGCGACCGGCAGCGGCGTGAGAAAAAACCGCGCCACGCGCAGCGAAAAATCGGTCTTCCATTTCAGAAAAACGATCGCGGCCAGAATCAACCCGACCAGAAGCGACAGATTCAGCGCGATGCTTTGCTGGCTGATTTCCACGCCGAACTCGCTTTTGGTCGCCGCCGCGAGTCTCTCCATCGGCCCGGAGAATTCCCAGACGAACAGGCTGAGCACAAACAGCACCAGAATCGACAGCGTGTCGTAAATGCGCTCGACCACCACCGAGCCGAACACCGCGCCGAAGCCGATGCCCTCCTTGCGCCCCGCGCTGATCGACCGCGCCACCTCGCCCAGGCGCGCCGGCAGCAGGTTGTTGACCGCGAAGCCGATGCACGTCGACCAGCCCAGCGAAATCCAGTTGGTTTTCTTGATCGGTTTGAGAAACAGCGTCCAGCGGTGCCCGCGGATGAACAGCATGCCCAGCACCTGCGCCATGATCACCGCCAGGTACAGCGGTTCGGCCGTGACGATCGCGCGGCCCATCTGCGAAAAATCGATCTTCGCCGTCACCGCCAACGGCGAAAACGACACCTTGAAAAACGCGATGAACAGGAAAAACGCGGACACAAACAGACCGAGGTAGAACTTCGGATCCTTCAGGAACCGCATGCGGTTCATGTCAGCCAATCCTTCGCCGATTGGCCGTGGAACAACTGCCGCGCGTTGTCGATGTCCTTTTTGATCGCCGCCACCAATTGGTCGACCGACTGGTACTTGCGCTCGTCGCGCAGCCGCCGCAGAAAATGCACCTCGATGTTCTTGCCGTACAGATCGCCGTCGAAGTCCAGCAGGTGCGCCTCGATGTGCACCCGGGTCTGGTCGAAGGTCGGATTGCAGCCCACGTTGACCGCCGCCGGATAATACCCGCCGTCGGCCACCACCACGCCACCGTAAATGCCCACGTGCGGCAGCATCGCCGCTTCGTGATCGATGTTCGCGGTCGGAATGCCCAGTTGCCGGCCGCGCCCGTCGCCCTTGATCACCGCGCCGGTCACGTGGAACGGCCGCCCGAGCAGGTTCATCACCAGCGCCATCTCGCCCGCGGCGATCAACCGCCGGATGCGGCTGGAGCTGATCGGCCGCCCGTCGATGACCAGCGCCGGCACCTGTTCGACCGAAAAACCGTACTTGCGCCCCAATTGGATGAGATGCTTCGCGTCGCCGTCGCCCCCGCGCCCGAAGCTGAAGTCGTAGCCCATGATCAGCGTCTCGACCCGCAGCTTTTCGATCATCACCTCGACCACCCACTGCTCGGCGGTCGTGGCGGCGACTTCCTTGGTGAATTCGACCGTCACCAGGTTCTCCACCTCGTAGCGCGCCAGCAGATCGGCCCGCTGCCGGTAGGTGTGGATCATCTGCAGGCCCTTGCCCGGGTACAGCACCTGCACCGGATGCGGCTCGAAGGTGATGACCGTCGTCGGCAATTCCTCTTTCTTCGCGGCCAGTTTCAGCCGGCGCAGCACCTGCTGATGCCCGCGATGCACGCCGTCGAAATTGCCGATCGTCAACGCCGTGCGCCCGAATTCCCCGCTTTGCATTTCGTCCAGTCGGATGTGCCTCATGCCTCAACCACAATCTTCTTGACCAACGGCTCCTCGGCCGGCGGCTCTGCTTCCATCGTGAACACGCCCGTCAGGCGCTTCAATCCTGCTTTCAACTTGTCGCGATCGCTCGCCCGCAGCGTGCAGATCGGCTCGCCCTTCTCCACGCGGTCGCCGATGCGCTTGTGCATCGTGATCCCCGCGCCCGGATCGATTTTATCCTCGGCCCGCTCGCGGCCCGCGCCCAGCGACATCGCCGCCCAGCCGATCTCCGCCGTGCGGATCGAATCCAGGTACCCCGCCACCGGCGCGACGAACGGCGCGCTTTGCGGCGCCTCGGCCAGCATGTCCAAACGATCGACGATCGCCGGATCGCCGTCCTGCGCCGCGACCATCTCGGCGAATTTGGCCAGCGCCGAGCCGTCGTGCAGATGCTTGCGCAGCGGCTCCTCGCCCGAGCGCGGATCGTCGATCAGCCCGCCCGCGGCCATCATGTGCGCGCCCAGGATGACGCACAGTTCGGTCAGGCGCTCGTCGCCCTCGCCGCGTAGAATTTCGATCACTTCGCGCACTTCGTTGGCGTTGCCGATCTCGACACCCAGCGGCTGGCTCATGTCGGTCAGCAGCGCGCGCACCGGCTTGTTCATCTGCTGCCCGACGCGCACCAGCGCGTGCGCCAGATCCTCGGCCTCCTCCATCGTACGCATGAACGCGCCCGAGCCGATCTTCACGTCCAGCACCAGCGCGTCGATGCCCTCGGCGAGCTTTTTGGACATGATGCTGGCCACGATCAGCGGAATGCTCGCCACCGTCGCGGTCACGTCGCGCAGCGCGTACCACTTCTTGTCGGCCGGGCACATCTCGCCGGTCTGGCCGATGATCGAACAGCCGACCTTCTCGACGATCTGCGCGTAGCGCTTCAAGGAAATGTTGGTGTTGTAGCCGGGAATGGTTTCCAGCTTGTCCAGCGTGCCGCCGGTGAAGCCCAGGCCGCGGCCCGAAACCATCGGCACCTTCACGCCCTCGCAGGCGACCAGCGGGGCCAGAATGAGGCTGACCTTGTCGCCCACGCCGCCGGTCGAATGTTTGTCGACCTTCGGGCCCTCGATGTGGGACAGGTCGAGGATCGTCCCCGACTCCATGAACGCCCGCGTCAGGTAGACGACCTCCGGGCCGCTCATCCCGCGGAAAAACGTCGCCATCAGCAGCGCGGTCACCTGGTAATCGGTCACCTCGCCGCGCAAGTGCGCCTTGACCAGCCATTCGATTTCGGCCCGGTACAACACGCCGCCATCACGCTTCTTTTCGATCAGATCCACCGCGCGCATGATGTCCAACCCCTCTGTGAGCGAAGTAACGTACCGCGCCCATCCCCGCGCGTCAATTCGGAAAAGCGTCGCGGGAGCCTGTCGCGGCACTGTTTTCGCTGGTCTGCACCAATCCCGGTCGGGTTGTGTTTTGTCATTCCCGCGCAGGCGGGAATCCAGGACCAACCGATACTCTTCCTGACCTTTTTCGAAAATCGGGACATGCTCCCTTCGTGTCCCCGTATTTTCACGGGTGCAACAGTTTGGCATTTTAAAATACCAGAGAAGGCGACCGCTCTCCGCCCCTGGGCGAGCACAGGGGCGGTGTTCCCGATCAAACCTGTGACGGGAACGCTGCCGATTGACTATCCGGGAAGAGGGGAACTAATCAAAAT
>DAINPV010000283.1:0-5507 GCA_036743315.1 bacterium | reverse complement strand
CATCAGGTAGTCATCATTTGTGGTGAGACCGGGTCGGGCAAAACCACGCAAATCGTGCGCGCGGTTCAGTACCTGCGTTCGTTCGGTTTGCCCGTGGTGCAAACGCGGGAGCCGGGCGGGACGCCGATCGCCGATCAGATCCGCGCCGTTTTACTGCGGGCTGAGAACAAGGCGATCACGCCGCTGACCGAACTGCTGCTGTACTTCGCGGCGCGCGCGCAGCATGTCGCCGAGGTCGTAAGGCCGGCGCTGGAAGCGGGGAAGATCATCGCTTGCGATCGTTTTGCCGATTCCACGTGGGCTTACCAAGGTCACGCACGCGGCATGGACACCGCAATGATCGAACGTCTCAACGAAATAGCCACCGGCGGGTTGCAACCCGATTTGACGCTGCTGTACGACCTGCCGATCGAGGAAGGATTGCGTCGCGCCCGCTCGCGCGCCGAGCGCCTCGATGACGCCGAGCGCGAGGATCGCTTCGAAAAGGAAGCGCTGGAGTTTCATCGCAAATTGCGCGAAGGCTTTTTGTTGTTGGCCGAACGCGAACCGCGACGGTTTCGCGTCATCGACGCCGCCGGGTCCGTCGACGAGGTCTGGCTGCATACCAAGGCGGTGTTGGACGCCGAAGTGCTCGGGAGGAACGTGTGAGCGGATTCGCCGACATCATCGGACATCGTCAACCCATCGATGTGCTGCGCCGCGCGATGCAGAACGGCAAGGTCGCCCACGCGTATTTGTTCACCGGCGCGGCGGGTGTAGGCAAGACAACCGTCGCGCGCACATTTGCCGCCGCGCTCAATTGCCAAACGCTGCCCGACGACGCCTGCGGTTCGTGTCTGAGCTGCCGCAAAACGGCGCAGGGCCATCATCCGGATTTCGTCGAGCTGGCCTACGAGCCGGATCCGAAAACCGGCAAACCAAGCGATAAATATAAGATCGAACAGATTCGCCTGAAGGTAATCAAGCAATCCTATTACCGGCCGCTGGAAGGGCGCGCACGCGTTTTCCTGATCAAGGACGCCGACACCATGACGCTCGAAGCGGCCAACGCATTGCTGAAAACGCTGGAAGAACCAAACGCGCAGAACGTCTTTTTGCTGGTTACGGCTCAACCGCAGTTGCTGCCCTCGACGATCCGCAGTCGTTGCCAGTTGCTGCGTTTCGGCGCGCTGTCGACCGACGAAATCAGCCGTTTCGTTGTTGGGGCAATGGGCGCTTCGGAAGAGGAGGCGTTGACTATCGCCGCGTTGGCCGACGGCAGTTTAGGCAAGGCGGCGGCGATGGATTTGGAATACCTGCAAAATGTGCGCTTGCCGTTATTCGCGCAATTGTTGAAGATGGAAGGCGCACTGGAAACGCGCGCGCTGGCGCTGGGCGAAATGATACTGGCCGGCGGTGAGGATATGAAAGAGGTCATTGATCTGCTGACCGGCTTTTTGCACGATGCGTTGCAGTGGCGCGTCGAACCAGATCCCGCGCGCATTCGCAATCGCGATGCGCTCGCGCTCGTGGAGCAGTACGCCCGGCAGTTTGACGTGGCCGATATTTACGCGAAAATGCGGTCGCTGGTGTATGCGCGTCGGCTGGTCGAACGTAACGTGCACAAACAGATGATCGCCAACGGGCTGGGCGTCGATTTGCTGGCGACCCAGGCGTCGATGTATACGAGAGGTAGACTTCCGAAATGAGGATTTTCCACATTCGTTTCCCCGGTAGCCGCCGGTTGCACAAATTCGACGCCGGCGATTTGGAAATCGCGGTCAACGACGTGCTGGTCGTCGAAGGCGATCGCGGCCCGCGCCTGGGCAGCGCCGTGGACGAGCCCGTCGAAACCGAATGGGACGTCAAACAGCCGCTTTCGAAAGTGACGCGCAAAGCGACCGACGGCGATTTGAAAAAGTCGCAGGCCAACAAATTGCGTGAAACGCAGGCCTCCGAGATCTGCCTGCAGGCGGTGCACGAGCAAGGGCTGCCGATCAAGTTGGTGAAGGCTGAATACATCTTCGACGGCTCAAAGGTCATTTTCTATTTCACCGCCGAGGGGCGCGTCGATTTTCGCGAATTGGTGCGCGTGCTGGCGCATCGCTTGCGCACACGCATCGAGATGTACCAGATCGGCGTTCGCGACGAAGCAAAAATCCTCGGCGGTCTGGGCATTTGCGGTCGCGAATTTTGCTGTGCATCGTTCCTGACCGCCTTTTCGCCGGTGTCGATCCGCATGGCCAAGGACCAAGGCTTATCGTTGAATCCGGCGAAGGTCTCCGGCGGCTGCGGTCGCCTGTTGTGCTGCCTGGCCTATGAACACGAAGAATACGCCGACTTCCGCGAGGGCCTGCCCAAAATCGGCAAGCGGGCGATGACCCCTGAGGGCGTTGGGCGCATCAGCCGGTACGACATCATCAAACGCAAGGTGTACGTGCTTATCGAAGGCGGCGGCGAAAAGGAATTCGATCGCGACCAGATCCAAAAATACCGGTCTCCGGACAATCTGCCGACATCCTGAAACGGAGCGAGCGGATGAACGATAACAACACCTGGACCCATCTGTGGCATACCATGCGCCCCAGGCATTGGGTGAAGAACGTGCTCATCTTCGCACCGATGGTTTTCGCCATGGAAGCCACCAACGGCGCTTCCTTGCTGAAAACGTTCTTGGCCTTCGTGTTGTTCAATGGTCTGGTCGGGGCGGGGTATCTGTTCAACGATGTGCTCGATCGAGAAAACGACCGTTTGCATAAAGTCAAAGCCAATCGGCCGATCGCCCGCGATTTGCTGGCGCCGGCAACCGCTCTGAGCGCCGGCGTTCTGTTGTTTGCGGTTTCCATCGCCTTGTCGTTTGCACTCAACAAGTCGTTCGGTTACGTGGCGCTGGCGTTTGCGATTATCCAGGTTTTGTACAGTCTTGTGCTCAAACACATCGTCATCGTCGACCTGTTCGCCGTGGCCGCCGGTTATGTGCTGCGCGTGGTGGCCGGCGGCGTGGTGATTCCGGTGGAGATTTCCAATTGGCTGTTAATTTGCGCGATGTTGCTGAGCTTGTTTATCGCTTTATCTAAACGCAGCCTGGAATTGCGCTTCCTGGCCGAAGACGCCGTGCATCACCGGCCGACGCTGGCCGAGTACAACCTTTACTTGCTCGACCAAATGACCGCGGTGATCACCAGCGCGTTGCTGGTGGCTTATACGCTGTACACACGCAGCCCCGACACGATTATGCATTTTGCCACACCCAACCTGATCTACACCCTGCCGTTCGTGCTTTACGGCATTTTCCGCTATTTGTACCTGGTGCACATCAAGGAAGGCTATCACACGCTGGAGCGTGTACTGATTACCGACAAGCCGATGATCATCAACATGGCGCTTTATGTGATTGTTGTGGCGTTGGTCCTCTACGCTTAATCATTCCTCTTCGTTCGGCGTTTCCTCGGCGACGGCGTTTTCCGCCGGCGGCTCCCAAGCCGGCGGGACGATCGCTTCCAGACGCGGCCGCATCTGCTCCATCACCGCTTCAAATTGCGGCCGGTATTGATCGGGCAATTTTTTCGCCGGCTGCGAATACATTTTCATTTTCATAGGATTGAAATAACTGCCGTTACGCCGAATGCGGAAATCCAGATGCGGCCCGGTAGAACGGCCGGAGGAACCCACCCGGCCGATCATCTGACGCTGGCGGACTCGCTGGCCTCTTTTTACGGCAATGCGTGAAAGGTGCAGGTAGAGTGATTCAAAGCCGCCGTCGTGTTTGATGGTCACCAGGTTTCCTGCGGCGCCCGATCGTCCGCCGAAACTTACCGTGCCGTCGGCCACCGCCCACACCGGTGTGCCCACCGGCGCGCCGTAATCGACGCCATGATGCATGCGCCGGTCGCCGAGGATCGGATGCCGCCGCATGCCGAAGCTGCTGGTAACGCGCATCGTGTCCAGCGGCGCGCGCAGGAACGTCTTTTTCATTTGCTGGCCGTTTTCGTCGTAGAAGCCGTTGTATTCCTCGTTGCCGACATCCAGCCAGAATCCCTGTTTGCGTCCGGTGATCTCGCCGTCGTACTCGCCGGCCAGCAGGCGGCCGTAACCGTAATAGTCGCCGTCGGGTAATTTTACTTTCTCAAAAATAAGTTTGAACGAATCGCCTTTGCGCGGATCGGATGAAAAATCGATGTCCCAGGCGAACAGGTTGCTGACCAGGCTCGCCAAGCCGTTGCTTTCCTTTTGATCGAGAATGGCGTTGTACACGCATGTCTCCACGCGCGCGGCCATTTGATGTACTTCAGTGGTCGTGGGAATTACTTCCCGCTTGGCGGTCAGGTTTTCCCCCTCGCGGCGCAATTGGTAAATTTCCAAGCGGCTGATGCTGTAATCCAACGCGTTCAGTCGCCCGTCTTCGGAAAGGTACAAGGTGAATTCCTGTCCCGGTCGAATGTTGAGGAAGGGAAACTCGATTTCCCGCAAACGATCAACCGCCAGGTTTGCTTCGGCTTCGGGCACCTGCGCGTCGACCAGCGCCGAAAACAGGTTCTGTCCCTGATTGATGATGCCGTTGACCGGAATGCCGGGAATGGGTGTCGGCGTCGGTGGCGGAGGGGGGGTAGGTTCGGCCAGATGATCGACGAGATCGGGATTTTTCGCCTTGGCTTGTTGATAAAAAAACCAGCTGCCGATAACGAAACCGATAGCCAATAGAATGACAAGTGTTTGTGTCAGGCTGATTTTTCGACGAGTGTACATGATGCCTTTCATACGAAAGTTGGTTCGATGAGACTTAACAGAAATCGGTGAGAAAGGCAACAATTCATCGAAAGTGTGACGATCGGTTGGCGATCGGGCAAAATTTTCTCATTCCCCGCGCCTGCGAAAACGGCTGAATATTTTGGAAAATCAATTGGATGTTGCTTTATGTTTTTGCACTTGCGTTCCTTGAATCGGATATGTATACTCACGCGCCTGAACAGAACCGGAAAACCATTGGGATGATAGATAAATGACAGTTTTTATTTCAATTATTCACTTGATCGCATGCATTGTGCTGATTCTGGTCATCTTGCTGCAGACGGACAAAGGAGCCGATCTTGGCGCCATGCTCGGTGGCGGCGGCGCCAATACCCTATTTGGCGGTAGCGGCTCCGGCAGCTTCCTGAGCAAAATGACGTCCGGCGTTGCGATTCTCTTTTTGGTTACCTGTCTGGCGCTGGCGTACTTGAGCGCGCATGAAACTTCGGTTACACAAGACGGCGCCGTACCGGCCAATGTTACCGGCGATATTCCGCTGGTGACGCCCGATCCGACTACCGGCGTACAGCAACCTGCCGACCAGCCACCGGCTGATGGACAACCTGCCGCCGACCAGCCCGCTGGCGAACAGCTTGCGACCGAACAACCGGCTACGGGCGAGGCGGCTCCGGCGGAAACGGCTCCCGCGGCCGATGTACAGCCGGAAGCAGCCGCTCCAACCACTCCGGCTGCCGCCGAAGGCAACGCCCAATAAGGGTTGCGCAACGACGCTGGTGAGT
>DAINPV010000282.1:0-5536 GCA_036743315.1 bacterium | reverse complement strand
CAGCGTTTCCGCCGCCTCTTTGATGATCGCCGCATGCGCCGCGTCCCACTGCTTCAGCAAGGCGATCAGATCGTCTTTCGTGCAGGTCTTGCCGATGCCCTGTTTGGCAACCTCGGCAATCCTCCCCAATTCCAGTTGACTTGCAGCGAATAAGCTTTTAGCATTCCGGCGAATTATGGGTTTAGCAACATAAAGTGGGGACCATGCGGATTATTCGGCTTCTTTTCGCGTTGCTGGCCGCGCTCGCGGCGACGGTCGGTTGCGGGCCGGGGTGGGACGAGTACAAGGATCATTACAGCCCGGCCGGACCGGTGGTGACCGCGCCGTGGGCGGGTCCCGAGAGCGTGTTCATCGTGCTGGCCGACGCGCAGGTCGAGGTGGCGCTCGAGGGCATGCAGACCTACGACTACCTGGGCGCGCTGGCGGTGTCGCTGTCGGACCTGGTCATCCAGAGCGGTTTGACGCCCAACCCGGAATCGTTCCGCTACGATTTCACCGCGACCGACGGTTACGACCTTTTCATCAAACGATACGAAGACATCTCGCTGCTGCCCAGTTGGCAGGAGATGCTCAAGGGCTACCTGTATTGGGACACCCGCTATGACGATCTGACGGCCGGCTGGACCGAGCACCCGTGGGGCAGCGCGCTGTCGGCGTATCAGGTCAAGTGGATGAACGGCGGCACGATCACCTTGCTGCCCGTCGAGTGAACCGGGGAGAAAAATCATGAAACGCAAGAGCTATTGGTGGATGATCGCTTGTGCGGCGCTGCTCGTCGCGCTGTTGGCCTGCGGCTTCGGCTGCGCCAAAAAATCCAGCGGCGGCGGGGACGACGACGACGATGACGACGACGATGACGACGACGCGACCGAATCGGGCGTCGGCTCCTATGACATCTACTTGAACATGGTGCCGGTGACGCTCGGCGAGTTTGTCGAGCCGCAGGCGATGACCTTGACCGATCCGGACGGCGCGGAAATCGAGGTTTCCGCGATCGGCGTGGCCGACCTGCTGGCGGCGATCCCCGAATTTTCCGCCGACGCGGCGAAGTTCACCTACGAGATTTTCGACACGCTCGAAAACGCGCTGGGCGACCCGGCGTCGCTGGACGACCTGGGCGGCGCGGCGTTCTACGAGCATCCGGACGGCGGCCTGCTGTGCCTGGGCTGGACCGGCGCGGGCCATACCGCGCAGACCACCTGCGCGATGGACAACGGCGCGCTGGTGACGCATCCGATCGACGGCCAGTTCGACGTCACGCCGATCGCGACGCTCAACGAGCGCACCGGCGATCAGCCGACCATGCTGGGCCAGACGACGGCGCTGCGGGGCGTGGTCACCTGCGGCACAGGCGTGATGGTTTCCGGTTCGTATCTCAAGTCCTTCGTGCAGGAAGACGGCAGCGGCGTGAAGATCTTCGCCGACATGGGCGCGACCGACGCCAACGCCGGCTACAACGGTCAATTGATGAGCGAGATCTACCTGTTCGAGGGCGACGAGGCGTTCATCCAGGGGCGGGTCACCGTGCACAACGGGATGATCGAGTTCGTGCCGGTCAGCGGCTATCACGTGGCCGTGCTATCCACCGGCAACGACGTGCCCGCGCCGGCGGTGAAAACCATCGCCGAGCTGATCGAAGACAAATACTTCTGGGCCGGCGCGCTGGTGCAGGTCGAGGACGTGGAGATGGTCGACGTGAACCCGGACGATCCGACCACCGACTGGCCGGCGTACGGCACGAAATCCAAGGACATCATGATCCGCCACACGAGCGGCGGGCAGAAAATCGCGCTGCCGATTTACGAGGGTACGGGCATCCCGGGATCGATCAAACCCGAAGCGGGCTTCGACGTGGTCGGCCTGTTCAACGTCGAGGGCGAAGGCTTCGAGATGTACCCGCGCAAGATCGAGGACGTCAATCCGACCGACACGACGCTGGGCGGCACGGTGACCGTGCAGCTTTACGGCGAGGACAAGAGCGAGCCGGTCAACCTGTCGCAGTTGCGCGCGGGCAGGCAGGTGCTGGTCGACGGCGAAGAGGCGGTGCCGGTGGTTTCCATCGCCTCGGTGATCAACGCCAGCGGCATCAGCCGCAACTACAAGAAACTCGAGTACAAGCACATCGCCTACGACGGCCGGCAGCCGTTCGAAACGCTGATCTTCGACGAGATGAAATCCGGCGTGCTCTACCAGGACGAGCCGGAGGACGACGAGCAGCCCGACCCGATGGTTTCCAGCTTCTTCTGGGAAGGCATGGGGCTGTCGGAGATCTACTTCCTCAACGGCGTGACCGACATCAACGCCATCCGCGAGGTCGAGCCGCCGGCGGAGGGCGACGCCGAGCACGGCAAGGGCATTACGTTGATGATCAACGGCAAGAAATACGCGATCAACTTCAACACGCTGACCAAGGTCGAGTACGAGGGCGAAGAGGCGATCCGTTTTGCCGACCTGATTCACGAACAGGTGCTCAGCCTGTACACAATGGACGGCAGCTTCACGACCGATCAGATCCGCATGCTCTACGATTACCGCCTGGCGTCCTACGACGAGAGCGAGGAAGCGACGGTGACCTTCGACGATCTGGACGGCGCGTACCTGGTGCTGGCCGATCCGCCTTACAGCGTCTTCCCGGCCATCGGCGAAAGCGCGCGGGTCGACGACCTGTACGTCATCGACATGATGCGCATGATGCAAGTCGACAACGGGTTGGATAAAGAGCTGACCACCGTCTACCTACGCGACTGCGCCACCGAGTCGGTCGACGTGGGCGACGGCGTGATGGAAGACGTGGTGTTCTTCCGCACCGTGCTGGAAGAGGCGGGCGTGGACATCGCCGGCGACATGTACCTGTGGGACGTCTGGCTGACGGCCTCCGACGATTTCACCTCCACCTGGACCTACGGCCACAACCACCTGGTGGACATGTATTTCCGCCCGTACGAAAACCGCGGCTGGACGGTCGACGAGGGTCTGGCGACCTACGGCGGTCGCGTGTCGACCAAGGCGATCAACAAGATCTCGCTGCACGCCGTGCCGCAGGAAGCGCCCAGCGAACCGGTGGTCATCGGCGAACAAACGCTCTGGGGCAGCTCGGCCAATAGCTGCGAGGGCTGCCACTTCAAGCACGACGCGATTCAGATTCCCATCGACTGCTATTCGTGCCACACGGCGCCGACCCGCTGACGAGGAGTGAGATGCGTTCGGTTTGGTTGATCTTGGCGTTGCTGGTCGGCCTGCTCGCTCCGGCGTGGGTTGCGGCCGCGGAGGAAAGCGACGAGGACGAATCCGCCCCGGTGTTCACCGCCGGCGAGATCATCGTCACGGGCAAGCGCACGCCCGCCGAGCGGGTCGCGTCGCTGGATGAAATCAGCGCGCAACAGATCGAGGACATGGGCGCGCGCAACGTCGCCGAGGCGCTGCAATTCGCGCCCGGCGCGCGGGTGGACACCGCGCCGACCTCGCTGTCGGCCAACGGCAAGCAGGAAAGCCTGGGCAGCCTGCGGGGGTTCGATCCGCGCAACGTGATCGTGCTGATCGACGGCGTGCCGATGTACGAGCCGTATTTCCGCGTGCTCGACCTGCGGCAGATTCCCGTCGGCGACATCGCGAAAATCAAGATCGTCAAAGGCCCGACCAGCGTGCTGTACGGACCCAACGCGCTGGGCGGCGTGATCAACATCATCACCAAACGCGGCGCGGGCGAACCGCGCGGCCACCTCGACGTGTCCTACGGCGACGTGAACACCTTCGACGCCAACGGCTCGCTGCTGGGCGGCGCGAACGGCTGGGAGTATTTTCTGTCGTCAGGCGCGACGGCCAGCGACGGCTTCCCGGTGTCGCGGGATTTCGACCCGACGCGCAACGAAGACGGCGACCTGCGCTTCAACTCGGACTTCCGCGATTTCGTCGCCGCCGGCAAGGTGGGCTGGCAACAGGGGCTCAACGGCCTGACCGCCTCGGCGAGCCATTACCAGTACGAGGGCGGCGTGCCGTTCTCGATGGAGGCGATCGAGCCGGGCACGCTGTGGCGCAAGGATTGGCGCAAGACGACCGCGTCGCTGCACGGCGAATGGGCTCCGGCCGATTTCCTGTACCTGCGCGGGCGCGCGTTCTACTCGCGATTCTTCAACACGATCACCAGCTACACCGACACGACGATGTCGGCGGTCGCCACCGAAGGCGACGCGGTGTCGACCTACGACAACAACGTCATGGGCTACATTCTGCTGCCGGAATTTTTGCTGGGCCCGGCGGGCACGTTGACGCTGTCGAACCTGTACAAGTACGACACCGTGCACATTCAGGACGAGGATCGCGCCGACTGGTACGACTTCGGCGCGGAGACGATCAGCGGCGGCGGCGAATACGCGGTGGAACTGTGGCGCCTGGCCTTCACCGCCGGCGCGGCCTATCACTTCTACCGCCGCACCGAAACGCCCAACGACGAGCTGGGCGAGGATGACGGCGCGGTGGACTACATGGCCGGGCTGGCCTTCACGCCGGTCGAAATGCTTTCGCTGCACGCGGGCGCGGCGCACAAGAGCGCGTTCCCCGATCTGAAAACGCTCTACGGCTCCGAGGGCAATCCGGATTTGGATCCGGAAGCGGCGAACAACATCGACGCGGGTTTCCGCCTCGCGCCGCTGCGCCAACTCGCGCTGGAGGCGACGTACTTCCACAGCGACATCACCGACCTGATCGGCAAGCGCGAATTCGGCAACGAGTACACCTACGAGAACATCGACGAAGCGACGATCACCGGCGTCGAAAGCGCGCTGGACGTGAACCTGCTGGACGACCTGCTCGGGCTGTCGGTCAACCACACCTGGATGCAAACCGAGGACAAACGCGAAAACCGCTTGCTCGACCGGCTCGATTTCCGCCCCGAACACAGCGTCAACGTCGGCGGGTACGCCGCCGCGCCGTGGGGCACGCGCCTGGCCGTGCAGCATCATTACGTCAGCGAGCGGCAGTACGAAGGGTCCGGCGCGGAGCCCGCGGTGCTCACCATGCCCGCCTACGGCTTCACCAACGCGCGCCTGGCGCAAACCTTCGCCTGGGACGCGGGCCGCACGAAACTCGAAGTGTTCTGCGAAGGCAAGAACCTCTTCGACGTCTACTACGAACCGGCGCCCGAAAAACCGGCCCCGGGCCGCGAGCTGTTCGCCGGCGTGGGGATGGACTTTTAACCGATGCCGAAGGGCGAGCGCGGAATGCGGAAGTAGGCCGATCGTCCCTTTCCATTCTTGCCTGTCCGATTAATCTCTCCGGATCATCTCCAGGGCAAAACTGGTTGAAGGTGTTGATTTTTGCGTTCGCTTAAACATTTCGTTGCATCAAGGCGTCTGCCGCCCCTCCGGGACAGGGGGGAACCGGGCGCATTCTCACGCACCGGGCGATCCGTTTTTGGCCCCCGGCGGGGCTGATCACGGCGGATTAATCGGCAGGCTCGTGGGCGGGCATCCCGGACCGGCAGAGGCTCTTTCCGTCCTGCGGACAAAAACCATGTGACAAACGCACCATCCTTGCGTAG
>DAINPV010000281.1:0-5547 GCA_036743315.1 bacterium | reverse complement strand
CTTTTTCGAAAGTCCGGATCGACCAGCCGACGACCTTGTTCATCGGATTGTAATTGTAGATGCCGTATTCCCAATCATCCCAGTCGTAGTGCACCGGCTTGCCCAGGCGATAGGCTGCCCAGATCGCCGGCACGCTCACCTGCGGGAAGCACTTCTGGAAATGGATGACGTCGGCCCATTCGGCGAACTGCGCGGTGCTGCGCATCTTGGCGACCAGCGCGAACTGGTAGCGATGCACGGGGATGGTCGTGAACGGATATTCCTGGCGCGCGGTGGCCTCTGCAAGATCGGTGCGCGGATCGAGCAAATGGTAAATCAGCCGCACGTTGTGGCCGCGTTTGACGAACTCGGAGGCCAGGTACGTGATGCGTACGGTCCACGGCTCTGAGTTGGAGTAGATGTCGTGCGGATGGAGCATCAGAATGTTCATCTACGTCCCCGGAAATATTTTTTTGCCCGTCCGGTGCTGCCATTTCTCGATGTAGGCGTTGGTCGCCAGGTTCACGGTGAACAGGTAGGCCAGACGGGGTAGCTGCACCAGCCAGCGGTACGAACGTTTGCCGCGGCGGCGCTTGGCTTTCAATTTTTCGTCGGTTTCAAAATCGGCCAGCAAGCGCTGCTGCAGCGACGTCTGCTGGCGCAGGGAGACGACTTCGCCTTCGAGGTCGCGCAGCGCCGGGCGCATTTTATCGAGGTCGCTCAATAGCATGTCGGCCTGGGCGACACGATCGGCCAGCGCCTGGGTGGTGCGGCCCAGATCGATTTGCGCCTGCTGCAACTGCCGCTCCAGATGCTGATTGCGCAACGCTTGCTTAGCGGTCTTGTCGGCCATTTCCCCCAGGCGGCGCTCGGCCTGGACGATGTATTGCTCCTTCTCGCCGATGAGGACTTCCAGCGCGGCGAGTTTGTCGCCGATCTGATTTTCCAGGCGCGCCAACTCGGCGGCGAGTTTTTCCTTTTCGCGCTGCCGGTCGGCCAGTTCAGTCTGTCGCTGCGACAACAGGTCGCGCATTTGCGCCAACTGCGATTCACTCTTCTCGGTTGCATCAGCGAGCGCGCGGCGGGCCTCGACCAGTTCCTCCTCGCGCTGGGTGACCTGCCGGCGCATTTCCTCGCGCGCCTCGTCGACCTGCGCGGCCATGGCGGCCAGCTTGTCGTCCTGCGCGGATTGCGCTTCGCGCAATTTTTCGCGTGCTTCGTCGGCGACACCGACCAACGTTTCGATTTCGCACTGCCGGTCGGCAAGTTCCGTCTGGCGTTGCGACAACAGGTCGCGCATTTGCGCCAACTGCGATTCGCTCTTCTCGGTTGCGTCGGCGAGCGCGCGGCGGGCCTCGACCAGTTCCTCATCGCGCTGGGCGACCTGCCGGCGCATTTCCTCGCGCGCCTCGTCGACTTGCGCAGCCATGGCAACCAGCTTGTCGTCCTGCGCGGACTGCACTTCGTGCAGTTTTTCGCGCGCCTTGTCGGTGGCGGCGGCCAACGTTTCGATGCGTTCGTCGCGCTTGGCCAACTGGGTGCGCGTTTCGGCTTGCATCTCTTTGAGCGCCGCCTCGTGTTTTTCGCGCAGCTTGTCGACCACGTCTTGATGCGCCGTTTGCGTGGCTTCGAGTTTTTGCTTGAGCAGACGCAATTCCTGAATCAACTCGCGCTCGGCGGCGGCGCGGGTGTCCAGTTCGCGCTGGAAAGCCGCTTGTTGTTCCTTGGTTGCCGTTTCGCCCCTGGCCGCTGTCTTTTCCTGCTCGCGTTCGTGCTTCTCGACGAGCAGACGCACTTGCTCCTCGTGCTCGCGCCGCGTCGTTTCCTTCTCGCGGTTGAGCGTCTTGATTTCCTCGGAGGCGCTTTTCTTTTCCTCGTCGAGCAGGCGCGTGAGTTCGTCGATGCGCGTTTGCAGTTTATCGCGCTCCGTCTGCTGTTCCTTTTTGAGGTCCTTGAACTCCTCGTCCTTCTTCTCGACGGCGCGGCGCATCTCGGCCGAGAGCGTTTCGCGCAGTTGCTCCTTTTCGCGGTTGAGCGTCTTGATTTCGTCGGAGGTCTTCTTCTTCTCGTCCTCCGATTCGGCGACCAACTGGTCGATGCGCGCCTGCAGACGATCGCGCTCTTTGAGGCTCTCCTCCTTGAACCGGCGCTGCTCGTCGTCTTTCTTTTCGACGGCCGCTTTCATCTGCGCCGAGAGCGTTTCGCGCAGTTGCTCCTTTTCGCGGTTGAGCGTCTTGATTTCGTCGGAGGAATTTTTCTTCTCTTCCTCCGACTCGACGACCAACTGATCGATGCGCGCCTGCAAGCGGTCGCGCTCTTTCTCGCGCTCGCGCTTGAGTTCTTTGAGTTCCTCGTCCTTTTTTTCTGTGACGGACTTAAGGTCGGCGCTGAGGGTTTCGCGCAACTTCTCGCGATCCTGCGTCAGGCGTTTAATTTCCTCGAGCGCCTTTTGTTCGGCGAGTTGCCGCTCGGTGTGCAGGCGTTTGATTTCCTCGTCGCGCGCCTTGATTTCGTAGTCGATTTTTTCCTGCATGCGCCGCAGGTCGTTTTCCTTGCCTTCCAGTTCGCGCCGGTTCTGCTCGGCCTGCTTGCGCAGTTCCTGATCGTTCTGTCGCGTGAGGTTTTTGATTTCCTCGGAGAGCTCGTCGATTTTCTTGTCGCGCTCGCGCCGTTCCTGGTCGCCGCGGGCGATGGCCTGGCGCAGCTCGCTGTTAAGCTTTTCAATTTCGTCTTTGGCCTGGTTGATCAGCCCCAGGCTTTCCTTGCGGAAGTAATTGCGAAAGCCCGAGAGCACCGAGCTTTTCTTGTCGCGCAGCACGGGATTGGCGACGAACGACAGCAGCGGTTTGATCGCCTGCTCCCACGTGTATTGCTCGCGGGCCAGACGTTGCGCGTTTTCACCCTTGCGGCGCGCGGCCTGCGGATCGCCAAAGATTTCGTCGAGCGCGGCGGCGACGGCTTTTTCATCGTCGGGCGCGACGACCCAACCGGCGTCGTAATCGCGGATCGGCTTGGCCAGTTCGCCGTAATCGCCGTAGATCACCGGCAGGCCGCACCAGAGGTACTCGATCGTGCGCGTAGTGAAGGCCAACTGGCGCTCGGAGTTGGGCTGATATAAATCGTAGGCGACCGAGGCGCGCGCGTAGGCGGTCAGCAGTTCGTCGCGGGGAATCAGTTCGCGTAACCGGGTGTTGGCGTAGCCTTTCAGCCGTTCGCGGTAATCGCGGAAGATGCCGACGTTGATCGTATCCAACGCGTGATCGAAACGCTGCTTGGGCGCGCCGACGAACAATTCCAGCGACGCGTCTTTTTCTTTCGCCACGCGCTCAGCGAGCATTTCCAGACCGGGAAACGGGTCGATCCACGGCCAGGTGACGCCGCCGAAGACGAAACGCGGCGCGGCGGGCCACTCGTGCGCGGGCAGGTTTTTATCCAGCGAAACCGGCACGACCTCGATCGGCGCGTGCAGCGGATCGGCGCCGGCCATCAAAAACCAGGTGAGGAAATAGTTGCGCTGATACTGACCGGGACAGACCAGCAAGTCGGCCTTGCCGAGGGCGTCGATTTTGGTCAGCGCATCGGAAAGAAAATTGGCGCTCTGCTTGAAGGCGTTTTCCAACGAAAGCGGCCCGTGCAGATCGATGATCAGTGGAATCTTGAGGTCGTCGATGAACGTAGCCACGCCCCATTGCTCGACGATCAGCAAATCGGGCATCACTTCGAGAATGAGTTCGTTGAGGCTCTCGGGCACATACAAATAATGTTTAAACGCGTCGGGCAGCCGAACATCGTCGGTCACCGACGCCTGGGGCAGAGCGTACGTGACTACGTGGCCGTGCGCCCGCAGCCCCTCGCCCAAGCCCCACACGCGCAGACCGCCGCCGCGCACCGGTTGTCCCGGCACGGGCAGCAACTCACAAGTCACGATGAGGATACGCTTTCTCATAATCGTATAATTTTACGCGATTCCCCGGCGGCGGTAAAGCGTAAATCCGCTGTATTCTTTGGATTTTCACCGCTTTTGGCGTTTGCGTTCACTCGTTTTCTTTCGGCTTGGTCCATTGTATGTCGTAGGGCAGATAGGCCACGCCGGCCATGCCTTTTTTCTGTTCGTGCACGTCGATTTTATATCGTTTGTAGTGCAGGTCATAGGGCACCGGCGGGATCGGATCGGGAAGGTCGCGATCCCACGCGCCGACGGTGATGTAGTAGGTTCCGTGCGCCAGGTTGAGCATGCCGAATCGCACGGCCAGCCGGTGGCGGCCGGTCAGCGCGCCCAATTTCAACTCGCTGCGCGCCAGATGCAGCCCGGCGACGACCTCATCGGACTGATCGTGAATCAAGATGCGAAAGGCGGGATCGACCACTTCGCCATGGCAGGTGAATTCGATCGCCACCCTCATGAACTCGCCGGAATCGAAGGTGTCGGCCAAGGCTTCGAGGAAATTTTCCACACGCACATGATCGATGGTCAGCCAATAGGGCGAATTTGTTTCGTTGCGCGTCAGTTGGTCGTTGGCGAACCAGCTTTTGATCGAATCGTACAGGAAATAGCTGGAAGGCAATGGTTTGTCGCGCTTTTGCAATTTGACGGCGATTAGACCGCACGCGTTGATCACCCCGGGGCGTAACGAGTCGCGGTGGACGACGAACTGGTCTTCGTTTTCCACCCGATAATGTTCGCTCCAATATTTGTCCGGTTGCGTAGCGGCCATTTCGGTCAGGCGGCGTCTTTCCGGCACGTCGCCCTTGATGTAGTCGAAGCCGATTTGCGGATCGATCTCGCCGAAGGCGATGCCCTGCACAAAATGCAGGCCGCTGGGATGGATCATCCGCTCACGCAAGGTGGCGTCGGTGTAATGACGCTGCTCGTATTCCTCGCCGCCCCAGGTTTCGATTTCCACGTGCCGGCCCAGGTTGAAGGGCACTGAAAACACGAGCAGGCCGCCGGGCTTGAGCACCCGCCCCAACTCGCGCATGACGGGAGCGTCGGTGAACGGATCCAGGTGTTCCAACGCGCTGATGGCCACGATGCGATCGAAGGAATCATCAGCGAAGGGCAGCTTTTGCGCGTCGGCCGACACGAGCTTGAGCCGCTCGACCGGCGTGCCGGTGCGTGCCAATAGGCCGTTGACGTACTCGAGAGCCTCGGTCGTCAGCGATTTGCGATCCACCGCGGTGACGTTGCATCGCTCGCGCGCAGCCATCCACACCGGCGGCAGCGAAATGAAACCCGCACCGACTTCGAGCACATCCAAACCCGGTTCCAGGTCGAGCATGTTGAGCGCCAACGGGTATTCCATGATGCGGAAATAATTAAGGCGATTGGCGTACTCGTCCGGGCCCAACGTCCGGGCGAAATCCATCAGGTCGCGGTGGGTGATGGGCGGCCGATTTTTCATAGGCGGCAGTGTAAATGAATCGCACGAAAAAAAAAGGCCGGAGCCTTACGGCCCCGGCCTTGCGGATCAGCTAACGAATCAGCCTTTGTACTGCAGGTTCTCGAACAGACCGGCCGCGCCCATGCCGCCACCGATACACATCGAAACGATACCGTATTTCAGGTTG
>DAINPV010000280.1:0-5571 GCA_036743315.1 bacterium | reverse complement strand
TTTTCCTGACTACCCAGGAAAGGATTCCGTTCCTGTTCCTGGCGCTGGTCGCCTCGTTGCTGACCTACGGCCTGCTGCGGCGCGTGGTGGACGAAACCGCCGCCGTGCTCGGCGTGCTGTTGTTGCAGGTCACGCCGTTGTTCGCGGCGGGAGCGGTATTGATCCTGCACGACAGTTTGCTGCTGGCGATCGCCGCCGGCGCGTGGTGGCTGTTCGCCGGGATCGTACTGGACGATCGTCCGCGCGGGTGGCCGCTGCTGGGCGTGTTGTTCGCTCTCGGGCTTTACGCGAAGTTCAGCATGGTCATCGTCGCCGTCGGCTTTTTTCTGGCCTTGCTGACGGTGCCGCGCGGCCGTGCGCACCTGCGCACGCCGTGGCCGTACCTGGGCGCTTTGGCGACCGCCGTGCTTTTTGCGCCGGTTGTGTTGTGGAACATGAAACACGATTGGATCGCGCAGCGCGCGGTCGGCAAGCTGGCTTTCGATCCGGATGTGGTCGGCGCGGCCCGGTTGGCCTCGTTCTTCGATTTCCTCGGCGGCCA
Organism: bacterium; assembly: GCA_036743315.1. Taxonomy (GTDB): domain Bacteria; phylum Lernaellota; class Lernaellaia; order Lernaellales; family Lernaellaceae; genus CALBTQ01. The sequence goes on along the minus strand of DAINPV010000280.1, from coordinate 5,030 downwards.
ACTGGGGGTGATCACCCCCGTGCTCGCCGTGGTCGGTTTCGTCGCCGCGATCGCCGCCTGCCGCGAACGGCGCGACGACGAGGGCAAGCGTCTGCTGCTGGCCGTGCCCGGGTTGACGATCCTGGCGTATTTCGCGGTCAATGCGTGGCGGGCGAAGATTCAGGCGAACTGGCCGGCCGTCGCGTGGCTCGCCCTGGCGCCCCTCGCGGTCGATTGGACGCTGCGCCGCATCGCCGCCGGACGCACGCACGCGCCGCGGTGGCTCGCCGCCGCCGCGTTGACCGTGCTTCTGCCGACGATCGTGCTGCACGTGCACGTGTTTCGTCCGTTGGCGACGTTTGAACCCGACATCGCCGCGCAGTTTTACGGCTACGACGGTCTGGCCGAGCACGTGGACGCGTTGCGCCGCCAGCATCCGCAAGCCGCTTTGATGACCAAGCGCTATCAAACGGCGAGCGAACTGGTTTATTATTTATCCGATCGTCCGACGGTGTACACGGCCGACTTTGCGCATCGCGGCAGCCAGTTCACGCTGGACAACGATTGGTCGCGGTTGATCGGCCGCGACGTGCTGTATGTCGACGAGCAGGCGATGCCCGGCAAACTTCAGCGGCATTTCGCTTCGGTGGCCGAACTCGCGCCGTATGTCCACCAGCGCGGTGTCGCGCCGGCGCGACGGATGCGCGTCTACCTCGCACAGAACATGCGCTGGGCCGGGCCGCTGAAAAGCTACTTCGAAGATCCCGTCGGGCATCAGAGCGAACGCATGGAACGCCGCAAACATAAGGGCGAATGAGCGCATGTTGTTTTTGGCCGTCTACATTTTGCTGGGCCTGATCGCCTTTCCGTTGGCGCTCGTGGTTGTCGCCGTCGGCGGCCTCTTCAAACGCGACTGGTGGGACGACGCCATGGCGCGCTTCGGCCGTGTGCCGGCGCTGGCGGCCGACCGGCCGATCGTCGTGTGGTGCGCCTCGGTCGGCGAGGTGAACACGGCGCAGCGGCTGATCGCCCGGTTGATCGAAGCGGCGCAAGCGCCGGTGGTCGTGGCGACTTACACGCCCAGCGGCCTGCGCCGCGCGCGCGAACTGTTCGCCGGCCAAGCGACGATCACCCTCGCGCCGCTGGATTGCCTCAACTGTGCCGCGCGCTGGGTGACGCGGTTGCGGCCGCGCCTGCTGCTGTTGCTGGAAACCGAACTGTGGCCGCTGACCCTGCGCATCGCCGCCGACAACGGCGCGCGGCTGGTCATGGTCAACGGCCGGCTTTCCGATCGCAGCTTCCCGCGGTATCGCTTTTTAAAATTCGCCGTGCGCCCGACGCTCGCCCGTTTCGATCTGTTGTGCGTGCAGACCGAGCAGTTCAGGCAACGCTTTGTGCAACTGGGCGCGCCCGCCGATCGGACGGTCGTTACCGGCAGTTTAAAGTTCGACCTGACGCCCGGCGCGACGCCCTCGGAAGACGCAACAGCACTCTACCAGGCGTTTTGCGCAGAACGGCCGGTGATCGTCGCCGGTTCGACGCACGAGGGCGAGGAGCGCACGATCGGCGAAGCGCTGGTCGCGTTGCGCAAGGAATTCCCCGATCTCGCCATGATCGTCGCGCCCCGGCACGTCAAGCGGGCGGGGCAGGCGCTCGACGATCTGACCGCCGCCGGGTGTCGCGTCGCGTTGCGTTCGCAGGCGACGGCGGCGACGGCGCGCGCGGCCGACATATTGCTCATCGACCGCATCGGCGAACTTGGTTGGGTCTTCAGTCTGGGGCGGGCGGCGTTCGTCGGCGGCTCGTTCGCGCCGGTCGGTGGGCACAACGTGCTGGAACCGGCTGCCTGCGGCGTGCCCGTCCTGACCGGTCCGCTGACGCCCAATTTTCTCGCCGAGGTCGAAGCCCTGCGCGTCGCCGGCGGTATCGCCGTGGTCGCCGACGGGCCGGCCCTGATCGCGAAGCTGCGCGAATTGCTGGCCGACGAGGAACTGCGCAAACGCATGGGCGAGGCGGGGCGGCGGACGCTCGAAGCGCACCGCGGCGCGACGACGAGTACGCTTGAGCGAATTTGGGCTTTGCCGCTGGAGCGGCCGCCCGCGGTTAGCTGAGCTTCTTGAGGGCCGCCTGCGCGGTGCGGGCGATTTCCGGTTTGTTGTTGCGTACGAACTTCTGCACGATGTCCTTGGCTTCCTCGCCGCCCAAGTCGCCCAGGGCGCGGAGGGTCGCCTCGGTAATTTTGTCGCTGACCTTCGAGCCGAACAGGCTGCTGAGTTTCCCCGGCCGGATGATCTTCTTGAGAACGGGCAACGCCTCTTCCCCGCCGATTTTGCCCAGCGCGGCGATCAGGTCGATCGCCAGCGGTTCGTTCTTCTCCGGCAGCGTCGGGTCGAGCTGCTGCAGCATGTACTCCAGCCCGGCCTGCGAGCGTGCGTTGCCGAAATGCGTGTACAGCATCCGCTGACTCGACAGATCGAGGTTGGGCAGCGCCTGCGCCATCATCTGGTTGGCGCGCTCGTTGTTCATTTTAATCAACGAGGACAGGCACGCCTTGCGCACTTGTTCGTGCTGGCTGGTCATCTGCTTGGCGATCAAGACGATCGCCTGCTCGTCTTTCATGTCGCCGGCCAGCACCACCAGGTTGCGAATGAAGTACCAGGGCTGGTCGGGCTTTTCCAGGTATTCGCGCACCAGCGGCTTGGCCGATTCGGGGAACCGCTCCAGGCCGGTGATGACCTTCTTGCGCACGCGCATTTCCTCGCTGTCGCGTAGGATCTCGATCAGCTTGCCGACCAGCCGCGAGGTGTCCATCGTAAAGAGCACCTTGAGCGCCATTTCGGCTTGCTTTTCGTCCTCGGCGGTGAAGCGGTCGATGAGATAATCGAACAATTCCTCGTGCTCGAGGATCTTCGCCTCGCACATGGTGAGGAACTTGATTTTCACCGGATCGCTTTCCATCTCGCGCAGGTTGTTGACCGCCTTGAAAATCTGCATGACGAACTGCAGGTTGCCCGCTTCGATCAGCTTGCCCAGGTCGCCGATCAGCACGGCGAGGAACGCGGCGTACACGCGCGGTTCCTTTTCCTGGCGGAAGGCGCGCAGGTTCCAGTTGTACAGGTGGCTGTGGTACGTCGTGTTTTTTACTTCCAGCAGGTTCTGGCTGATGCGCACGATCGCCCCGGCCAGGCGTAAGCGCACGTCGGGATCATCGTCGTTGATGTTCTGATAGATTTTGTCGAGGATCTTCTTGGCCACGTCCGGGCGGTTCATGTCGGTCAAACGCACGAGCAGGTCGGGGATGTTCGGCTGGATTTTGTCGTCCAGAAAATAGCCCGGATCCTTGGTGATCAGCCGACGCACCTTGAGGATCAGCAGCTTGTTCGGATCGGTCGCCTCTTTTTTCACGGCGCGCGCCATGCCCAGTGCCTTTTGCGCCTTTTCGACCAGGTCGGGCGACTGCTGGCGCGTCTTGAGATCCTGAATCAGCCGGTTGAGAATTTTCTCCGATTCTTCGATCTGCGACGGGTTGAATTCGAAGTCGGCCGGGTTGAGGCCCTCGATGACCCGATGGTACTTGCGCAGGAACATGTCGATGATCGTCGATTTCTTCTTCATCGACAGCGTCGAGAGAATGCGTCCCTTCAGGTCGGCTTTTTCCTCGAGGTCCTCGTTGAAGCGCGTCGAAAGAATGCGCGCCAACGTAAACGATTTAAAATTGGTGACGATCTTGAGGAAGTCGTCCAGCAGCTTGGCGCGGATTTGCGGTTGATTGAACGAATAGATGACCCGGCTGATGCTCTCGAAGGTGTTGGTCAGTTTTTCCACCCGCTCGTCGCGTGAGGTTTCGTTGGCTTCGATCGTCGCCGCGGCCTGCATGCTGGCCATCTGCTTGAGCAACTCGGGGCTGATGGCCGAGATCATCTCGTTGGTCGCCGCCGATTGCTGGTACACCGGCGGCGGGGCGGTGATGTCGGCCTCCATCGCCTCGGCGTCGTTGCTCCAGCGATCCAACGCGGCGGCCAGCACGGGGGCCAGTTGTTCGAAATCGACGTTCTTGGCGTTTTTCACCTTGTCGAAATCGATTTGCTGCTTGAGTAGCTCCAACTTTTCGTCGGAGATGTTCAGGTCCTCCAACGGCAGCTTGCTCACCAGGTATTGAACGAAAACGCCTTCTTTGAAATTTTCGTCGTTGAGCTTGCCGCCGGGCACGTTGGCCAGCTTTTCCAACTCGGCGATGTCGGCCACGGTCTGGCCGCGTTCGATCGCGACGAAAACCTTGGTGTCGATTTCGATGTGCGTGACGCCTTTGGCTTCCAGGTGCTTGTTGATGTCCTCGATTTTGCGCAATTCATCGGGTTGTTGGCCGAGAATGTCGACGAACACTTCCAACTCACCGCTGTTCAGGCCCTTTTTATACGTCAGGCTTTTGATGTTGCGGTCGCCCATCGTCTGAATGAACTTGGACACATAACCGCGTTTTTGAATGCGGTCGGGCTGCAGCTCCTCGTTGATCAGCAACTGGCGCTCGTTTTCGGAGAGCGTGAACGAATCCAACTCGGCGAAGATGTTGTCGAAATGCCCGATACCGCGTTCGAGGGCGATTTTGATGATGGACGATCCGGGCGGGTACCGTTTGATATTGACGATCGTGCCGCCCAGCGATTGGATGGTTTCCAGAATCTGGTCGCGTTGGTTGTCGGTCAGGCGTGTGTCACTCATTCCGGTAGATCAACCTATATAGCTTGAGTCTCGAAAAAGCCACCAAAGTTTAGAGAAAGCCGCGATTTATGTCAACGCGCCCGATCGCGATGCGCCAGCATGGTCTCGTACTTTTTCATTGCGGTGATGACCTTGCGGACGTACCGATTGGTTTCGAGGTAAGGGATCTCGTCGATGAAATACGCTTGTTCGAATTTCTGTTTGTTCCGCAGCCATTTGGCGACGGCTTTGGGACCGGCGTTGTAGGCGGCCACGGCATAAGCCGGATCGTCGCCCAGCGTGTCCAGCAAATGACGCAGGTACCAGCAACCGTACCGGACGTTGGTTTCCGG
>DAINPV010000279.1:0-5612 GCA_036743315.1 bacterium | reverse complement strand
CGCGCTGATGTCCTCGACCGAGACGTTCAACTCCATGCTGATGAAGGCTTGGAACCGCGCGGTGTCGAGCACGCCGGCCATGCCGACCACGCGCTCCTTGGGGAAGCCCGACACCCGCTTGGCGACCATGCACATCGCGTCCAGCGGATTGCTGACGATGAGCAGCACCGCGTTCGGGCTGCGCGGCGCGACCTGCTCGATGACCGATTTCATGATCTCTTCGTTTTTCGCCAACAGGTCGTCGCGGGTCATGCCCGGCTTGCGCGGCAGACCGGCGGTGACCACGACCACGTCGGAATCGGCCGTGGCCTCGTAATCGTTGGAGCCGACGATATGGGCGTCGAAATTGAGCATCGGCGCGCTCTCGGCCAGATCCAGCGCCTTGCCCTGGGGCATGCCTTCGACGACATCGACCAAGACGATGTCGCCCAGTTCCTCGGCCGACGCCCGCGCGGCGGTAAAGGCTCCGACGTTGCCCGCACCGATAATGGAAATTTTTCTGCGCGCCATGTGAATCCTCCCAAAATTTTATAAATAATTCCTGCCACCGCAGTGTGGCCGATTCGCCGCCGTTCGGCAAGATCGGCTTGCACAAAAAAAGTGCATTACGTATGCTGCATGCTGCTCTCTTAATAAGGGTCCGCCGATGACGGAAGTCAAATTAACGCAGTTGTCGCACGGCGCGGGCTGAGCCTGCAAACTGGCTCCGGGCGAGCTGGACGCGATTCTGCAAAAATTGCCGCGAGTCGCCAACGAGCGCGTGCTGGCCGGGCATGGCGACGACGCGGGCGTGTATCTGCTGCGCGACGATCTGGCGCTGGTGCAGACGGTGGACTTCTTTACCCCGGTGGTCAACGACCCGACCGCCTTCGGCATGATCGCCGCCGCCAACAGCCTTTCCGACATATACGCGATAGGCGCGACGCCGCTGACGGCGCTGAACGTGGTGGGCTTCCCCGAGAAAGGGCCGCTGCCGCTGTCGATGCTCGCCGACATTCTGGCCGGCGGTTACGCGAAGGCGGCCGAAGCGGGGGTGGCGATCATCGGCGGGCATACGGTGGACGACAAGGAGCCCAAGTACGGGCTGGCGGTGACCGGGGTGATTCATCCGGACGACATTCTGAGCAAGCACGGCGCGCGGGCGGGCGACCTGTTGGTGCTGACCAAAGCGATCGGCACGGGGCTGCTGGCCACGGCGCTCAAGGCGGAGATGGAGCCGGCGGGCAGCGAGCAAGTGCTGATCGATTCGTGTTCGTTCCTCAACGACAAGGCGGCGCGGGCGGCGCGGCGCGTGGGCGTGCACGCCTCGACCGACGTGACCGGCTTCGGCCTGTTGCTGCACACGCTCGAGATTCTGAAAAACAGCGGCGTGGGCGGCGAGGTCTGGTTCGACGAGATCCCGCTGCTGCCGGGCGTCGCGGAGTGCCTCGCGATGGGGCTGATTCCCGGCGGCACCTACGCCAATCGCGATTTCGCCAACGCCTGGGTGCGCGCCGACGCGGCGCTCGGCGACGATCAGCTGCTGCTGGCCAACGATGCGCAGACCAGCGGCGGGTTGTTGTTGGCCGTCGCCGCCGACAAGGCCGACGACCTGTTGGCCGCGCTGGCCGACGAGGGCGTGCCGGTGCGCGCGGTCGTGGGCCGTCTGACCGACGAACGCAACGTGCTGCGCCTGCGGCCCGGACGGTAGTCATGCGCCTGGGCTCGCTCGACTTCGGGGAGAAAATCCCGCTGATTCTCGCGCCGCTGGCCGGTTACAGCGACATGGCCTTTCGCGCCGTGTGCCGGCGGTGCGGCGCCGACCTGACCGTCAGCGAGATGGTCAGCGCCGACGGGATGATCCTTGCCCCGCCGCGTTCCAAGGGCCGACAGAAAACGCTGGCGTACCTGGATGCCGCGCCCGACGACCACCCCTTCGTCGCACAGTTGTTCGGCAAGGACCCGCACTTGTTGGCCGAGGCGTGCCGGATCGTCGCGGACCTGCGGCCGATCGAGGCGATCGACCTGAACGCCGGGTGCCCGGTGCGCAAGGTGGTCAACAGCGGGCACGGCGTGGCGCTGATGCGCGATCCGGCGCTGCTGCATCGCGTGCTGGCGGCGATGCGCGCGGCGACGACGCTGCCGCTGACGGTCAAGCTGCGGGCGGGCGCGGAGGTGGTGAACGTGCTCGAATGCGCGCGGGCGGCGCAGGACGCGGGGGTGGACGCGATCGCGGTGCATCCGCGCACGCGGGCGCAGCAGTTCACCGGGCGGGCGGACTGGTCGTTGATCGCGGCGGTGAAAGCGGTCGCGAGCGTGCCGGTGATCGGCAACGGCGACGTGACGACCGGCGAGGACGCGGCGGCGATGGTCGCGCAGACCGGTTGCGACGCGGTGATGATCGGCCGGGGCGCGGTGGGCAAACCGTGGCTGTTCGCCCAGGCGCGCGCGGCGCTGGCGGGCCGGACGATTCCGCCCGAACCGAGCGCGGCGGAAAAGCTGGCGATGCTCGAATTGCATCTGGCCACGATGATTGCGGCCAAGGGCGAGGCACAAGCGGCCAAGGAAATGCGCAAGTTCGCGCTGCGCCTGGTCAAGGGCGTGCGCGGGGCGACGGCGGCGCGGCAGGACATCGCCACCGCGCCGGACGCCGCGTCCTTGATGACGATCGTGCGGCGCGTGTTCGCCGCGGCGGGGGAGGAGCAAGGGCATGGCTAACGACGAACATCCCAGATTGCAGGCGGCATTGCAGGATGTGTGCAAGAAACTGCTGGCCGCGTCGCCGCCGGACCGCGCGGGCGACGTGTACCAAACGGTGATCGACACGGTGGAGCGCTGCCTGATCGACTGCGCGCTGGAACACTGTCGCGGCAACCAGGTCGCCGCCGCCCGTCTGCTGGGCCTGCACCGCAACACCTTGCGGCGAAAGCTGCGTACCATCCTCTAAAAGAAAGTCCAAACTTTGTACTAGTATCGGTCATTTGATCGTGATAGACTCTTGCGCCTGGGCAATGAGGGAAAACTGAAAAGTACGGTCAATTCCGTAGAAAAAGGCAGTCGCCGAGTAGAGTCGAGTTTAGAAAGTACGTTCAGAACGTTGGAAACAACGAACGGACATTTCCGGAATGTTGATTCGCGCGATTTGCGAACCAAAATAGTCCTATGCATTTCCGGATATGACCCGACCGGCGGCGCCGGGTTATTGGCGGATGCCGTCGCCTTGGCCGGACTGGGTGTCCGTACGGCCGGAGCCATTACCGCGTTGACAATTCAGGGGCCCAACCGAGCGGCCCGCTTTTCCCCCATTGAACCGAAGTATTTTGCCGAGACGCTGGCGGCGCTGGCGGCCGATCTGCCGATTTCCGCAGTGAAAATCGGCATGTTGGGCGACGCGACGATCGCGCGGATCGTCGGCGATTTTCTACGCCGTCGGCCGCGGGGCGTGCCGGTGGTGATCGACCCGGTGCTGACGGCGGGCGCGGGCGGCGCGTTGGGCGACGACGAGTCGTTCGTCGTGTTGCGCGACGAGTTGATCCCGCAGGCGACGTTGATCGCCCCCAATGTTCCCGAGGCGGAGAGGTTATGCAATCTCTCAATAAAACAGCCGTTCGAGTGCGAGCGGGCCGCGCGACGTTTGCGGGAGATGGGCGCCGGGAGCGTTTTGATCAAAGGAGGGCATCTGGCCGGGGACCCGGTCGATCGACTGTGGACCGCGGACGGATTTTTCGAGTGGAAGAACCGGCGGCAGGAAGGGGCCGAGGTCCACGGCACCGGTTGCGCGCTGGCGGCATTGACGGCCGGCTTGCTGGCGCAAGAGAAGCCGCTGGACGAAGCGGTTGGGATCGCCGTTGGGACGATGCAACGGGCCATTTCATCGGCATGGTCGCCAACGAACGAGGGCTGGAGATTTTCGGGTTTGGTCGGTTAGCTCGCATGTTGCAGTTGAGTTCGGGTAGAAAGGACGAGCGATGAACGGCTTCCAGAAGGAACGGCGGACCTTTCGTCATCCGCCGATGACCAAGCGGGAACTCGAGTGGCGCGGGTGGAACGAATGCGACGTGATTCTGATTTCCGGCGACGCGTTTATTGATCACCCCAGTTTCGAAATCGCCATCCTCGGACGAGTGTTGGAAACGTTGGGCCTGAAGGTCGGCTTTATCGCCCAGCCGGACTGGAACGACCTGCGCGAGTTCACGCAACTGGGCAGACCGCGGTTGTTTTTCATCGTTTCGGCGGGTAAGAACGATTCGATGATCGCCAACTACCGACCGACCAAACGACCGCGGAAGATCGACTTTTTCAGCCCCGGGCGCCTGCCCGGGCTGCGGCCCGATCGCGCCAGCCAGGTGTATACCGAAAACTGCAAGAAGGCGTATCCGGACGTACCGGTGGTGCTGACCGGGCACGAAGCGACGATGCGCCGGTTTGCGCACTACGATTTCTGGGACGACAAGCTGCGACCCGGCCTGCTGGCCGAAACCGAGGCCGACCTGCTGACCTACGGCTACGCGGAACGGTCGCTGACGCAGATCGCCCGCGTGTTCGCGCGCGGCGGCAACGCGCTGGAATGCCGGACCATTCGCGGGGTGATGTACAAGGTCGACCGCAACCGGGAAGGGTGGGAGCAGTACATTCCGCCCGATCACGTCAAATTGCCGAACTGGGACGAACTGGTGGCTTCGAAGACCAGTTTTCTGGAACATTTCCGTTTGATCAACAACAACATCGATTACTTCCGCAAGCCGCAACCGCTGGTGGAGGATTACAACGGCTTCACGCTGGTGCAGACGCCGCCGCAACGGCCGTTGTCGACCACCGAGCTGGACCGCATGTACGAGCTGCCCTATTCGCGCACGCCGCATCCGAAATACCGCGAGGCCGGGCCGATCCCGTCGTTCGAGACGGTCAAGTACGGCATCATCACGCACCGCGGCTGCTTCGGCGATTGCACCTTCTGCGCCAATCATCTGTTCGAGGGGCGCTATATCAGCCAGCGCAGCAAGGATTCGATCATCCGCGAGGCGACGCTGATCGCCGGGCTGCGTTATTTCCGCGGCTGGATCAGCAACGTCGGCGGTCCGATGGCTAACATGTACGGCATGGGCTGCACGTTGCCCGAGGAACGACGCGCCGAATGCCAGCGCACCAGTTGTCTCCATCCGACCCCCTGCGGGAACCTGAAGATCGATCACAGCGAGTACCTCGACCTGCTCAAATCGGTGCGCTGCGTGGACGGCGTCGAGCGCTGCTACCTGTCGAGCAACCTGCGGGTGGACATCATCGAACGCGATCCGCAGGCCGACGAGTTTCTCGAAGAGGTCATGCGCTACTTTTTGCCCGGCCACCTCAAGGTGCCCTTCGAGCACGTGTCGAACGAGGTCAACAAGCGGTTGCACAAGTACGACGAATGCTGCGTGGAGGGCTTCATCCAGCGGTTCCAAAAGCTGGCCAAGCTGCCGGGACTCGAGGAGCTGTACGTCACGCCGTACTTCGTCAGCGCGCATCCGGGCAGCCGGCTGGAAGATGCGATCGAGGTCGCGTTGTTCCTCAAGCGCAACAACCTGGACAACTGCCAGATCCAGGATTTCGTGCCCGTGCCGCTGACGAGATCGACCGCGATGTACGTCGCCGGC
>DAINPV010000278.1:0-5626 GCA_036743315.1 bacterium | reverse complement strand
GCAACGTGAAGCTGGTCAACATTCCCGGCGGCGAAGGCGGCAAAGGCAAGAGTCGCGCGCTCAACGTCGGCCTGGAACACGCGATGGGCGACGTCATCAGCATCTTCGACGCCGACAACCGCCCCGAACCCAACTCGCTGCGCTACCTGGTCGCCAACCTGGTCGACGATCCGAAACTGGGCGCGGTACTGGGTAAGGTCCGCACGATCAACGCCCGCCAAAATCTGTTGACCCGCTTCATCAACATCGAGTTCATCTCCTTCCAATGGATCATCCAGGGCGGCCGTTTCAAAATCTTCAACTTGGCGACGTTGCCCGGCACCAACTATGTCATCTGGCGCAAGGTGCTGGAGAAAACCGGCCGTTTCGACGAGGAAGCGATCGCCGAGGACGCCGAACTTTCCATCCGGCTCTACGAGCTCGGGTATCGCATCAAATTCGTGCCCTACGCGGTAACCTGGGAACAGGAACCGCAGCAGTTGAAGGTATTCATCCGCCAGCGCACCCGCTGGGCACAGGGCATGAACTACATCATCAGCAAATTTCTGCGCGTCGCCTTCCAGATGAAGAACCGACGGGTCATGGTTGACTTGTTCTACATGTTCAGCCTCTATTACATCTTCTTTATGGCCCTCATTCTCAGCGATGCGATCGCGCTGCTCAGCCTGCTGGCGGTGGTCAAGCTGGGCCTTGTCGGTCCCTTCAGCTTTATTTGGTTCCTGGCGGCAATGCTCTTCTTTATGGAGCTATTGATCGCCATCAGCCTGGAAGAGGAGGAAAGCTTCCCCAACATTGTGCTCTCCTTCCTCATGTACATTACCTATTGTCAGTTGTGGATCGTCGTTATTTTCCGCTCCTTCGTCCTGAGCATCGTGCGCAAACGCAAGGGCACGGTCTGGGATAAAACGGTGCGTTATCAGTTACGCGAGCGCCAGGAAGCCAAAATGATGAGTCGCGACCGGGTGCGCGAACTGGAAGAAGAGGAAGCGTAATTGCGGCCGCGGCATCTCCTTTATGGGCTGCTGACGGTGATGATACTGGCGACGACGAGTCTGTTGGCCTACCCGGCCACGGTCTCGTCGGAAAAAGCGGAGTTGCTGGCTAAGCGGTTTGTGCTGGAACGGCTGGCCGGCGAAGACGGGGCGATTTACGCCAGCGGCAAAGTCCGGCGGTTGTTGTTGTTTCCGACGTACGACCCGGACGATCTGCTGGCTTCGGGTGTGTTGTCCGAGACGGCCGGTCTGGCCATGCAGTATGCGGTGGCGGCCGGAGATCAACGGTTGTTCGATCAACAGTTGAGCTACATCAAGAAGAAGATGCTCGGACAATTCGGTCTTTTTTATTGGAAGATCAGTTACAACGGCGACTTGGTCGCGGGGACCAGCGCCAGCGTGGACGATTTGCGCATCATCGGGGCAGCCCTGGCCGCGCATCGCAAATGGGGTGCGGTTTCCTACAAGCAATTTGCTTTGGACATCGCGGAAAACGTTCTCCAGTACGAAGTGGTCGACGGTCACTTGCGCGATTTTCTTAACTGGCGCGACTACGGCCAGCCGACGGTGGCCGAAACGCTGCGATTGTCGTATGCTGACATGCTCACACTCGCCGTGTTGACCGCCGAAGACGAACGCTGGGCGCCGGTGTATGCATCGACCGGCAAATTGTTGCTGGGCGCGCAGCGCGAAAGCGGCTTGTATTACGAGCGATACGACTTCACCGCGGGAAAATACGAAAGCCTGCGGCAGAACATGATCAACCAGTTGTATTGCGCGTTGTTCGCGCTGCCGATCGAAGGCGAAACGCATCGCTTCGCCGGTTGGATGCGCGAACGGTTGAAGGAAGACGGCGTCCTGTATGCCGAGTACGACAGTACGACCGGCGAGCCGACGCAGTTTTTCGAATCGACCAGCGTCTATGCGCTGGCCGCGCGCTACGCCCGGTTGGCGGGTGATCGTGAATTGGGCGACCGGTTGCTGAGAAAGTTGCAAGGGTTTCAAAACCTCAACCCGCTATCGCCGATGTACGGCGGGTTCAGCGATGATGAGGTTTACAGTTTCGACAATCTGGAAGCATTAATCACCCTCCGCCTGTTCAACGCGGGGGAATAGCAAGACGGCACATTCGGCGACTTTGTGTTTGCGGCAACCAAAGCGTCGACGGATAAGGGGTAATTCGATGCGGATCAGAGGACGCAATTGGGCCATACTTGTGGTCTTGGCGGTCATCCTGACCGCCGGCTCGGCGTGGGCCGGTCCCTACGAACAGGGATTGGGGCTGTACAACAGCGGACAGTACAAATCGGCGGCCACCTTTTTTGAAAAAGCCGTTGCCGAAGATGCGAAGAACGTCGAGGCGATGAAACGCCTGGGCGACTGCTATTTTAATTTGTACACGCCGCAAAACACCGATTACGCCAAGCTGGCCGTTGAAGCTTACGAAAAAGTCCTCGCCGCCGACCCCAACGATGGAACGACCCGGTTGCATCTGGCTCAGATGTACTCCTGGATCGAAGATGTCGACAATGCCGTCAAACACTTGGATCTGCTGCTGGAGAAAGAGCCGCAAAACACCACCGCCATGCTCGAATTGGCCGAAGTGTATTCCTGGAAACCGGCCACTTACGAAAAGGCGTTGGCGCAATTGCGCAACGTGCTTAAAGTCGATCCGAAAAACAAGCGCGCCCATCAGACCGCGGCGCGCGTTTACGCCTGGAAAGGCGATTTCGCCAAATCGCTGACTCATTACGAAGCCCTGCTGGAACAGGATCCGGAAAACGACAACGTGCGGCTGGAATACGCCAACACGCTGTCACAGGCCGGTCGCTATGACGACGCGGTTAAACAGTTCAACTACCTGGCCAGTCGTCGCGATACGCGCGAGCAGAGCCTGATCGGTCTCGCGCAGGCCTATTATCACGCCAAGCGTTACACCGACGCGGCCGCGGTGGTCGAGCTAGTTTTGCAACAGGAATCGAAAAATTCCTTTGCCTGGCGTCTGAAAGGCTTGATCTACGCCGAACAACGGCGCATCAACGAAGCGGTCGATTGCTTCAAAAAAGCCATCGAACTCAATCCCGAAGACAATGACGCGCGCGTCTTCCTCGCTCGCGCCTACGCGATGAACGAGGCCACCTACCCCGAAGCGGTGGCGGCTTATCGCGAAGTTCTCAAGAGCCAGCCGGACAACGTGGAAATCCGCGCCGAGTTGGCCCGCATTTATTCGTACGCCAACAACCACACGATGGCGATCGAGCAGTACGAAGCGCTGCTGCAAAAATATCCCGAAAACGTGGAAATCCGCATCGATCTGGTGCGCGCCTACATGAACTCGCGCAAATTCGACGAGGCCATTGAGCACGCGCGGCAGGTTTTGAAGATCGAACCGGACAACATCGACTCGCAACTGCTGATGGCCGAAGTGCTGACCGAGGCCGGCAAGTACGACGATGCGATCGACCTGTACGAAGACATCCTCGACGATCACGCCAACTACCTGTTGGCGATGGTCGGCCTGGGTTGGGCGCATCATCAATACAGCCTGCATCAAATCAAGTACGGCGAACAGTTGCAGGAACGCATTCAGAAACAGGCGATCGGCGTGATCAACCGCCTGCGCTGGCTGATGTCGCGCGGCAGCGAGATCTATCACTTCAATAAAGCCGTTTCCACGCTGACCGAAGCGGCCGAGAAACATCCCGACGCGACCGAGCCGCATATGCGCCTCGCGGAAGTGTACGCCCAGCACAAGGCATACAAGAGCTCGATCGAAAGCTACGAGCAGGTGCTCAAACGCGACCCACGTTCGGTCGAGGCTTACCTGGGCATGGCTTGGGTCTACGGCAAGATGAACAACCATCAAAAATCGATCGACGCGATCCGCCGCGCCGCGCAAATCGACCCGACGAATATCGAGGTGCTCGGCGGCCTCGGCGACGCTTATGCCTACCAGCAGGATATCAGCCAGGCTATCGAGGCGTTGGAAAAAGCGGTGGTGATGAAGTTCAGCGACTTGGATCTGCACCGCCGTCTGGCCAATCTGTATTCGCAGAATCGCGGCTACTACGAGAAGTCGATTCGCGAGTGCCAATACATTCTGGAGCAGGATCCTTCCGACGACGATACGCGCCTGCTGCTCGCCCGCGTACTGTCCTGGAACGAGCAGTACGATGAGTCGCTGACCACCTACGAACAACTGCTGGCCAAGCGGCCGGACGACCAGGATCTGTACCTGGAAATGATGAAGACCAAGGTGTACTCGGGCCGCAGCGACGAGGTCATCAAGGAGTTGCGCGCCAAGATGGAGGAAAAGCCGGAAGACCTCGGCGTCCACCTCGCCCTGGCGCAGGCCTACGAGGAACACAACGACCTGGACCTGGCCGACAAGGAGTACCGGTGGGTGCTCGATCGCGACCCGAAAAACGGACACGCCCACCTGGGTTTGGCCGGCATCTATCGCAAGCGCGAACAGTACGACAAGGCGGTGGTCGAATACCGCGAAGTGCTCTCCACCAATCCGGACAGCCCGGAAGCCTATTACGGCCTGGGCGTGATCGACCGTAAAAACGGCCGTTACGAGCGCGCCATCGCCATGCAGAAAAAAGTGCTTGAAAACGATCCGAGCAACACGAACGCCTTCGCCGAAATGTCCTACAACCATTACCTGTTGTCGCGGCGCTACATCGCCACGACCGGTCAGTACCACCGCGCCTGGTGGTTGCTGTCCAACTCCTGGGGCGACATTTACGGCGTGTGGGGCGAATACCCGGACAACATCGAGCAGATGCGCGGCATATTGCGCGACGATCCGGGCAACTGCGATCTGCGTTACCTGCTGGCGCAGGAACTGCAGAATCACAACCGCAACAAGGAAGCGGTGCGCGAATTCCGCACGCTGCTGCAATACTGCCCGAATCACATCGGCGCACGCATCGCGCTGACCGACATTTTCAGCTACAGCCCGGCCACTTACGCTTGGGCGATTCGCGAAACGCTGGAGATTCTCAAACGCGAACCGGACAATTATGAAGCGCATCTGCGCCTCGCCCGGCTGTACGCGTGGTCGCAACAATACAATGCGTCGGTGGGTCAGTATGCATGGTGCCTGAACAAACGGCCGGACGCCGCCGACGTGCGCTTGGAACTGGCGCAGACTCTCAGCTATGCCAAAAGTTACAAAGAAGCGATCCGCCAGTATGAAATTCTTTTGGCGCAGGAGCCCGATCGCGAAGACGTACGGTTGGAGTTGGCCAAACTGTTCAGCTACACCAACCGCACCGAAGACGCGATCCGGCAGTACGAAGTGATTCTCAAGCGCAACCCGAACAACTTCGAAGCCAGCTTCGCGCTGGCCAACATGTACAGTTGGGATCGGCGATACTATCACCGGGCGATCGATCTGTACCGCAAATTGTTCCTTAAATACCCGAAGAACGTCGACGCGCGCGTGGAATACGGCCGCCTGCTTTATGAACGCGGCGAGTTCAGCAAGGCTGAGGAAGCCTATCGCAACGCGGTGGAACTCGAACCCGACAACGTCGACGCGCACCTGATGTTGGGTCGCATCTACGTGGCGCAGAAACAATCAGACAAAGCGGTCACCGAATTTCAAGCGGTGCTCGATGCCAAAA
>DAINPV010000277.1:0-5629 GCA_036743315.1 bacterium | reverse complement strand
GCGGCGGGCCCGCCGCAGCAAGCTCAGCCGTGAGGCGTTGTTGGCGGTAACCGTTCGCGGCGACGGAGCGGATCGACTCGGCCGCATCGTGCTTAAAGACGGCGCCGCGCCGATGAATTCGCTGCCGGTTCGCATCGCGCAACAATTGCTGGCGGGCAAACTCAAACACGTCGGTCTGGCCACGCCGCTGGACCTGATGACCTTCGATCAGCTTAATAATGATCTCGATGATTTTGCCGTCGAAACGATGATCCGCTAGGGGTTCCTACCGCTTCCGCTTGCCGAACAGCCAGACGCCCAGCGTGCCCACTAAGTACAGCAGGATCAGCGGCACGGCGAGGAGGATCTGCGAGGTGACGTCCGGCGGGGTGAAGACCGCCGCGGCGATGACGATGACCACCAGGGCGTAACGGAAGCTGCGCAGCAGACCGCGGCCGGTCACCAGGCCCAGGCGGCCGAGGATGAACATCGCCACCGGCAGCTCGAAGGCCACGCCGAAGACCAGCAACAGCTTGAGCGCGAAGCTCATGAACTCGCTGACGCGCAGCAGAGCCATGAACGGCGCTTTGTTTTCGAAGCCTTTGACGAGAAAATCGATCGCCACCGGCAGAATGCCGAAGTAGCCGAACACCGCGCCGCCGACGAAGGTGACCGCGCTGAACATCGCGAACAGCAGAAAGCGGACGCGCTGTTGGCGGTAAAACACCGGCGCGACCACCCACCATCCTTCCAGAAACAGGTAGGGCGCGGCGACCAGCAGGCCGAAGACCAGGCCGATGACCATGTGGGCCATGAAGGCCTCGTGCGGCGCGGTGAACACCAGGGCGCGTTCGTCGCCCATCACGGCGAGGAAGGGATAGCGCAGCACGGCGATCAGATCGCGCGAGAACCACCAGCCGACAGACGAGGCGAGCAAGATCGCGCCGGCGCAGTACAACAGGCGTCTGCGCAGGTACGCGAAGATCGAAAAAAAGCCGGCCAGCGGCGCTGCGTCGGTCATGGGTTCATATAACTCCTTGGCTCGTTATGGCGAGCGCGACGGGCGCTGTCAAGCGTCGTGGCGGAAGCTCGGATCGATAGACGACAAACGGCGACGACGCCGATATGGTCGGGAAAGGTATCGGCTGGTCCTGGACGCCCGCCTGGACAAATGGTATTCCATCAATTTATAACACATCATTCATGATTTATACCTGTGTCACAAATGAGATCGGTGGCACTGATACACGAGCGAACAAAGTGAGCGAGTTTATCAGTGTTTCCGATCAACACTGATAAACCTCACTACGTTCGGCGTATCAGTGCCACCGAAAAATGTGATGAGTTATGAGTGACAAGGTATCAATATTCCATCAATTTATAACTCATAACCTGTAAGTTGTCACCCCGGACTTGATCTGATAATCTGGCTGCGACAAGCACACCTTTGGCTTCGCCAAAAGAGTGTCACACAACCCTAGTCCTGAGCGCAGCGAAGGATCTCTCGTACACGGACGTAGATTCTTCGTCGCGCCTACGGGCTTTCAGAGATGACTTTATTCCATGCGCGTCAGCGCCGGCCGAGGCTCCACGTAATGAAAGTAAACAGAGGTCCGGGAATTAATCCTGGTTACAGGTGCGGCATTTCCAGCAGCAGGTCCGTTTCCTTGATCGTGGAAATGTAGAAGCTCTGGTGCGTGGCGTCGTTGGGATCCAGTAGCGGCGCGATTTCCTTGCGCGCGGCGAAGTAGTCGAAGTAACGATCGGCGGCGGTTTCGACGAAATCGTCGGCCATCGTGCGCGCGTTGGCGGCCTCGTCGGTTTTGCCCTGCGCGTCGAAGATCATCGCCAGGCGGCGGAAGATGCGTCCGACCTCGGCGTGCATTTTGTACAGGCGCTGCAGCGAGGTCACCTTGCGGAACAGGAAGTGCCGCCGATCCTGTTCGGTCGCTTCGCCGGCGGCTTTCTTGGCTTCGACTTCGGTTTCCCACTTGTTGAGTTGCTCGACGCTGTTGGCGATTTCCTCTTTGGTCAGATCGTAGGCGGCGCTGTAGTAGGTGAACGCTTCGTCGAGCTTGCCGGCCAGCAGGTACTGGTCGGCGGCGGAGAAGGCGTAGGGGCTGCACAGCATGAAGCGGCAGTCGTCGTTTTTGTACTGCTCCAGGCAGCCGAAGTACGACAGGCGGTTTTTCTCGCCGTGTTCCTCGTCGGCCGCGCGGCCGGGCTGGTTCATCGCCAGGCGCTCGTTGAGATAGGTCATGAGCGCCTCGCGGTTTTTCATTTCGATTTCCGGCAGCGCCGGCGCGGCGGTTTCGACCGCCGGTTTTTGGCAAGCCGTCGCCGACAACAACAGAACAAGCAGGCAACAAAGGATCGCCCAACGAATGCGCATTTGGATTTCCCCGTTTATTTCAGCAGGTCGAACACGGCCTGGTGTTCCTCGGTTTTGGCGCGCACGAGCATTTCGTAGAAGAACATTTCCATCGACGAAATGATGCCGCCTTCCTCGTCGATGCGACGCAGGCCGACGTCGGTGTTGTACGCGTCGCGGCTGGACACGCAGTCGGCGAGCACGACCATCTCCAGGTCGTGGCCGTGCATGCCCACCAGGGCGGTTTGCGCCACGCACACGTGCGTCTCGACGCCGATGAGCACCAGCGAGGCGACTTCCAGTTCCTCGACCGCCTCGACGAACGCGGGCTCGCCGAAGCAGGAAAAGGCCGTCTTGGCGATCGGCTTGTACTCCGCGCCCAGCGTGTCCTGCACAGCGGGCAGCGTCAGGCCCAGCCCCGACGGGTACTGTTCGGTGACGATGATCGGAATGTTCAATCGCTTGCAGAACTCGATGGTCTTCAGGCAGCGATCCAACACGAGCTGATGATTGATCACCTTGGGAAACAGCTTTTCCTGAATGTCGACGACGACCAATGCGGTGTCTTCACGTTGCAAAAGTCCTTCGAGCGCTTCCATCTTCGCCTCCGGGATGAAAAAAGTTTGTGCCGCATCTCGATGGTACCACAAAGCAAAGGCCGGGCAAATGTCGGGGCGGAATAAGCGACGACGATTTTCCGCTCAGCAGCCGCACCCGTCGTCATCGTCGTCGTCGTCATCATCCGAGGTCGGCGGCAGAAATTCGTCGTCGTCGTCGGTTGCGTCATCATCGGGTGAAGCGTCGTCGTCATCGTCGTCATCGTCGATCTGGACGGTGTCGGATACGGCGATGATGCCGTTGAGAACCGGTTGATATAGCGTGCCGTCGGGTCCGAAATAGACCGGGATGTACAAGAGGTCCTTGAACAATCCGTTGCCCAGCAATACCTGATAGACCGTTTCGCCGGTGACGAAATCAACCGCCTGCGCGTACCAGGCGCGCGTACCGGCGATCTCGCGGCTTTGCATCGCGCCGTAGATCAAGCCGGTTGCGGTGGAAAGTTTGATTGTGCCCGCGGCGGCGAATTGCTCGTTGCGCCAAACGACGTCGCAGCCGCTCTCGTCCTCACGGATATCGATGCGCCACAGCCCGGGGGCCATTTGTGTGTGATCGCCGAAGATCATCGAAGGCGCGTTGTACCAGTTTTGCACCAGGATGCTGCGACCGACGGCGACGACCGAATTTTCATTGGCGCTGGCGCCGGCTTCGAACAGGGGCACTCGGCAAATCAGCCGTTCGCCGTCGACATTGCTCCGCCGATCGTAGACCAGCAAGTTGATTTGCTCGTCGGCGTTGTCGGTAATGACCAAATAGTCATCGCCGAGCAAGGTCGGCGTCGCCCCCGAACCATAGAGCGAAATCGTGCCCGGCTTAGGAGTCGTCGCCCGTGCGTAGGGCTCACGCCAAAGCAGATCGATTTTCCCGGCGTTCGCGTCGAGCGTGAAACCGTAGGTTGCGTAATCGGTGACCAGATAAACGCCTTGCGCGTCGATCGCCAGGCCGTTTTCGATTACCTGACCGGATAATTCGCGCAGCAGCACTTCCTGCGTATCGCGCACGACCACGCCAAGCATCGCCGGCACGAGCGCCTTGCCGTCGGCGTCGGTTTTTCCCAGGGTCATGAACCAATAATTGCCGTCGTAATCGGGAACTACCGAGGCGACCTTGTCGTCGGCCGGATCGACGGAGCCGGCCAGGGCGAACGAGTCCAGCACGGCCAGTTCCGGCTGTGCGGAATCGCCAATCAGTCCGACGAACAGCACGTTGTTGTCGTCGTCGATGACAATCATCCGGCCCAGGTTGTCGAGATTCATGTAGCCGAATTCCAGCGGAATGTTCAGCAATTCGAGAACGGAAAAAGACAGCAGCGCGAACGTTGCGCGCTTGCTCAGCGTTTCGGGATCGATCAGTGCGATTTGAAAATCGATGCTCAGGCCGAGCAATCCTTCAGGCATGGTGCCGCAAAAGGCGAAAAGGTTTTCGTTGCTATCGTAGAAAAAGTTAAGGCACATGCCGATGAATTGACTCATCGAACGCGAGCGAACGACCGGATCAAGGCCCAGCGGCGCGGGCAAATCGACTACGCCGGAATTGTACATGTCTACGTGCATCGAAGATTGCGGGGCAAGGTACGGATGTGGCGCGACATCTTTGGGCGGTAGCGGATTGGCTTGCATCGGCTGGCCGAGAAAGGGCGGCAAATTCAGGCCGGGCGGAACGTCGGGAATTTCTCCCGCTGCCGCTACGATCGGAAGCAAGGTCAGATACAAAAGCAACAGCATCGAAAAGACGCAGAATTTCCGCATGATTGTTTCCCCCTCTGCGGAACGTAGCGTAGATGATTTATCCAAAATCTGAAAAGTCGTGCCAAAAGTCAAACAGTATCGGCAAGAAAGATCCATGCATTGCTGAAGCCGGCAATTATTGATTCAAAGGGCATTGTCAGAATCGTCGGCAACCATTAATCTACGAGCTCGTCGTTTTGGCGAAGGGGAGCGCCGGCGGTGTAGGCCGACTTGCGCTTGGCGCGTGAGCGATTGTTGAAGACCGCGTTCGTCGAGGCGACGGCGCGTGTGAGGAAAACGAATGAGCGAACTACGCTGGGACCCGCTGCGCGGCGAGTGGGTCGTGACCGCGACGCACCGGATGGACCGGCCGCAAATGCCGCGCGATTGGTGCCCGTTCTGCCCCGGCTCGGGCCGCGTGCCCGACAGCTACGACGTGCACATCTACCCCAACGACTTTCCCAGCTTCGACACGCCGGCGCCGATCCCGGGCGTCGAGGAAGTTGCGCCCTGGCGCGTGCGCAAATCGTGGGGCGCCTGCGATGTCGTGCTGTATCATCCGGACCATACGCGCGATTTCATCGACATCGACAACGAGCACCTGGTGAAGCTGGCGCGCCTGTGGCGGGCCCGCTACTTCGAGCTGTTCGAGAACAAGAAGATCAAGTACGTCTACATCTTCGAAAACCACGGCGAGGAAATCGGCGTGACCATGCCGCATCCGCACGGGCAGATCTACGCCTTCCCGCTGATTCCGCCGGTGCCGGCCGTCGAGATGAAACGCGCGGCGGCCTATCGCGAAAAAACCGGCCAGTGCCTGCACTGCCACCTGGTGGAGAGCGAGCGCGCCGACGGGCGGCGGATCTTGTTCGACGAGGGCGGCTGGACGGCCTTTGTGCCGTTCTACGCGCGCTGGCCTTACGAGACGCATCTG
>DAINPV010000276.1:0-5675 GCA_036743315.1 bacterium | reverse complement strand
CCGAAGTTGTGGGTCAGAAGCTGGCAAACAACTGGGGCCTGTACGACATGAGCGGGAATGCTTGGGAATGGATCTGGGATTGGTATGGCGATTATCCCGGCTCCGTGACAGATCCAGCAGGACCCGCGAGCGGCTCCGCCCGGGTGTGTCGTGGCGGCCACTGGGGCAACCAAGCGAGGTACTGCCGTTCGGCGCTTCGCGACGACTCCAACCCCAGCTACAGCGGCATCGCCCAGGGCTTTCGCCTTGCCCGGTCGTTGCCCTAGGCCCCTTTGACTTTATTCAGGGCAGGCCCTTCGGCAGGCTCAGGGCAGGCAAGCTCACCGCAAGTAAGCTCAGGATAAACTCCACGAAGGGCGCGCCCGGTGGGGTTCCGGCGGCATCTGTCGTCGGGGTGGGATTCCAAAAGGCGAAGCCCTTGGGACGCGTCAATTCTTTTGGATTGTCATCCTGCCGATCGGCGATGATGACACGACGCTGACCCACGATAATGACGAGGATGGGTGCTGCTTTCGAGAAAAGTGTGCTACAAGCGGATGAGGCGTTCATCCGCTTTTGTTTTTGGGAGGCCGCTTTGCACATTCGTCACCTGATGCCCGCACAGAATCAGGACGATCTGAAGCTGCTGCAACGCGATTATGTGGCGCTGCTCAACGACCCCGCGGATCTGCTCTACCTGAGTTTTGCGCAGACGCCCTTCGCCAAGGAAACCACCGACGACTGGTTCCGCCATCATCAGCGCGAACGCATCGACTATTACGCGATGATCGAGGACGAGCGCCTGCTGGCGGCGGCGGTGACCAAATTGATCGAAGCGCAGCGCTTTCAATTGCTGAGCCTGGTCGTGCGGCGCGATCTGCGCGAACACGGGCTGGGCCGGGCGATGATCGAGCACGTGTTTGACGAGGCGAAAAAACGCGGCTACGCGGCGGTGGACATCGACACGTACGCCGACAACCGGCGCATGCAGCGCCTGCTGCTGTCGCTGGATTGCCGGCCGATTCGCATGACGCCCAACGTGCGGTTGGACGGCATGGACATGGTGCACCTGCGCCGCGTGTTGTAAGATTTTATTTCCGCTTCGCGTATACCTGGCCTAAAAACGGCAACAGCGCCTGCCAGGCGGGACCTTCCGCGCCGGGCGCGATATCCAGAATCACCGAGAGATGATCGCCGCCGGGGATCTGCGCATAGGTCACCGGCGCGCCGGCGTCGCGCATCGCCTGAGCGAAAAACGCGGCCTGCGGCTCGCTGGTCAGCTTGTCGCGATCGCCGTTGACGATCAGCATGGGCGGCACGTCGGCCCGCACGTGGACGATCGGCTGCGCCAGGCGCACGGTTTCCTCGTCGCCGCCCATGACGCGGCGGATGATGTTCATGTCCAGTTTGTTTTCGCGATAGAAATCGAAAGCGCCGGCGAAAAGCGCCGCGCCGGCCAGTTGCGCGACCGGGAAAGCCAAACGGTTGCGGAAGCGATCGTCCACCAGCAGCAGCGCGGCCATGTGTGCGCCGGCGCTGTGCCCGCTGAGGACGATGCGGTTCGGATCGCCGCCGAATTCGCCGATGTGCGCGTGCACCCAATTGAGCGCGGCCACGGCGTCGTCCATAAAGGCCGGAAAGGTCACCTGCGGGTACAGGCGATATTCGACGGTCACGGTCACCACGCCGAGGCGGGCCAGGCTCTTGGCCAGCGAGCCGTAAAGCTTGATCGTGCCCGATTGCCAGTAGCCGCCGTGAAGGAACACGAACACCGGCGCCGGGCCGGGCGCATCGATCGCGTAGATGTCCAGCACCTGCGCCGGATCGCCGCCGGGCACGTAGGGCACGTTGCGCGCGGCGGCGGGCAATTGGGCGTAATAGTTGAATCCTTCCAGCGCGCCGTCGGCCAGTGGGCCCCATTGACGCAGGGGGGTGTCGCAAGCGGCGAGGGAAAGCAACCACAGCAGGCATAACAGAGAGATGAAGCGGCGAAGCATTGCGCGGTTCCTCCGGCAGGTGGCGGTAGACATCGGTTCGGCACTGTACAGAGCGGGGCGAAGGTTGGCAACCGGCGATCGGTGTGGCCGGCACTATTCGCGTTTCATGCAGGCATCTGCATGGAAAACGTGTCGTCTGGGGCGCGGTAGAGAGAAATTTGACGCACTTTAAATAATTTCAATTCAGTTGTTACATTGTGAACGACGGGCGTGTTTGGTTGTCGCCTCTTCGTTACAAAATGCACAGCACGCTAACAGCTTGAAAAATATCGAGAATAGGTCTTTTTTGTCCGCCTTGAAAAAATTATGCTTTTTTTTCATAAAGATGAAAAAAGAGTCTTTTACGAAGAGTGTTGACAGGTGCGGCAGACCATGATACCAAAACGCTCTACCATGAATGAATGAGTGGTCATTCAGCAAAAGCGAAGTCTTCAGTTCATATATTTCAAGGTATCATAACAAAACCCTGAAAGGAGAACACCGTGGCTAAGATTCTAATCGTTGACGACGATCCCGACATCTTGGAAGTGGTAGGCATGGTGCTCGAAAAGGAAGGGCATCAGATCGCGACAGCCCCCAGTCGGGAAGAGGGCATGGCGGCGGTCAATACGTTCCGGCCCGACCTGATCGTGCTCGATGTCATGATGGACCAGCCGGACGACGGGTTCGTCATGGCCCAGGATTTACGCAAGGGTGGGTTCGCCGCGCCGATCTTGATGCTGACCAGCGTCGGCAAGGTCACCGGCATGGATTTCGGCGCCGACGAATCGGTCGTGCCGGTTGACGATTTCCAGGAGAAACCGATTTCCCCCGACGCCCTCATCGAAAAGGTGAAAGCGCTGTTGGTCAAGAAAGGAGGGGGCGCGTAATGCTCGTCACCGAACGCGATCGAATGAAGGATCAGATTTATGCGTTGGCCGATCAACTCGGCCGCGAGCGCTCGTCGTTGATTCCGATTCTGCAGGAAGTGCAGAAGGCCTATGCGCAGGTTTCGTCGTTCGCCATGCAGGTGATCGCCGACGCGTTGGGCATTCATCCGGTGGAAGTCAACAGCGTGGTCTCGTTCTACAGCTTCCTGCACACCGAACCGAAGGGGCGCTTCGTGCTGCGGCTGTGCCGGACGATTTCCTGCCTGATGAACCACACCGAGAAGGTGGCCAAGCAGTTGGAGAACGAATTAGGCATCAAGTTCGGCGAAACCACGCCGGACGGCAAGTTCTCGTTGGAATACACCAACTGCCTGGGCATGTGCGATCAGGGGCCGGCCTTGTTGATCAACGACCAGATCTACACCCACGTCACCCCCGACAAGGTGCACGGGTTGATCGAGGAATGCCGGTCCGTCTTCGGCGTGCATGCCATGCAGCAGAAGGAGGGCCACTAATCATGATCGAACCGAAGAACAAGAACAAACTGACGTTCGCGACGATCGAGGCGAACGCCGGCCTGAATAAAGCGATCGCCCTGAGCCGCGCCGACATCATCGGCGAGCTCAAGGAATCGGGGATGAAGGGCCGTGGCGGCGCCGGCTTCCCGACTTCGGTGAAGTGGAACCTCGCGGCGGCGGCGAAAGGCAAAAAGAAGTATGTGGTCTGCAACGCCGACGAAGGCGAACCGGGCACGTTCAAAGATCGCCTGATCCTTTCCGACTATGCCGACCTGGTGTTCGAAGGCATGACCATCGGCGGTCTGGCCATCGGCTCGGACGAGGGCATCGTCTACTTGCGCGCCGAGTACACCTACCTGGCGGCGCACCTGGAAGACGCGCTGGCCAAGCGGCGCGCGGCCGGTCTGCTGGGCAAGGACATCCTGGGCAAGAAGGGCTTCAACTTCGACATTCACCTGCACATGGGCGCCGGCGCTTACGTGTGCGGCGAGGAAACCGCGTTGATCGAGTCGCTCGAAGGGCACCGCGGCGAGCCGCGCAACCGGCCGCCGTTCCCGGTCGACACGGGCTTCAACGGCAAGCCGACCATCGTCAACAACGTGGAAACCTTCGCGTGGGCCGCGGCGATCTTCGCCAAGGGCGGCGCGTGGTTCAAGGGCTTGGGCACGGAGAAATCGACCGGCTTGAAGCTGTTCAGCATCTCCGGCGATTGCGAATTCCCCGGCGTGTACGAATTCCCGATGGGCATCTCCGTGGCGGATCTGCTCAAAGCGGTCGGCGGCGCCGACGCCAAGGCCGTGCAGATCGGCGGCGCTTCGGGCCACTGCGTGCCGGCGGCCGATTTCAGCCGCGCCATCGCCTACGAAGACATCGCCACCGGCGGTTCGATCATCGTTTTCGGTCCGGACCGCGATCTGCTTGATATCGCGGAAAACTTCCTCGAGTTCTTCTGCGAAGAGTCTTGCGGCCAGTGCACTCCTTGCCGCGACGGCAACCCGAAATTGTTGGAAGGCGTGCAGTTGCTGAAGAAAGGCGAATGCTCGGTGCAGTATCTCAACGAACTGCTTTCGCTGTCGGAAACCATGCAACTGGCTTCCAAGTGCGGGCTGGGGCAGTCGAGCCCCAATGCGTTCATTTCGATTGCGACACACTTCAAAGGCGAGATCCTGGGTCGCACCGGAAACGCGATGCAAGGAGGGAAATAAATGACCGACAAGAAATTCTCCGAAGACACTTCCCGCGCCCCGGTCAGCCAGCGCGGTGCGAAAGTGGGCAAGGGCGATCCCGGCGCCATCGGCGGTCTGGTAACCGCGATGATCGACGGCGTCGAGGTCAAGGTGCCGTTGGGCATGACGATTCTCGAGGCGGCGCGCCAAGCCGGGATCAAGATTCCGACCTTGTGCTATCACGACGACTTGTGCATCGCCGGCGTCTGCCGGATCTGCGTGGTCGAGGTCGAAGGGCAGCGGACGCTGCAGGCCTCCTGTGCCTATCCGATCACCGCGCCGATCAAGGTGAAGACGCACACCCCGAAGGTGCGTCGCGCCCGCCGCAACATTTTGGATCTGATGCTCGCCAACCACTACGGCGAATGCTATTCGTGCACGCGCAACGGCAATTGCGAACTGCAGGCGTTGGCCGAAGAGCACGGCGTGGACACCTTCCGTTTCGGTCACCCCGAAGCGCCGATGTTTCCGCTGGACCACTCCAGCCATTCGGTGTACCGCGATCCCAACAAGTGCGTGGATTGCCGCCGTTGCGTGCGCACCTGCATCGACCTGCAGGAAGTCGGCGTGCTGGAAATGTTCGGTCGCGGCCACGACATCCATGTCGCGACCTTCATGGAAAAACCGCTGGCCGACGTGGTGTGCATCAACTGCGGTCAGTGCATCAACCGCTGCCCGACCGGCGCGTTGACCGCCCACGACGTCACCGACGAAATCTGGGCCGCCATCGACGATCCGACCAAGCACGTGGTCATGCAGACCGCGCCCAGTCCCCGCGCGGGCATCGGCGAGTGCTTCGGCCTCGAAGCCGGCCACGCGCTGACCTTCGAGATGAACACCGCGTTGCGCCGTTGCGGCTTCGACAAGGTGTTCGACACCAACTTCACCGCCGACCTGACGATTATCGAGGAAGGCACCGAGCTGCTGATCCGCCTGTACAAAGCGTTGGTCCAGAAGGACCAGAGCGTGGCGCTGCCGCAGTTCACCTCCTGCTCGCCGGGCTGGGTGAAGTTCATCGAGCACTTCTATCCCGAGTACCTGGACCACGTGTCCTCGGCCAAGAGCCCGCAGCAGATGTTCGGCGCG
>DAINPV010000275.1:0-5690 GCA_036743315.1 bacterium | reverse complement strand
GGGCAACAGCGAGGTGCTCGCGCGCATGGAAGTGTTCAGCCGCATGGTCGGCCTCTATCGCACGGCGGAGCAGATTTTGGATTCATTCGGTCCCGAGGCGATGAAGCTGGTCGGCGCCTATGCGAACGGCGTGAACGCGGCGACGGCGCTGGAACCGCGCCCGTTGGAGTTTCGCCTGCTCAACTATCAGCCCGAGGGATGGCGGCCATACGATACGGCGCTGATCCTGGCGATGCTCTCATTCGGTTTGTGCAAAAACTGGGAGATGGAACTGGGCCGCATGGAATTGGTCATCAACCAGCTCAAAACCGGATCGACGATCGAGCGTGCGACGAAGATCTGGAGTTTCCGCCGTTCGGCGCCGCCGTTTGCTCTGGGGCAAAAACCCGAGCGCGATCCCTTTGCCGAGCGGCCGCTTATCGTGCCGGAGCTGGCTGACTACCTGCAGCAGTTCAAAGGCAACGAGCCTATCGATGTTCCCGTGGAGTTGATTCTGTCGACGAACGAGGTCAATCCGCTCAGCCGGATGCTCGAAGGGCGTTCGGCAAGTAATAATTGGGCGGTCAGCGGCAAATGGACCGGCACCGGCAAGGGCGCGATGGCGACCGATCCGCACATGCCGCACATGATGCCGTCGATGGGTTATTTGGCGCATCTTGAATACGTGCATCCGACCGAGGGGTACAAGGTGGTCGGCGGCACCTACGCGGGTACGCCGGCGATCGCCCACGGCACCAACGGATTCATCGGCTGGGGGCCGACCTCGAACTGGGCCGACATCACCGACCTGTACGTCGAAATGCCAGTGCCCGGCAAACCGGATCAATACCTCCATAACGGCAAGGCGGAAAAGTTTCTTGTGCGCGAGGAGGAATTCAAAATCCGGCAGAAGGACGGTACGTATACGACCGAAAAACGCACCGTGCGCGAAACTCGCCACGGGGTGATCATCAACGATTTCATCGATCGTCTTCCTGACGATTTCCCTTTGTTGGCACTGCACCGCGTACAGGAAGTCGGCCGGCCGCTGCATGCGATTCACTCGCTTTATCAAGCAACAAACGTGGGCGAAGCGCGCTTGGCGCTGTGCGATTTTACCGCGATGGACGGCCACTGGTCGCTGGCCGACGCGGAAGGCAACGTGTTGTATATGGGTTCAGTTAATTTGCCCAAGCGCGCCAAACACCTGGGCACGTTCCCGGTACCGGGCTGGACCGACGACTACGAATGGGAAGGATTGGTGCCGTGCGCCGACATGCCGTATTTCGAGAATCCGCCGGTCGGCTTTGTCGGCACAGCCAACAACATGGTGATCACGCCCGAGTCGTTCAACTACCCGATCGCACTGGAAGGCGACGTGCCGCATCGTTCCGGGCGAATTCATGCGGTGCTGGGGGCGGGCGGCAACGGCTCATCGGTGGTAAAGCAATTACAGGCGTTGCAGCTCGATGCGGTCGACCTGGGTTGGAGCGAACTTCAAGCGCTTTACACCGAAGCGCTGCAACCCTTCGCCGACGGCGACGATCCGTTGCCGGCCGAAGCGGCGAAAACGCTGATCGCTTGGGACGGCGCGGTGCGCCCCGACGAGCCCGCCGCGACGATCTTCCAGACGCTCAACTCCTTCGTGTTTCGCGAGGCGGTGCAGGATGAGTTCAGCCGCCCGACGCTGAAATTCGTCATGCACTATTTCAACACCGAGCCGCTGCTGTTCGACGTGCTGGCTCATCCGAGCAATCCGGCATGGGACGACCGGCGCACCGAGAAGCGGGAAACGGCCGTGGAAGTGGTGACTGCCGTGTATCCGCGCGCCATCGCCGCGCTGGCCGAGCATTACGGCCCGTCAGTGAGCGAGTGGAAGTGGTCGACCGCCGCGCCCTTCGTGCTCAAGCATGCTTTCGGCGACGTGGGCGCCTTGGGCGGGTATCTCAACCGTGGACCGCTGCCGACGGCGGGCGCGGGCAACACCGTTTCCAAGCACCAATATCATCACGCGAACATGTACGAGTTCGAAATCGAAGACGGTCCGGTGATGCGCGTGGTGGTCGATCTTAACGACCTGAACGCCTCGACCATGGCGCTGCCCGGCGGGCAGTCGGGCCGCCCGGGATCGGCCCATTACGACGATCTGCTGCCGCTGTTTCAGGCCGGCCAGGGCGCTTCCTTGACGCTCGATTTCGATCAGTTGGAGGACGATGCGGTCGGCAAGCTGGTGCTGACGCCGGCGAAAATGTAATTATTTAGCGAAGCGAAAACGGCTCGGACGGCGCGGATCGTCCGGGCCGTTTTGTTTGGACGATCGCGGCCAGCACGGCGGCGAGCGTGAGGAAACAACCGGCGGCGATAAAGCCGGTGACGCTTTCGCCCAACAGCAGCCAGCCGAGGAACGTGGCGCCGACCGGCTCGCCGACCACGGCCATCGCCACCACCGACGGTTGCGCGTGACGTAGCGACCAGGTCAGCAGCGTGTGGCCGACCAACTGCGGCAGAATCGCCGCCAGCACCAAAAAGCCGAAGGCGCGCCACGAGGCGGCGAGCGGCGCGATGCCCAGCGTCCCGGCGCTGCCCAGCAGCACGATCGCGCCGACGGCCGTGGCGATGCCCGAGAACGACCAGACGTCCAGTCGCTCGCCCAGACTGCGTCCGACCAGCAAGTAGCCCGACATGGCCAGTGCGCCCAACAACGCCAACGCGTCGCCCAGCAAGGCGCGCGAACCGAGCCGCCAATCGGCGCCGCCGATCAACAGCAAGCCGATGACGGCCAGAACGAGGGCGAACCACAATCGTCGGTGCGGCCGGTCGCGACCGGTCAGTGTGCCGATCGCCGCGAGAATCAGCGGGTTGGTCGTCACCAACGTGACCGACGCGGCAATCGTCGTGAGATTCAGCGAAGCGACCCACGCGCCGAAATGAACGCCGTACAGCAAACCGGCGAGGACCGCCAGGCGGATCGTTTTGGCCGGCAAACGACGGCTGTGCAGCGCGCGGACCGTCCAAGGACTGAGAATTGCGGCCGCCACCGCCAAACGCAATCCGGCGGCGACCAGCGGATGAGTCGGCGCGGCCAAGCGGAAGAAAATGGCAGCGAAGGAAATCGCGACGACTGCGACCAGCAACGCGGGCGTCACCAGGCGGGGAGAAGACGGAACGGCGAAAAGACGGTTCATGCTGATTTATCCGAGAGCGATGTCCAACACCATCATGATCAGGAACCCGAGCATCACCCCGAAGGTCGCTTCTTTCTCGAAGCCCTTGCGATGCGACTCGGGAATGATTTCGTCGCTGATGACAAACAGCATCGCGCCGGCGGCGAAGGCCAGTCCCCAAGGTAGTATCGGTTGGGCAACCGAAACCACGCCTGCACCGATCAACCCACCGAGCGGCTCGACCAGACCGGTCAGCAGCGCGATGAACCATGCTTTGCCCACGGAGTATTTTTCGGTGACCAGGGCCAGGGCCACCACCAATCCTTCGGGCATGTTCTGCAGACCGATGCCCAGGGCGAGGGTCGCGCCGTTTTGCAGATCGCCGCCGCCGAAGCCGACGCCGACCGCCAACCCTTCGGGGAAGTTGTGCAGGGCGATGGCAATGATGAATAACCAAATGCGGCGGATTTTGGTTGCGTCGGATCCTTCCGGGCCTTTGATGAAGTGTTCGTGCGGCAGGTATTTGTCGCTGCTGAAGAGAAAAAGCGCCCCCAGCATCATGCCGGCGGCCACGGTGAGGGCGCCGCCCCAATTGTCGCCGGTAAATTCGATGGCCGGGATAATGAGCGAGAACGATGTCGCCGCCAGCATCACGCCTGCGCCGAAGCCGAGCATGACGTCCTGCGTGCGCTGTGAAATATTGCGCGTAAACAAGATCGGCGCTGCGCCCAACGCCGTCGCCAATCCGGCGACCAGACTGGCCAGCAACCCCAGCAACGGAATCGGCAAGGCGGCGAACAACTGAAACATCGCGCTTCCCTCGGACTATTTTTAGTAAATCTCCACCAATATAGGCAGCAACAATCAAATGTCCAGCAGCCGGACGAGAAAAAGGTTATGTGGAGATGTAGGGCGGACGTGTTACGAGCAACCGCCGGTTTCCTCATCGTCGTCATCGGCGTTGTTCGCGTCTTCGTCCGGGGCGTCGTCGTCGTCCGGCTCGGTCAAATCGACGCCCGGCGGCAATTCGGCGATCTCGTCCCAAGCGAGCACGGCCGGCTGCTTTTGCGGCGAGCAGACTTCATTGTCGCTGAACGCGACGCCCATCTCACGTTCGGCGGGCAAGAAGTACATCGTCTGCGCCGTGGTCGACAACCAGGTGTGTTGCTCGACAAGCGTTTCGATCTCCCACATCTCGGCGAGCGTCAACAGGCCGTTGCGTTCCAACAGCGCCGCGCGCATCGTTTCGTACCGATCGCAGGGCATGGCCTTGCGCAGCTTGCGCAGGTCGTTCGTGGCCAGCAGCACGTGCGCGGGAATGTCGGGTTCGTCGGCAGGCGTGCGCAACGCGTAACCGGCACTGTCGATCTCCAGAACGACCGTCGGGTCGTTGGGCGTCTCCGCGGCCGGCATCGCCAAATTGATCACCGTGGCGCCGCTGCGTTTTTCGTCGAGGACGGACTCGATGACGTCGTTCAGATCCCGCACGCCGTCGCCGTTGAAGTCGTCGCGGTGCAGCGCCTCGCGCAGCGTGACGCCGATGGGCGTGTAGCGCTCGGCGAAATCGATGTCCCACAGCGCAATGCCGTTGTGCGCGATGTTGATCACCGCCGTCTGCCCCAGTTCGTTCATGCAGGAAAGACAACCAAAATAACCGGGGAACGAAACCATCGCCACGGTGTGCCCCGGCGGATCGGTCGGCGTATAAACGGTGACGACCGTGCGCTTGGGCAGCAGGTAGCGATCCGCGCCGAACAGCGCCCAATCGAGGTTGCGGCAAACGGCCGTTTCGCCTTGCAGCCGCGCATCGCCGTCGGTGGACGGCCCCCATGCCAACTGGCTGGAGCAAGCCATCGCGCCGATGTCGCCGACCGCGTTGGCCAATAGCAGGTCGAATATGTCGATCTCGCGCCCGAGCGGATAGATGCGCGCATCGGTGGAATCGCAGATGCCGTCGACGATCCCCTGGGCTTCTTCGCGGTATTCGGGCGGCACGGTGAACAGCAGCGAAACGATCGGGTGCAGCAGGTTATACAGCGACGGCGGCAGCAATGCGAGAATGTACTCGTGCATCAGATCCATGACTTCGCCGCCCAGCAGCACGCCCTGCGCGTAACCCATTTCATAATGCGAACCCCACACGTGCAAGACGCGCTGGCCGTCCACTTCGTGCAGGTAGCCGTTTACTTCTTCGTCGGCCAGCACCGGCGTGCTCAACAGGATCAGCAGCGCGCAGACGCAACCCAATATCCGCATGGATGGTCTCCCGGTTTTCGGTGGATGGTTCGAGGATGTTTGTTCGCGAAAAAACTATAACCGGTTCGGCGGCAAAGCTCAACCGCACCAAAGAAAAACGCCCTCCGCCGCGGGGCGAAGGGCGTGGCGATCAGCGCAGGATCGACGGCTCAACAACCGCAGCCGTCGTCGTCATCGTCGTCATCGTCGGCGGACGACGCATCGTCGTCGTCGCCCGACGTGTCGTCGTCGGGCGTGTCGTCGTCTGTTGTGTCGTCGTCGGCCGGCGGCGCATCGGTGGGCGCGGCGGCG
>DAINPV010000274.1:0-5697 GCA_036743315.1 bacterium | reverse complement strand
TGGACGCCGACGGCGCCATTTTGGGCTTCAAGGTCGTCGAGCACGCCGAAACGCCGGGGTTGGGCGCGAACATCGCCACCAACGAGGCGTGGGGCAAGCAGCTCATCGAAAAGGACGGCCAACCGCGCAATCTGGACAACACCGACTGGCGCGTGAAAAAGGACGGCGGCGAAATCGACGCCCTCACCGGCGCGACGATCAGCCCGCGGGCGATCTGCGGGGCGATCAAGGCCGGGCTCGAATGGTTCCGCGACAACCGCGTCGAACTGACCGGCAACGCGACGCCCGTCGCAGCGGTCGAGCCGACGCCCGACCCGAACGCGCCTCTTGTTCCGACGCCGGACGCGACGCTGGAAGAGGGCGGCATCGTCGACAAGAACCTGCCCGCGGCCAAACCGCTGCCGACAACGACCAAGACGCCTTTGCCGATCCAGGGCAAGGATCTGACGGAGTAAACCGATGGGTTACGCGGCCGAATTCACCAAAGGGATCATCAAGGAAAACCCGGTATTCAGGATTGTGCTGGGTATGTGCCCGACGCTGGCGGTAACCACCTCGGCGGAAAACGGCATCGGCATGGGGCTGGCGGTCCTGTTCGTGCTGACGTGCTCGAACGCCATGATTTCGCTGATCCGCAACATCGTGCCGGACAAGGTGCGCATTCCGGCGTTCATTGTAGTCATCGCCACGTTCGTGACCGTCGTGGACCTGACGATGAACGCGTTTTTCCACCCGCTGCACAAGGCGCTGGGCCTGTTCATTCCGTTGATCGTGGTCAACTGCATCATCCTGGGCCGGGCGGAAGCTTTCGCCAACCGCAATCCGGTGTTCGTCTCAACGCTGGACGGCCTGGGCATGGGTCTGGGTTTTACGCTCTCGCTGTTCGTCCTCGGTTCGATCCGCGAACTGCTGGGCAACGGGACGATCCTGGGCGTAAACATCCTGGGCGCGGCGCTCTCGGCGGCCGGCATGACGTTCTCCCCGATGATCGTGATGATCCTGCCCCCGGGCGCGTTCATCGCCCTCGGGCTGATCCTGGGCGCGATCAACCGGATGCGCCGGGCGGAAGCATAAGCGTCGTACAACTTTTTCCTCGCTTCAACACGCCACACACACCGCTTCCCACGCGACAAGCATCGCCAATTCGGGTATAACTGCCCGCATGGAAAAAAGCAAAAAAGGAAGAAATCCGATGCTGGTACCGACGCTCATCATGGCCGGGGCGGCGCTGATTCTGCTCGGCGTGGGATACGCCCACGGGCAGGGGCAGCACGTCGCGGGCTTGAAAATCGGCGCGAAAATGACGCTCGAAGTGCTGCCGTTGCTGTTGTTCGCCTTCGTGCTGGCGGGCATGGTGCAGGTGTTGATTCCGCAGGAGCTGATCGCCAAGTGGGTCGGCGCGGAATCGGGCTGGCGGGGCATTTTGCTGGGCACCGTCGCGGGTGGACTTTCGCCGGGCGGGCCTTACGTTTCCCTGCCGATCGCCGCGGGCTTTTTGCGCGCCGGGGCGGGCGTGGGCACGATGGTTGCCTACCTGACCGGCTGGTCGCTGTGGGCCGTCGCGCGCATCCCGATGGACGTGGGCGTGATGGGCTGGAAATTCGCGGGCATCCGGCTGGCGTGCACGTTCTTCTTCCCGCCGATCGCGGGCCTGCTGGCGAACCTGTTGTTTAAAAACGTTTCGCTGGTGTGAGTGCACGATGACGGAAAACAAAAAAATGAACCCCGCGCGGGCGCATCGCCTCGACGATCCGGAGCGCAAGAAAGACTTGCCGCCGGCGGCGATCGTCGCACTGGTGCAACCGTTCGCGGGGATGGTCTTTGCCGATCTGGGCGCGGGCACAGGTTACTGCACGCTGGCGGTGGCCGAGGCGTTGGGCGGCGCGGGGCGCATCTACGCGCTGGAGGCGCAGGAAGAAGTGCTGGCGCTGCTGCGCGACAAGCTGGCCACGCATCCGTACGGGGCGACAATCGAGCCGATCCTCACGCCCGACGATGCGCCGGCCCTGCCCGCCGCGGCGGTCGACGCGCTGTTGGCCTGCAACGTGTATCATGAGTTGCCCGACCAGGAACGCTACGCGCACGAACTATGGCGGGTGCTCAAGCCGGGCGGCCGGCTGGCGCTCATCGACTGGCAGCCGCTGCCGCCGGGAGCCGAACGCGTCAAGGGACCGCCGGCGCAGCACCGCGTGGCGGCGGAGACGGCGGCGGCGCAGTTGCGCGCGGCCGGTTTTATCGAGATCGAACGGCACGACCTTTTTCCGCTGCACTGGGCGTTGACGGCGAAAAAAGCGGCCGCCTCTTGAGCGTTCCGGCGCGCGGAGTATGATAGTCGGGCAACAACGAGAAGGATCGCGATGCGCACGACGATTTTGCTGACGGTTTTGCTGCTGGCGCTGACCGGCGCCGCGTGGGCGGCCGACTCGGTCGGCACGGTGATCGTGCAAAACGGCGAAGCGACCATCGACCGGCCGGGCCAGAGCGAAACACTGCCGGTCATTCACGGCGCGGACGTGCTGGCCGGCGACACCTTGACCACCGCGACGGGCGGCAACGCGAAAGTGCTGCTGGTCGGTGAACTGGTGGTGTACATCGGCGCCCAAACGAGCGTCACCTTCGAGACGGCGAGCTTCGATCCGCGCCTGCGCTATCATCGCGGGCAATTCCGCCTCAACCAGGGCGTCGTGCGCCTGATGGCCCGCCACGAGCCGAAAACGACCAACGACGTCGGTCTGAAAACGCCGCTGGCCGCGATCCACGTGCCCGGCGGGTATTTCGTCGCCGAGCACCGGGGCGATACAACCACGGTGGTCACGCTCGCCGGGCAAATCAACGTACGCGCCGAGCGCGACAAGAACGCGATGCAGGTGTGGGTCAAACCCGATCAGATCGTCACCGTCGCCGCCGGACAAACGCCGACCGTGCCCGAGGCCGTCGACGAGCAAACTCTCGCCCGGCTGTTGGACGCCAGCGAGGTTCCCAGCGCCTATGCCGCCGAAACGCGTCGGGGCAAGCGCGGACAGATCGTCGATCACGCCCTGGGCCTGAGCCCGGTGCGCGGTCTGTTGGACGACCAGGGCATGGCCGGGGCGATGGAAGGCGAAATGGGCGCCGAGTTCGACGCCTTCCGCGTGAATTTTTCCGACGATCCGTTCCGCGAGGAGGACCTGCCCGGCCGGTTGCGCAACAAGGATCCGGACACCATCTATCCGCCCGGCGTGTCCGACGACTGGCCGGTGTACGAAATGCGCATGCCGCAAAACCTGATGCCGCGCCGCCCGCCGGCTAAAAAGTAGGGAGCGATGCGAGTGCGCCCGCTGCTGTGCCTGCTGCTTGCCGCCGCGCTGCTGTTGCCGGCCTGCGGACTCAAGGGCAAGTTGGTTCCCCGGGACAAGTTGGAAAACGAGGAGACCGGCACGCCCGACGAACTGCGCTTGTATCCGCCCAAACAGACGCCGGCCGACGCCCTGGGCGTGGGCGACGCCATGCAGGATTTGAACGATCTGGATTCCATCCGCGAGCGCGAGTTGACCCCGACGCCGCCGCCGACCGACGAAAGCGAGGACGAATCGTGAGCGAGCGCCCCATTCCCTTCGTTAAAATGAGCGGGAGCGGCAACGACTTCATCATGGTCGACAACCGCGCCGGAATTCTGGATCCCGACCATCTCGGCGACTGGATCCGCGCCGTGTGCCGGCGTCGCGTCGCCGTGGGCGCCGACGGAGTGATCCTGCTGCAGGACGATCCGCTGCACGAAGTCGATTTCGCCTGGCGCTTTTTCAACAACGACGGCGGCGAAGCCGAAATGTGCGGCAACGGCGGACGTTGCGCGGTGCGCTGGGCGCACGACCTGGGTCTGGCCGGGGAGCAAACGGCCTTCCGCACGAAGGTGGGCGTCATTCGCGGTTGGGTGCTGGGCGGGCGCGAAGTGCGTGTGCAACTGACCGAGGCGCGCGATTATCGTCCGGCGGTGACGCTCGCGCTGCCGACCGGCCGAACGACCGCGGCTTTCCTGAACACCGGCGTACCGCACGCGGTACTGACCGTGGACGACGTGCAAGCCGTCGACGTCGAGACGCTGGGGCGCGCGATCCGCCGGCACGAGGCGTTCGCACCCCAGGGCGCCAACGTCAATTTCGTGCAGATCGTCGGCGAGCACGAGGCGTTCATTCGCACTTACGAGCGCGGCGTCGAGGGCGAAACGCTCGCTTGCGGCACCGGTTGCGCGGCTGCGGCGACAACGCTGACGCTGGCCGGCAAGGTGCACAAGCCGGTGCGGTTGACCACCCGCTCGGGCGAGGCGCTCACGGTCGATTTTCAACCGGGGGGCGACGTGGTCGCCGGTTTGACGTTGCAGGGGCCGGTACGCTACGTGGCGCGCGGCGAGATTCTGCCCGAGGCGTGGGAGTAACTCAGCCCGGTTCGTCGCCGGAGACGCGGCGGTACAGATACACCGGCTCGGTATCCTCCGGATAGGCATAGCTGTCGATCAACTCGAACTTGTCCTTCACCGAATAAAACACGGAAATCGCCCGGCGCACCAACTCCTCTTCGGTATTCAAGGCATACACGACGATTTTTCGATCGCGTTCGTAGCCGGTTTTGAACACGATGTAATCGGCGCCGAGCATGGCGTCGCGCAGGCCGGCTTCCGAGCGCCAGGCCTCGTCGGTGGTCTGGCCGACCGAGATGCGCTCGATGAGGTTCTCCACGTCGACCTTCGGATTCTGCATGATGATCCGGCTTTTGATGACGGCGGCGTAAGGCGTGTCGAACAAAAGCAGCACGCGTTTGTTGGGCCATTGTTTGTCGATCATGCGGTTGATCAGCGGATCGACGCTCCACCCCAGACGTCGCGGCCGCGCGATGCCCTCCAGTTGCAGGCGGCGATGGAAATCGGCGAAAGAAAAATCCGTGCGATCGACGCGCAGATGATCGTAGGTCACAAAGCCGACGGCCGCCACGACAACCATGACGGCGGCGGCGAATTTGTACTTGCGTTGTCGATAACCGACCTGGACCTGAACCATCGCCCA
Source organism: bacterium (assembly GCA_036743315.1). GTDB lineage: Bacteria > Lernaellota > Lernaellaia > Lernaellales > Lernaellaceae > CALBTQ01. The sequence continues at coordinate 661 of DAINPV010000274.1, read as the reverse complement.
GGCGATGAGCAACGCGGCGGCCGGCAACACGGGCAGCAGGTAGCGCGTGGTGGCGTAGCCGAATAGCGCGGGCATGAAGATCAGCGGGGCGAGAAACCACAGGGCGAGAAAACGATAGCGCGTGTCGCGCTTGGGCAGCACCGCCAGCGCAACGACGACCAGCACGGCCAACACCGGGCCCAGGCCGTAACGCACGACCAGACGGAAAAAGTCGAGGCTGCCCACCTCCACTTTTTGCGCGGTGAACGAGAGAATCGCCATGCGGTTTTCCAGCGATTCCAACAGGTGCGGCAGGTAGAAAATCACCGCCACGACCACGACGATCGCCGCCGCCAGTCCCGCGTTGAGCAGACGCTGGCCGCGTTTGGCGGCGCCTTCCTTGACCAGCCCGCGCACGAACGCGTAGGTCAACGGCAAAATCACGTAAAACGGAAACGACTGTTTGACCATCAACCCCAGGCCGCAGCCGAGACCGAAGAGAATCGACCAGCGCCGCACCGCCAGGCCGCCGCTGTAGAGCATCGCCAGCATCACGGCCGCGACGACAAGCGCGAGGGGGATGTCGAGCATCTCCATCCGACTGAAACGGTAGATGCCCGGCGTCGCCGCCAGCAGCAACGCGGCCAGCAGGCCGACCCGCTCGTCGACCAGAAAACGTCCG
>DAINPV010000273.1:0-5768 GCA_036743315.1 bacterium | reverse complement strand
TTAAAGATGATTTGCTGAAGGAAAGCTATTTGCAGGAACGGACCGAAGGGTACGAGGAATACCGCAAAGCGATCGAGTTCTATACTCCGGAAAAGGTGGAGGAATTGACCGGAGTCAAGGCTGCCGATCTGTTGGCCGCCGCCGAGCTTTACGCCCACAGCGGTGTCGGTGCTTTGTATTATTGCATGGGCATCACCCAGCACAGCCACGGCGTTGACAATGTCAAAGCTTGCGTCAATCTGCAGCTGATTACCGGCAACCTCGGGGTTGTGGGCGGCGGCGTCAACCCGTTGCGCGGGCAAAGCAATGTCCAAGGCGCCTGCGATATGGGCGGCTTGCCCAATGTCTTTACCGGCTATCAACCGGTGAACAATGCCGCCGCGGTGGAAAAATTCTCCAAATATTGGAACGCGCCGCTTTCCGATAAAGTGGGCATGACTCTCACCCAAATGTTGCCCGCCGCCGGCGACGCCATCCGGGCGTTGTATATCCTCGGCGAGAATCCCATGGTTTCCGATCCCAATCTGCATCACGTGAAGGAGTGTCTGGAAAAACTCGACTTCCTGGTGGTGCAGGACATCTTCCTGACCGAAACGGCCCAGCTGGCGGACGTCGTATTGCCCGGCGTTTCCTTCGCCGAAAAGACCGGCACCATCTCCAACACGGAACGCCGCGTACAATTGACGAACCAGGCGATCAAGCCGACCGGCAACGTGCGGCAGGATTATGAAATCATCGCGGACATTGCGGCGCGTTTCGGTCACGAATTCCCGCGGACGCCCGAAGGACTGTTCAAGGAGATTCGCGACCTGACGCCTTCTTACGCCGGCCTCACCTACGAGAGGATCCGCGAGGTGGGCATTGCGTGGCCGTGTCCGAACGAAGAGCATCCCGGCACGCCGACGTTGCACATCGGCAAGTTCTCCCGTGGATTGGCGTTGCTGACGCCGTTGACCTATCGGGCGCCGGCCGAAGAACCCGATGACGATTACGACATGGTGCTGAGCACCGGCCGCATTCTCGAACACTTCCATACCGGCAGCATGTCGCGACGTTCGCGTCTGCTGGACACGATCGTGCCTTCCGGGCACGTGGAACTTCATCCGGAAGATGCGAGGCGCAAAAAAATCAAGGACGGGGATATGATCGTAGTGGCAACGCGTCGCGGCCGCATTGAAACGACCGCCCGCATCACGGATCGAGTGGCCCAAGGTTCGATCTTTGTGCCGTTCCATTTTGCCGAAGCCGCCGCCAATGCCCTGACCAACGACGCTCTCGATCCGGTGGCGAAAATTCCCGAATTCAAAGTATGCGCGGCGCGCATCGAAACCCTCTGCGGCGATGCCTGTTAAAGGCGGTATGGTGAAACAATGAAACAGAAACTCAAGAATCAAATTGAAAAAATCGCCTCGCGCTACCCCCAGCGTCGTTCGGCGTTGTTGCCGGCGTTGCACCTGGCGCAACGCGAGTCCGGCGGATTCGTCGATGGGGCCAACCTCGCCGAAATCGCCGAAATCGTCGGCGTGTCGGTCGCGGAAGCATTCGGCGTCCAAACCTACTATTCGATGTTCCAACACAAGCCGGTGGGGCGGTTCCACCTTCAAGTGGACACCAACATTCCGGCGATGTTGGCTGGAGCGGAAGCGATTGTGGCTCATCTCGAGAAAACCCTCGGGATCAAAGTCGGCGAAACCACGACCGATGGATTGTTTACGCTTTCGACGGTCGAGTGCCTCGCCTCGTGCGGCACATGCCCGGTCATTCAAGTCAACGACCGTTACTACGAATCTATGACCGTGGAACGGACCGACGAGTTGATTGCCGGCTTGCGCCGCGGCGTCATGCCGGAAATGCCGGTCGAAGCTCATTTCGCTTCCGTGTGCAACATTCTCCTTAAACGGCGCGGGATGGCCGATGCCGTCACTCTTGAAGGGTATCGCCGCACGGGCGGTTACCGAGCCCTGGCCATGGCCCTGGAGAAGAAGCCGGAAGAAATCGCCGCCGAAGTCAAAGCAAGCAATCTGCGCGGTCGCGGCGGCGCGGGCTTCCCGGCTGGGGTCAAGTGGAGTTTTCTCGCCAAGGGCACCGGAAAACCGTCGTATTTGATTTGCAACGCCGATGAAGGGGAACCGGGCACGTTCAAAGATCGCCAGATCATGGAATACGACCCGCATCTGTTGCTGGAAGGCATCGCCATTTCGAGCTATGCGATCGGCGCGAACCTCGCGTTCATCTACATCCGAGGCGAGTTCGCCTGGATCGCCGACATTCTCAACAAAGCGATCGACGAGGCGAAAGCCGCCGGTTTGCTCGGCGCCGACATTCTGGGTAAAGGCTTCGCTTGCGATATTATCGTTCACCTCGGCGCGGGCGCCTATGTGTGCGGCGAAGAGACGGCGTTGATCGAATCGCTCGAGGGCAAGCGCGGCAATCCGCGTCTCAAACCGCCGTTTCCGGCGGTGGTCGGCCTCTACGGTTCGCCGACCATCGTCAACAATGTGGAAACCCTGGCGAATGTGCCGTTCATCGTGGAAAACGGAGCGGCCGCTTATATAAAAATGGGCACCCCCAACAATTTTGGACCGAAGATCTATGGCATCTCCGGACACGTGCATCGCCCGGGAACCTATGAATACCCGATGGGCGTCCCTCTCGCGACGTTGTTGGCAGCGGCCGGCGGCGTGGTCGGCCGCCTCAAAGCGGTAATCGTCGGCGGCTTGTCGGTGCCCATTCTTACGGCGAGCGAAGCCGAGGGACTCATCATGGATTACGACACCTGTCTCAAACACGGAACGATGCTCGGTTCCGGTGGGATCATGGTGATGAACGAAGACACGAGCATCCCGCAGGTAGCCCGGCGGGCGATTCGGTTCTATGCTCACGAATCCTGCGGACAGTGTACGCCGTGTCGGCAAGGTTCGCATACGATTGCCGTTTTGCTGGACAAGCTTCTGAGCGGTCGTGGGACGATTGGCGACATCGATTTGGTGTTGCAGCTTTGTCGGACGATCAAAGGCACGACTCTTTGTCCGACCGGCGACGCTTTCTCCGTCCCCATCGAGGCCATGGTTACGAAGTTCCGTAGCGAATTCGAGGCGCTCGTGCGCTGAGCCCAAACCGCCGGCCGAACGAGCCGGCGTCACGTGGAGGATAATGCTCCGATGAACGAATACAAAATTTTAGTGATCGATGATGATCCGGATATCCAATGGTTCTGCCGCGACTTGTTGGAGCCGCAAGGTTATGCGGTCGCGCTCGCTTCTTCCGGCGCCGAGGGGCGCGAAGCGATGGCCGCCGTTCCGGCCGACTTGGTTATTCTCGACGTGATGATGGAAGAAGCGGACGCCGGGTTTAAAACCGCCCAGTGGTTTGCCGCCAACTTCCCCAACGTACCGGTAATCTTGCTTTCCAGCATTGCCGACGCGGCGGATCAACTTTTCGACACCAGCACTCTCAAATTGGCCGACATCGTCAACAAACCGATCTCTCCTAAAAATCTTTTGGAAAAGGTCGCAAAGTTGTTGACGGCGCGCGGTTGAAATGGTTTCGTAAGTTACACCAAGTAAAGAAAAACCGTTTTTCAAGGAAGGGATTACTGAAATCATGAGCAATCAAAACCTGGAAGCCAAACGTTGGTGGATTGCCGTTGCCGCAGTCATCATTCAGCTATGCCTCGGCTCCGTTTACGCGTGGTCCGTCTTTAAGAAACCGTTGATGGTCAGTCACGGTTGGGCGGAATTCCAAACCCAATTGACATTCATGATTTGCATCGGCGTGATCGGTATCTCCGCAGCCTTCGGCGGCATCCTTGTCGACAAGAAAGGCCCGCGTTTTGTCGCGCTGATCGGCGGAATTTTATTCGGTATCGGCACGCTCGTCGCCGGATTCGCCGCCAAAATAGGCAACATTTATCTGCTCTATTTGGGCTTCGGCTTGATTGCCGGCCTGGGCAACGGCTTCGGCTACGTAACGCCGATCGCCACCCTGATCCGCTGGTTCCCGGACAAACGCGGCTTGGTGACCGGTCTGGCCGTCATGGGTTTCGGTCTCGGCGCGTTCTTTATCGGCAAACTCGCCCCCGGCATCATCGCTTCGTTCAGCGCATCATCCGATGTGCCCGATGCCCAAGGCGTGGCGACGACCTTCTTTATCCTGGGTCTGTTGTTCCTGGTTCTGGTCACGGCCTCGGCGACGCTGTTCAAGAATCCGCCGGCCGGGTGGTTGCCCGCGGGTTTCACTCCCCCGAAAACCGCCGCGTCTGCCGCCGAATCCTTCAATCTCAGCGAAGCCACCCGGACTCCGCAATGGTGGATGCTTTGGGGCATGCTCTTCCTGAACGTCAGCGCCGGTTTGGGCCTGTTGTCCCAGCTTTCGCCGATGGCGCAGGAAGTTATCGGCAATCGTGACGGCATTACCGACGCCAAGATTCTGGCGGCGGCGGGTGGCACGATCCTGGCGATCGCCTCGATCTTCAACGGCCTCGGTCGTCTTTTCTGGGCTTCGGTTTCCGATAAAATTGGCCGCAAAGCCGTCTTCGCCACCATGTTCGCCAGCCAGGCCGTTTTGTACATCGTTCTACCGGCCATCGCCAACGTGACCATGTTCACGATTATCGCGTGCTACCTCCTGGCCTGCTACGGCGGCGGTTTCGCGACAATGCCCGCTTTTGCGGCCGATTCGTTCGGTCCCGCCAACATCGGTCGCGTTTACGGAACGATGTTGACCGCTTGGGGCGCGGCCGGCATCGCCGGACCGTTGGTTTTTGCACTCGAAGCTCTCAAAGGCAAATCCCTCTACGTCGCCGCCGGCATGCTGGTTGCCGGTTTGGTTTTGGCGGCGCTTTACAAGCGCCCGGCGGGTAGAACGGCGAAAGCCGCCGCGTAACCGAATTCGGTGCTCGTCGCGCGGGGCAACGAACCATTGCCCCGACGGCGGGCGCGGCATTCGTCGGATCAAGTTGAACGGCAAAATCCCTATCGAAAGGTAGGGATTTTGCTTTTTAACCTTCCGCGTGGTCGACAGCGGATAGCCATCATTTTCAGCGACCCTAAGTCGACAGACATGTTTCCGAATGCTCCAGGCGGTAGCGCAAACCAAGCGACAACCCGGCAACGCATTTCAACCGCCATGCAGATGTGCTGTGCGCATTTCGGCTTCAGGCGCGAGTGAGAATCCTCAAGGCAAGGTCGTAACTCGTCGAGCCCGCCCCGGTTCCGCTACGCCGGTCACGAACGGATGGTGGCGACGCTCACATTGGAACACCCGCAGCGTTTCGTAGTAACGGAACAGGTCGTTCAAGCATTTTCGGTTGGATCGGCCGATTGGTTATGCTATTTTCCGCCAAATTGAATTGCTGTCGGCGGGTGCGATGAACTTCTTCCTGCTTGCTGTGATCGTTTTGCTTGGCTTCACCGTGGAAACGGCGATCGGTTTCGGTTCCACCTTGATCGCCCTGACCCTCGCCGCCTACTTCATGCCCATCGAGCAGTTCCTGCCGATTTACGTACCGGTCAACTACGGTTTGTTCATCTACATCGTCCTGCGGCACCGGCGGCACATCGACGTGCAGAGAATTTTCACGCACATTGTCCCGGCGATGGGCGTGGGGTTGCCGGTCGGCCTGTTGCTGTTCAATGTCGTGCGCGGCGACGGCCTGCGGCTTTTGTATTCACTTTTCGTTATGGCGCTCACCCTGGCGTTGCTGATGCAGAACCTGCGCAAGTCCAAAGGCGAACTGCCCCGTCTCAAACCCGTTTTTCGTGTGCCGC
>DAINPV010000272.1:0-5780 GCA_036743315.1 bacterium | reverse complement strand
CGCCGTGTTGTTTGCGTCGGCCCTTCCGGTGCAAGCGGCCAACCGTTTTACCTTGTTGCCCTCGTTCGTGTTCATGGGCGAATGGACCGACAACCTGCTGCTCACCCCCGAGAACGCCGAGGAAGACAAAATCGCCGACTACTCGATTACGGCGATTCCCGGACTGCGCTTGCGCTACGACAGCTACCGCACCGAGGCGTTCATCGGCGCTTCGGCCGCGTTCCGTCATTACTTCGAATACGACGAACACGACGGCATGCCCGAATACTACGAGGCCGGGTTGGGCTGGGCGTTCTGGGTCAATCCGCGTTGGCGACTGATGCTGCTGGACGAACTGACCTTCTTCACCGACCCGCGCGACCGGCCCTTCGGCGGCGCACAACAACAGGACATCGAATCGCTGCGCACCGAGTCGATCGCCAACCGCATCGGCATCGGTTCGCAGATCGTCTTCTCGCGCATCTCCAACTTGGAAACCGGTTACGGCTTCCGCACAACCGAGTACCGCGAGGACGACCTCAACGATACGGTCGAGCATCAGTTCGCGCTGGCTTGGAACCGGCAGTTGTCGCCGGCCTATCGCTTCATGTTGTTTTACGATTACAATCGCGCACTTTTTTCGCCGCACTTCGATTTCCTGCGCAGCATGTGGGACGATGAATATGCGATGGATCCCTCCTTCCCCATGAACCTGGACAGCGAAAACGATTTCGACACACACATCTACGGCGCGGGTTTGTTCTATCAGACGACGCCCTCGCTTTCGTTCGAACTCCGCTCCGGCGTGATCATGCCCTGCCAGGACATCAACGGCGTGTACCAATTGACCGAACCCGAATGGTATCAACGCATCGACCTGACCAAGCTGTTCTGGCGCATGCGCTCATCGCTGACTTACAACCGCACGGTCGCCCCGGCGCACGGACTGGCCGGCGCGGTGTTAACCCAGACCGTTGCCGGGCGGTTGGAGGAAAACTGGACGCGCCGCTTCCAAACCATCCAGGAAGCCGGGTACACCAACTACCTGCAGACCGCCGCCGACATCGACGCCTGGCGCGCCGGCGCGGGCATCAACTACTACGTCTTCACTTGGTTGGGGACCGGTCTGGCTTATACCTACCTGCAACAACAAGGCGATACGGCCGACGGCGGCACACAGGATTTGTACGCCCACCGCATCACCTTGCGCGTGGCCTTGGCGACCCCGCGCCCCGATTGGATCCGTTTCTAGCGTTTCTTGACTTCGCTCCCCACATGTTTAGGTTGAAGCAGAAAACGAAACAGCCGTACCCAGAAAAGGAAGAATGCGGAATCGGCCAAAAACATGCAGGTGGAGAAAATGAAGCAAACCATCGTTTCCAAAAGTCCGCGGACCGGCCAGGTGTTGGGCAAGGTCGCCATCACCCAGGTCGAGCAGGCCCATCAAATCATCGCCAAGGCCAAGGAAGCCGCACGCACCTGGGGGGCATCGTCTTTCGCCGAACGCCGCGGCATTCTACGGCGCGCCAACCATTACATTCACGAACATTTCGACGAAATCGCCGCGTTGATCGCCAAGGAAAACGGCAAGCCCTCGATCGAGGCGGGCATCGCGGAAATCCTGCCGGCGATCTACCACAACAAATATTTCGCCGACAACGCGCAGCGCCTGCTCGCCGACGAAAAAATCGATGTGTTCCCCTGGAACCTGATCGGTAAAAATAGTTATTTATATTATCAGCCGCTGGGCACGATCGGCATCATCTCACCGTGGAATTATCCCTTCGGCATTCCGATGACCCAAATTGCCATGGCGCTGTCCGCCGGCAACACGGTGGTGATGAAGCCCAGTTCGTCGGTGCCGTTGATCGGCGAGAAGATCAAGGAAATCTGGGATCGGGCCGGCGTGCCCGAGGGCGTGTTCAACATCATCCAGGGCCCGGGGGCGTTGGGCGAGGTGTTGATCGAGGAAAATGTCGACCGGCTGATCTTCACCGGCAGCGTGGCGATCGGCCGACACGTGGCCAAACTCGCGGCGGAAAAACTGCTGCCCGTGACGCTCGAATTGGGCGGCAAGGATCCGGCGATCGTGCTCGCCGACGCTGATTTGGACGCGGCGACCAGCGGCATCCTCTGGGGCGCGATGACCAACGCCGGGCAGACCTGCGCGGGCATCGAGCGCGTCTACGTGCACCAGGACGTGTACGACGACTTCGTCGACCGGATCGTCAAAAAGGCCGAGAAGCTGCGCTTGTGCACCGACAAGGAAACCGCCTGCGACATCGGCGCAATCACCAGCGAAAGCCAGCTCCAGATCATCCACGAGCAGGTCGAGCAGGCGAAGAAGGCCGGCGCGCATGTGCATCTGGGCGGCGAGATCCTGCAGATCAACGGCGGCATTTATTACCCGCCGACGATCGTCACCAACGTTGTCCACGGCATGCCGATCGTCAGCGAGGAAACCTTCGGTCCGATCCTGCCGATCATGTCCTTCAAGCGGGAGGATGACGCCGTCCGCCTGGCCAACGATTCGCGCTTCGGCTTGTCGGCCAGCGTCTGGACCGCCGACGAAGCCGCCGGACGGCGCATCGCGAAAAAACTCGTCGCCGGCACGGTGACCATCAACGACAGCTTGTACACTTACAGCCTCGCGCAAACCCCTTGGGGCGGTGTGAAGGAATCGGGCCTGGGCCGTACGCACGGCAAGGAAGGGTTGCTGGAGATGGTCCGCACCGTACACGTGTCCACCGACCGTTTTTATAAAATCAAAAAACCGTGGTGGTATCCGTACAACGAAAACGTCAACGAGTTGTTTAAGAACATGGTCGCCTTGTTGGGCAAGGAAGGCGTCGCCGAAAAGGCCAAAACGGCGTCGAAAATGGTCCGCCAATTGCCCTTCTGGCCGAAGCTTTAGCCAAAGAAAACAAGCCAGCCGCATGGCAATCGTCTTGTCTATTGCGGCGGGATAGGCTACACAAAGTCCCGATGCAGTCAACGACCAAACCATTCGACATGGCGATCATCGGAGCCGGTCCGGCCGGCGCCTACCTGGCTTACCGCTTGGCGGCGGCCGGCGTGAAGATCGCTTTGTTCGATCCCAAAGTTCCGTGGGAAAAACCCTGCGGCGGCGGCATAACACACAAAGCCTGGTCGTGCTTTCCGCTGCTGACCGATCCCGCGCTGGTGCGCAACGAAGTCAGTCACAGTCTGCAGATTTCGCCGGGCAATCATTTTTGGGTGGTCAGCGAAGGGCATCCGTTGTACCTCGTCGACCGCAAGGATCTTTCGGCGTTGATGCTGGCCAAAGCCGTCGAGGCGGGCGCGACGCATTATCCCCTCGCGGTGGAGAAGGTGGAGACCTGGGGCTCCAAGTTGCGTCTGACGACGGCCGACGAGGATTTCTACACCGGCTTCGCGGTCGGCGCCGACGGCGTGCACAGCCTGGTGCGGCGGTGTTTTCTCGGACCGCTACCGCCGGAGCGCACGCTGACATCGATCGTCCAGTTCTACGAGGGCGGCCCGGCCGATCCGGTGCTGATGGAAGTGACGTCTTTCCCCGGCTATGTGTGGAGTTTCCCGCGGCGTAACTATTTGTGCGTCGGCGCCGGAGCGATGGAGCGCGGCCGCCAGATCAAGCCGGCGCTGGAGCGTTTTCTCGCGCGCTACTTTCCGGACCGGCGACCGTACAACACGTTGCTGGGCGCACTGCTGCCGTACATGAAGGACATGGCGGCTTACCGCGAGCCGCGCAGCGGACCCAACTGGGCGCTGATCGGCGACGCGGCCGGTTTCTGCGACACGCTGACCGGCGAGGGAATTCTCTATGCGGTCTGGTCGGCGGATCTGCTGGCCGAAGCGTACCTCGCCGAACGGTGCGAGCAATACGATCGGGCGTGGCGGCAAGCTTTCGGCCGCCACCTGCGTTGGGGCGCTTGGGCCGCAAAATACCTCTACTCGCCGCGCAACATCGACCGCCTGTTCACGCAAATGACCGTCTGTCCGACCTTCCATCAAACGATGATCGACTTCGTGTGGAACCTGCCGTCCTATCCGTGGCTGCTGGGCAGGCTGATGCTCTCGCTGCCGCGCATCTACTGGCAATGGCGGCGGTTCCGGCGCGCCGGCGGCGCGATCGACCGCAGGCTGCTTTATCAATTCGAAGCCATGGCCGACAAAGTGAAAATGAGTTGGCCATAAAACAGATCACCTAAATTTTATTGATTACTTCATTTATACATATCGTCAACTTTTACCCTCACCCCGGGCTGCGCCCGACCCTCTCCCGGTGGGAGAGGGTAGGAGTCGGCCGCTTGAACTCCCTTCTCCCTGTGGGAGAAGGGCGGGGATGAGGGCTGTTGCGATCAAACGGCTCAGGAAAAGCTCGATTTTCTCCTGCATCGCTTGACTTTGGTGAAGCGGTATAATTATCTTCAAGAAACAAAAAGAAAACGATCTCCCGCCGGAGGACAGATGGATTCGTTCGATCGCGAAAAGCTCGCCGAGCACAACGGCCGGGACGGCAAGAAAACCTTCGTCGCTTACGATGGACGCGTTTACGACCTGAGCGACTCGAAGCGCTGGAAAAGCGGCAAGCACATGATGCGCCACGAAGCGGGCAACGATCTGACCGCCGAATTGAAGGCCGCGCCGCACGGGCCGGAAGTGTTCGAAAAATTTCTTCCGATCGGTGAGTACCGCGAGGACGTCGAGGAACGCGCGTATCCGTGGCCTTTAGGCTGGGTGTACGCGAAATTCCCCATCGTCAAACGGCATGCGCATCCGGTGGCGGTGCATTTTCCAATCGCCTTTTTCATGGGCGGATTTCTCTTCGTGCTGCTGTTTCTGATAATTAAAAATCCGGCCTTCGAGCAGACCGCGTTTTACCTGGCGGTGTTGGGCACGGCGACCGCGCCGTTTTCGGTGCTGACCGGCCTGCAATCGTGGTGGCTGTATTACGACCTGAAGCGGACCGGGCCGATTCTGTTTAAAATTTTCGGCGCGCTGGCCTTGATCGTCATCGGCGCAACATTATCGGTGTGGCATTACCTGCAACCGCAGGTGCTGGCCGATGGGGGCGCGGCAATGGTCGCCTTCGTCGCGCTGTACGCCGTTACGCCGGTGCTGGTGATGACGCTGGGCTACTTCGGCGGCAGCATGTCGTTTCCCGATTGAGCGCCGCAACCTGAAAAAGAGTGGGGGGATTCGCTCGTATGTTTACCACGATTCTGGCAATAACGATGATGGTGCTGGCGCTGAGCGCCGTGCTGCTGGCTTACGAAGTGCTCGGCAATCCGAAAGGGCCGGAAAACAAAAAACGCGCGCTGTGGCTGCATCGATTATTCGGCTACCTGTTCGCGCTGTTGTTCGTCTTGCTCTTTTTCGGCATGGTGGCGCGTTTTGAGCATGCCCAGGTGTTCGGCATCGCCGCCTGGGTGCATACGACCCTGGCGCTGGCGGCCGCAGCGTTGCTGCTGATTAAAATTCTCATCGCGCATCGTTATAAGAAATTCGCCGGCAACCTGTTTTTCCTGGGCACGCTGCTGTTCATCGTCGCCTTCGTCACCGTGGCGCTGGTCGGCGGCAAGGAACTGAACAAGGATAAAGCCGAGCGTCCGACCTCGGCGGTAGAAACGGCCGCCGCACCAGCGCCGCCCACCGGCGATTGGCCGGAAAACCTGCCGCCCATCGAGCGCACATTCGTGCAAAAATGCGGCGCCTGTCATCCCCTCGGTGTGACAATGCAATCGCTCGACCGCTATAAAACCGAACAGGATTGGCTGCCGGTCATCGCGCGGATGCAA
>DAINPV010000271.1:0-5787 GCA_036743315.1 bacterium | reverse complement strand
TCCTCGAACGATGTGGGTGCCAATCGCCTGATGCGTCAGGCGCTGCACGATCGCCTGGGCGCGGTGAAGCACTGCTATGAGCGCGCGCTCAAGCTCAATCCCTCGCTGGCCGGGAAAATCAGCGTGCAGGTGTTGTTTGCCGCCGATGGGTCGGTTGCCGGCGCGTCGATCGTGGAGAATACGGTCGATGCCGGGGTCGGCGCTTGCGTGGTGCAGGCCTTGCGCCGGACGCGCACGACGCAACCGTTGCCGGCCGCCGCCTCGGTGCAGGCGCCTTACATCTTCACGCCGCGCGAATAAAAAAAGGGAACCACCCGCCGGATGATGTGGAGCTGGATAGTAGCGGACTCGGCAAGCGGTTCCCGAAAACGTTTTGCTTAGGATTCGGCTTTATCCGGTTCGAAGGGATCCCAGATTTCGGACCAGGGATCGGTTTGGTACAGATAAAGGTATTGCAGCATTTTGTAGAGTTTGCGCACGCTGCTCATATCCGCATCCTGGGTGCGGTGCGGTCGCGTGAATTCCGCCGCCAGGTCGGCCAGCGTCATGTCGTTGCGGCATTTCTGGCGAAGGTCGAAGCGCTCGGTATACCCGCCGATGCTGTCGTACGAACCGATCAGCCGCGTGATCCAATAGTAATTCAGCCCGAAGTAGGTGTTCCCCACGCGATGCGGTTCTTTGTCGAGCTTCGCCTTGGCATCGGCGGCCATCCGCACGGCGGCGGTGGCGAAGCGCGAGGTGATCTGATGCTCGGGATGCCCGGTGAACCCGTGCACCGGTGAAAAGGTCAGCAGGATGTCGGGTTGGAAGAGGCGGATCTGCTGCGCGATCTTGATTGTCGGATCGCCGCTTTCCGCGACCCACTTACGCGCGATCTCGTGCCGCGGCGGAAATTTGTCCACCGGCAGCGGCGCGTTCCAGTAAGTGTCGTGCACCAATTCGGCCTGATACAACGCGGCCACTTTCTTCATTTCCTCGCCGCGCACCGTGGCCAGATCGGGATGGCATCCCTCGGGCAGGCAGCACTCGCCGCCGTCGCCGTGCGTCAGCACATGCATCAACAGTGGATTGCCCAGCTTGACGCCCGCTTTGACCAGCAATGGGCCGACCATCGATTCGTCGTCGGGATGCGGGGCGACCCACATAACCTTGGCGCCTTCCTCCAGCAAGCGGTCGATCGGCGCCGATCCTTCGCGGACGATTTGCGTGCCGGCGCACCCGGTCAGTTGCAGCGGCAGCGCCGTCAGGCCCGCAGCGCCCAGGGAAGCCTTGAGAAAATCGCGTCGATTCATCCGGTTGACTCCTTAGTCGAGACAGGGTCGAGTCACTCTTCACAATGTTTTGCCTGTTTAAACTGGATTGACGCGCTTGTAAAGCAACCCCTTTTTCCGCCGGGCCGCTCGCTATCCGAGGGCGATCTCTGCTATTAAAGGGAACCAAGCTTCAATAAAGGACGACCTGGCGATGAAAAACCGTATTTGCGAACTCTTGGGTATTCGCTATCCGATCATCGGCGCGGGGATGGTTTGGTGGTCCGACGCCGCTTTGTGCGCGGCGATTGCCGACGCCGGCTGTTTGGGTCTGCTGGCCGGCGGCAGTCACACGCCTGCGCAATTGGCCGAGGCCATCGACCGGGTGCACGCCGCTACCGACGGCGTGTTCGGCGTGAACATCCCGCTGCTGTATTCGCACGCCCAGCCGCTGATCGAAACGGCGGTGGACAAAGGGGTGCGCATCTTTTTCACCAGTGCGGGCAGCCCGAAAAAATTTACTGATTATCTGCACGAGCACGGCTGCATCGTCGTGCATGTCGTTCCTTCGACCAAACTGGCCGTCAAATGCGCGGCGGCCGGCGTGGACGCGGTGGTCGCCGAAGGCTGCGAGGGCGGCGGGCACCTGTCGCCCGACGAAGTGGCCAGCATGGTCCTGTGGCCCGCGGTCGCCGATGCGGTGAACATTCCGGTCATTGCCGCCGGCGGCATCGCCGACGCCCGCGCGATGGTTGCCGCTTTCGCCCTGGGCGCGGACGCTATCCAGGTTGGCACTCGTTTTATCGCCAGCGCCGAGGCGACCGGCTCGTCGGCCTATATCGAACGCCTGCTGGCCATCGATGAAACCGGCACCGAGGTCACCGGACGCGCGTTCGGCGCGGTGCGCGGCATCGCCAACGAGCTGACCGCGGCCATTGGTGAAATGGAGCGTGCCGGCAAGTCGCCCGCGGAAATCCTGGCGTTCATCGGTTCGGGACGAGCGCGCGCGGCGACGTTGGACGACGATGTCGCCTGGGGTTCGATGCAATGCGGGCAGGTGGCCGGCCTCGTGCACGATCGTCCGCCGGTGCTGGAGCTGGTACGGCGTTTTGTCGAGGAATACCCGCGCGTGTGCGAGCGCGTATTGGCCATGGACCCGCGATGATCGTTCCCGATGAAGAAACTCTCCGAGCCCCTTGTCTGGCGCTGGGAAGCGAAATACAATTTGCGCCACCACCAACCTCAAGTGACCAAAAATCGACGGATTGGAGATTGCTATGCTGAATTTTGAGTTACCGGCGGAGCATCGCATTCTACGCGAGCAGGTACGCAATTTCGCGGAGAGCGAAATCGCCCCGCGGGCGGAGGAACTAGACGAAAACGAAGAGTTTTCCATCGAGATGACCCGGAAGATGGGCGACATGGGGCTACTGGGCGCCACCGTGCCCGAAGAATACGGCGGGTCGAATCTGGGATATTTGGCTTACGTGATTGCCGTCGAGGAAGTTGCCCGCGTCGACGGCAGCCATGCGGCGACGATCGCGGCCGGCGCTTCGCTGGGCATCGGGCCGATCATGTACTTCGGCAACGAGGAGCAAAAGCGCGAGTGGCTGCCCCGACTGGCGACCGGCGAAATGCTGGCCAGCTTCGGTCTGACCGAACCCAACGCGGGTTCGGATTCCCAGGCCAGCAAAACCAACGCCGTGCTCGACGGCGACCAGTGGGTGATCAATGGGTCGAAGATTTTCATCACCAACAGCGCTTCGGAAATCAGCGGCGTGTGCATCGTGCAGGCGATGACCGGCAAGCGCGGTGACGGCAAGCAGGAAGTCAGCTGCATCCTCGTGCCCAACGGAACGCCCGGCTTCAAAGCCGTACCGATGAAAAAGAAAATGATGTGGCGCGCCTCGAACACCGGCGAGTTGTATTTCGAGGATTGCCGTGTGCCCTACGAGAACCTGCTCGGGTCGCGCGGCGAGGGTTTCAAACAAATGATGATGACCCTCGACAACGGCCGACTTTCCATCGGCGCGATGGGCCTCGGTTGCGCCCAGGGCGCCTTCGAGGCGGCGCTCAAGTACAGCAAGGAACGCGAGCAATTCGGCCGGCCGATCGGCAATTTTCAGGCGAATTCGTTCAAGTTGGCCGAAGCGGCGACCAAAATCGAAGCCGCACGTTTATTGCTGTACAAAGCGGCATGGTTGCGCGAAAATGGCCAACCGTTCACCAAGCTGGCGGCGATGGCCAAGTACTATTGCTCGGCCGTGGCGCGTGATGTCGTTTACGACGCGGTGCAGATCCACGGGGGCTACGGTTTGATGAAGGAGTATGCGGTCGAGCGGTTCTACCGCGACCAGCGTTTGTTGGAAATCGGCGAGGGCACCTCCGAGATCCAGAAGTTGGTCATCGCCCGGCAGTTGGGACTCGACCCGATTTATAAGTAGATATATTCGCCCGATGGAATCGGGCTTTGTGCGACACGTGATTTAACAAGGAAAGGGTACTAAGCATGAAAAAAGTGATGATTCTGGTTCTGGCCCTGGCGATGCTGTTTGTGGTGACGGGCTGCTTCAAGCACACCTTCACCGTGGGCAAGGGCGGCGACGGCGGCAAAATGGTGTACGAGAAATGGCATAGCCACTGGCTGTTCGGCATCATCGGCGACGAGAACGTCAACGTGAAGAAGCTTTGCCCCTCCGGCAACGCGACCATTCACGAGGAAATCAGCTTCGTCAACGGCCTGATCGGCGCGTTCGTCGGCCTGATTTACTATCCGACCAGCGTTGAAATCGAGTGCGCGGGCGGCGGCCGGGCGGAAATCGAGCTCAGCGCCGACCAGGTGGCCCAGATCGTCAGCGATCCGGACTTCCTGTATTTCGTGGAAGACGTGGCTCCGGAAAAAGTGGCCGAGGCGCAGACTGCGGCGGCCAATGCGCAGAGCTATCTGGCCGAATAATTTCGGTTCAAACGAAAACGATTACGGGCGGCTTCGGTCGCCCGTTTTCTTTTTAAAAACATTGGGCCGCGCGACAGGCGGCCCGTGCGGATCAATCGACTTTGGTGAAATCAAAAGGCGTACTCAACCAGCGTATACGCGAAATCGTTGTCATCCATGTCGCCGAAGGTGGTCTTCTCGTCGCCGCCGTACAATTGGATGCCCAATTCCGCGGCCAGATCCACCGTGAGTTTGTAGCGCACGTAGGGCTTGATGTACCAGTCGCCGTGCCACACGTTGGCCGCGCCCTGGAAGCTCAAATCCAGTTCCTCATCCAGCAGCAGGCTTTGCACCTTGAGGGTGACCATGCCCTCGTTTTCCTCGTACAGCAGGTCCTCCTCGTAATCGAGAATCTGCGTGTGCACGTACTGCATGTTGACGTACAACTCCGCGCCGCTGCGGTAATCGATGCCGCCGACCGCCGACCAACTGGGCTTGCGCACGCGCCAGGTGTGATCGGCCAGTCCGGTCATCAGGTCGAACGCGGCGAACAGGTTGCCCACCTGCATCAGCGAATCGTCGAATTCGTACATGTAGTAGCGCGGCGTGTAATAAGCGCCTTCGCCGCGCAGACTGAACTTGTCGACGGTGAAGGCGAAGCTGCCGCCGTAGGCCGCATAGCGCTGATATTCCTCGCGCAGGATCAGCGGTTTGCCGCCTTCCATCACCACGTTGGGATCGGGAATGATGTTGATGTCGAAGGTCGGTTGATCGTCGAAGCCGTTGAAGTACATCAACTGAAAATCGACCGTGGCGATCGTTCCGGCCAGCTTCGCGGCGACGTCTGCGTTGTTCACCGTCATTTCCGGGCGCGTGTCGTCCTGCAGGTCGACGTAATCAGGGAACGCGCCGACCAGTGAGTCGAGGCTGACCAACTGCCACGGGCGCCAATCGCTGTCTTGTTCGGGCAACTGGACCGGCTCGAACACGGGGATCGCCACGCCCTGCAAATTAAAGTTCTCGTAACTGAGCGTTAGGTTGGCCGAATACACGCCGATCTTACGGTCTGTTTTATCCACCGATATGAACCAGCGGTAATCCTCCGGGTTGAGCAGGTCGGTCGGATTGAATTCGTCGGCCAATCCCCAGGCGTAAATGCGTTTGCCGATTTCGACGCTGTAATAGGGCTGATAATACCCGGCGTACACCTCGCGCAACCGCCACTCGAAATCGTTCTCGAACACGCCCGTCGGATCGTGCCGGAAATCGATGTTGGCGAACAATCGCGCCGTGCGCTCGTCGTCCTGCGCTCGCAGGATGACATCGATTTTGGACAGTAACATTGTGAAGTCCCAGTCGTAATCCGCGAGCATGTCGTTTTGCAGGATGCGCAGGCGCGTCTGGTTGGAGACGGTGCCGTTGAGTTCGAGTTCGGCGTATGCCGCCGCAGCCGACAGCAGGATCAGCAACAGCAAGAAAACAAAGGGGCGCGCGATTCGCATCGGTGTCTCCCGCCGCATGGAGGAACCAAGGGGTTCCCCCATGCCGAGTGTGTGCTTTTAGAAGCGTTCCAGGAACTGAGTGGTGAAGTAGTTGTCGGGC
>DAINPV010000270.1:0-5818 GCA_036743315.1 bacterium | reverse complement strand
GCTGATGGCGTCCTCACCGCCGACGATGCCATAGGAAAGTTGATGGTTGTAACCCAGACCGATGCGGTTGGTCAGGTCGACCGCCCAGGCGGGAGCAGCCAGCGCGACCATTAAAAAAAGACTGATAACAGCGATTTTCCACGCCTTCATAGCTGGTCTCCTTCAGGTTATTTGTCACCAGATGTTGTATTTTTCCTCAAATTGAGTCTCAAGATATAGTAAAAATGTCGATACTGTCAAGGTTTCGCTCAGTTGCATCCCACCGGCGAGTCTGGTATATTCCGCCTCCATGAAAATCGCCACGTTGGACATCGGCAGCAATACCGTTCGCCTGTTGTTGGGCACGGTGGAGAAGGGTGTGCTCAAACGCGTTTCGGTCGACCGAAAAATCACCCGGCTCGCCGGAAAATTCGCCGCCGGCCGCGCCCACCCCGATTCGCTGCAACGGACCGTCGAGGCGGTCGCCGAATTCGCCCGCAAAGCCCGCGCCTACGGCGCCGTGGAAATTCGCGCGGTCTGCACCGGCGTCGCCCGGCGGCTGGAGGATCCGCTGACCTTGCTGGACGCCCTGGCTGAGCAAGCCCGGTTGGATGCGCAAATCATCGATGGACGTCTTGAAGCCGCCGTCAGTGCGCTGGGCGGCGCCTACGAAACGGGTTTGCGCGACCGCACGTTTCTGCTGATGGATGTGGGCGGTTTTTCGACCGAGTTGGCGCTGGTGGAAAACGCGCGGCCGGCGCGGGCGGTCAGCCTCGATTTCGGCGCGGTGAGTTTGACCGAGAATCACCTGCTGGACGATCCGCCGACCGTCGCCCAACTGCAAAGCGGCGCTCAGGCGGTGGCGGAATTGTTGGCAAGCAACGAGGAACTGGCGCAGCTTCCCGCGGTGGATACGCTGGTCGGCACGGCCGGCACCGTCACGACGCTGGCTGCGCTGGATTTGAAAATGGAGCGCTACGATCCCGAGCAGATCGACGGACGCATCTTGTCCGTAGCGACGATCGAAGGATTGCTGGCGAAACTCGTTTCCATGCCGGCGGCCGAACGGCTGTATCTGCCGGGCTTGGAAAAGGGACGCGAGGACTTGATTCCGGCCGGCGCGATCATCTGCCTGCGCGTGATGGAGCACCTGCATTTTGAGCGGCTGGCGGTTACCGAGGGCGGCGTATTGGAAGGAGTGGCGTTGTGGCCGCAGTGGCCTTTAGGCTGAGTTTGTGTTGACCTGCCGCCACGCGGGGTTTATGATAGCGGCCATTGGTGAATCGGAAAAATAGTCCATTCGCCGGCGGCATTAACGAAGATTATAAACCATAACGAAGAGCATTACCTTTTTCCGGGGGAGGGAGAGGTGAACGTATATTCTACATACCGGCAACGGGGAGGGTTCAATTGGGTCAGCGCATTGCTGCTGCTCCTTTTCGTTGCGGCCATCGTGGCCGGCATCGCTTTAGCGCCGAAATACTACGCCAACTTCAACCTGCGCCAGAAGGCATGGTCGTTGATGGTTCGGGCCAGCGAATTGAACGATATGCAAATTCGCGAACAGATTTTGGCCGAGGTCAAGGAGCGCAATATTCCGTTGAACGCCGACCAGCTTCACGTGTATCGCGAAGGCAAAGACAAGATCATCGTAACCTACGAATACGAATGGCCGGTGGGCCTTCCCGGCCTCAGCGACGTCAACCTTCCGTTCAAGGAAACCCTGGAACGGGAAGTGACCGCGATTAAAAAACTGTAACCGTTCACGATTCGCCGCGGCCGATCGCCTCAGGGAGTGTTTATGCTGAACGAAAATTTGCTCCAGGGACTCACCTTCGACGATGTGTTGCTTCTGCCCGCCAAAAGCGACGTTCTGCCCAAGGACGTCGATCTGACCACGCGCATCACGCGCAACATCAAGGTCAAGATGCCGTTGGTTTCCGCGGCGATGGATACGGTGACCGAAGCCAACACGGCCGTGGCCATGGCGCAGGAAGGCGGCGTGGGCATCATTCACAAGAACATGTCCATCCAACAGCAGTGCGCGCAGATCGGCAAGGTGAAGAAGGCCGTTTCGGTGATGATCGAAAATCCGATCACCATGTCGCCGCACGCGACGATTCACGAAGCCATCCAGTTGATGCGCCGCCACAACATTTCCGGCGTGCCGGTCATCGAGGGCTCGACGCTGGTGGGCATTCTCACCAACCGCGACCTGCGGTTCGTCGCCCGCCACGATCAGCCGATCAGTTCGGTGATGACCAAAGAAAACCTGGTGACCGTACCCGAAGGCACCGAGATGAAAACGTGCAAGCGCATCCTGCACGAAAACCGCATCGAAAAACTGCTGGTCGTCGACGAAAAGAAAAACCTGCGCGGGCTGATCACGATCAAGGACATCGAAAAGGCCGAGCGCTATCCCAACAGCTGCAAGGATCCGCGCGGCCGGTTGCTGGTCGGCGCGGCGGTCGGCACCGGCGACAAGGAAAAGGAAAGGTTGCAGGCGTTGATCGAGCAGGGCGTCGACGTTGTGTGCATCGACACGGCGCACGGGCACAGCATCGGCGTGGTCGAGATGGTCAAGTGGGCCAAGGGCCGATTCCCCAATAGCGAAATCATCGCCGGCAACGTGGCCACCGCCGAAGCGACGATCGACCTGATCAAGGCAGGCGCCGACAGCGTGAAGGTCGGCATGGGGCCGGGTAGCATCTGCACGACCCGCGTGGTTTCCGGCTGCGGGGTGCCGCAAATCACCGCGATCGATGCGTGCGCCCGCGCCGCCGCCGAATTCGACATTCCGATCATCGCCGACGGCGGCATCAAGTATTCGGGCGACATCACCAAGGCGTTGGCCGCCGGCGCCGAAATGGTGATGATCGGCTCGTTGTTCGCCGGCACCGAGGAGGCGCCCGGCGAAACGATTCTCTACCAAGGCCGCACCTACAAAATCTACCGCGGCATGGGCAGCCTCGGCGCGATGATGAAAGGCAGCAAGGACCGCTATTTCCAGGGCGAAGTCGATGCGCCGCAAAAGCTGGTGCCCGAAGGCATCGAAGGACGCGTGCCTTACCGCGGCCCGCTCAGCAGCGTGATTTATCAGATGCTTGGCGGCGTGCGGGCGGGCATGGGCTACACCGGCTGCGCCAACATCGCCGATTTGCGCACCAAGGCGAAATTCATCCAGTTGACCAACGCCGGTCTGCGCGAAAGCCACGTGCACGACGTGATCATTACCAAGGAAGCGCCCAACTATCAGATCAGCTAAGGCAAGGCGAAGCAAAATCCATGACTACCGACGCCATCCACGCGGAAAAGATTTTAATTCTCGATTTCGGCTCGCAGGTGACCATGCTCATCGCCCGCCGCATACGCGAATTGAAGGTGTACTGTGAAATCCATCCCTGCACGATGGGCGCCGCCGACATCCGCGCCTTCGCCCCGCAGGGCATCGTGCTGTCCGGCGGGCCGTCGAGCGTTTACGACGCCGACGCGCCGGTGTGCGATCCGCTGGTCTACGAGCTGGGCGTACCCGTGCTGGGCATCTGCTACGGCATGCAGTTGCTGGTGCACCACGGCGGCGGCAAGGTCGCCCGGGCGACCGAACGCGAGTACGGCCGCACGGTGTTGTCGATCCGCGACGACGAAGACCTGTTTGCCGGTCTGAAAACCGAAACCGAAATGATCGTTTGGATGAGCCACGGCGACCGGGTCGAATCGCTGCCCGCCGGCTACGCGCCCATCGCCGTTTCCGACAACGCGCCCTACGCCGCCATCGCCGACCGCGCGAAGCGTTTTTTCGGCGTGCAGTTCCACCCCGAGGTGCACCACACGCCGCGCGGACGCGAAATGCTGGCCAATTTCGTTTACGACATCTGCCATTGTCGGCCGACCTGGACGATGGCCAACTTCATCGACAATTCCGTGCATGCGCTGCGCGAGCGCATCGGCGACCGGCGGGTGATCCTCGGCCTGTCGGGCGGGGTGGATTCGTCGGTCGTCGCACTGCTGCTCCATCGCGCGGTGGGCGATCGCCTGACCTGCATCTTCGTCGACAACGGCGTGCTGCGACAGGGTGAGGCGCAATCGGTGCGGCACGTGTTCGCCAAGCACTTCGGCATCAACTTGGTGTTCGTCGACGCCGGCGCGCGTTTCCTCGGCAAGCTCAAGGGCGTCGAGGAGCCGGAAGTCAAACGCAAGATCATCGGCAACGAATTCATCTATGTCTTCGAAGAGGAAGCGGCGAAAATCAAGGACGCGCGCTTTTTGGCGCAGGGTACGCTGTATCCCGACGTGATCGAGTCGGTAAGCTTCAAGGGTCCGTCCGCGACGATCAAAAGCCACCACAACGTCGGCGGTCTGCCGGAAAAGTTCGACCTCGAATTGATCGAACCGCTGCGCGAACTGTTCAAGGATGAGGTCCGCGAGGTCGGGCGCGAACTGGGTTTGTCGCCGGAAATCGTCGGCCGCCATCCGTTCCCGGGGCCGGGCCTGGCCGTGCGCATCATCGGCGAAGTGAACGCCGAGCGCGTGCGCATTTTACAGCAGGCCGACGCGATCTTCCTTCAGGAGATCCGCAGCGCCGGTCTGAACGACCATATCTGGCAGGCGCTGGCCGTGCTGCTGCCGATCAAGAGCGTGGGCGTGATGGGCGACGAACGCACTTACGAAAACGTCTGCGCCCTGCGCGCCGTGCACAGCGTGGACGGCATGACCGCCGATTGGGTCAACCTGCCTTACGAAGTGCTCGGCCGCGCCAGCAACCGCATCATCAATGAAGTCAAGGGAATCAACCGCGTCGTGTACGATGTATCGTCCAAGCCGCCCAGTACGATCGAGTGGGAATAAAATGTCCGCTATCGATTTCGTTCATCTGCACGTTCACACGCAATTTTCACTGCTGGACGGCGCGATCAAATTGCCCGACCTGTTCGCCAAGGCGCAGGACGACGGCATGTCCGCCGTGGCCATCACCGATCACGGCAACATGCACGGCGTCGTGCAATTCACGCAGCAAGCCAAGGCGGCGGGCATCAAGCCGCTGATCGGCTGCGAGGTATACGTCGCGCACCAGGATCGCTTCGACAAAGCCAACAACCAGCCGCGCCCCTATCACCTCGTGCTGCTGTGCGAGAACGAAGAGGGCTACCGCAACCTGGTCAAGATCGTCACCGCCGCGCACGTCGAGGGCAAGACGCCGGGCATCTTCGGCCGGCCGCGCTGCGACAAGGCGATTCTCGCCCAACATCATGCCGGCTTGATCGCGTTGTCGGCCTGTCTGCAGGGCGAAGTGCCGCGCGCGTTTCGCGAGCAGGGGCTCGAGCGCGCGGTGGAGGCCGCCGACTGGTACCGGCAATTGTTCAAGGACCGTTTCTATCTTGAAATTCAGCGCAACGGCCTGGAGGAGCAAGAGCGGGTCAACGCCGGTTTGTTGCAGGTGGCGAAAAAACTCGCGTTGCCCGTCGTCGCCACCAACGACTGCCATTACCTGAACGCCGATCACGCGCGCAGCCATGAGTTGTTGTTGTGCATTCAGACCGGCAAGACGATCAAGGACGAAACGCGGTTCAAGTTCAACACCGACCAGATTTACTTCCGCACCAAGCAGGAAATGGCCGACGTTTTTGCCGATATGCCCGAAGCGTTGACGCGCACCCTCGAGGTCGCCGAGCGCTGCAATTTTAAAATGACCTTCGGCGAGTTGATCTACCCGCGCTACGAGGCGCCGGCGGGGCAAGACCTGGCCGAGCACTTCGAAGACTTGTCGAAAAAAGGTCTGGCCAAGCGCCTCCAGGTCATCAAGGAAAACCACGACCCGGAGCGCGACGGTCCGTGGTTTTCC
>DAINPV010000269.1:0-5848 GCA_036743315.1 bacterium | reverse complement strand
GGAGGCGAAATTCAACCCGCTGCCGGCTTCGATGAACAGCACGTCCTTGTCGGCGGCGACCAGCGCAGCCTGTTCCCGCAGCTTTTCGCGGATGCCGGCCTCATCGTACATATAGCGCAGCTTGGCATGCTCGAAACCGATGGAAATGTCTTCCGGTTTCTCGTTGATGCCCAGCGTGTGGGTGAGCAGTTCCGAGTCGTAATCCCACAGCCGCTTCTTGCGATACAACAGACGGTCGCCGATCGGCTTGAGGTAACCGCACTTTTTTTGCAACACTTCGGTGAGACCAATAATGATGCTTGTCTTGCCGGCGTTTTTTCTCGTGGATGCGATAACAAACTTATCCATGATGGTCCCCTTTCGCACTCTTCGATAAAAGGATTCTAACATCCACTGCCCTCACCCCATCGCCTTGATCATAGGCCACCAGCGGGTTGACCTCAATATCGGTGATGTCTTCGCAGTACTGTAGAATCGTCCCGACTTTCAAAATACATTCGATCACGCCCTCGATATCCTTGCGCGCTTCGCCGCGCACGCCCAACAGCAGCGGATAGGAGCGGATGTCCTTGATCATCTCCATTGCCTCGGCGCGGTTGAGCGGCAGCGCGCGGAAGGCGATGTCCTTCATCACCTCGACGTAGATGCCGCCCAGGCCGAACATGACCACCGGGCCGAACGATTCGTCGCGGCGCGCGCCGATAATCGTTTCGGTGCCGGACTTGACCATCTCGACCACCTCGACGCCGTCGATCACCGCCGCCGGATCGTAGGCGCGCGCGTTGTGCATGATCGCCTCGTAGGCGTCCATTACTTCGCCCTTGTTCAACAAATCCAGCGCCACGCCGCCCGCGTCGCTCTTGTGGATGATGTCCTTGGAGACGATCTTCATCACGACCGGGTAGCCGATCGCCTCGGCGAACTGCACGGCCTCGTCGAGGTTGCGCGCCAGTTTGCTCTGCGGCATGGGCATCCTGGCCGCGACCATCACTTCCTGCGCCTCGGGCGCCAACAGGAAGGTGCGGCCCGCCGCCCGGACCTTGGCGATCACGCTCTTGATGCGTTCGATGTCCACCACGCGCGGATCGAACACGTCCTCGACCCTCGACTGCGCCTCCTTGAGGTTGCGATAGTTGCGATAGCCGGCCCCGAGGCAGGACACCGCGTCGTAAACGTCCAGGAAGATCGGCACGTTCCGGTTGCGCAGATGCACGATCGAGTTTTCCGTATCCTGCCCGCCGAAGAAACTGAGCACTGCCGGCTTGGTCGCGCCGTGTTCGCGATGCACTTTTTCCAAGCTTTCGGTCAGCCGCTCGACGTCGAGCACGGCCGTTTCGCAGCCCAGGCAGATGATCGAATCGACCGCCGGGTGCCGGAAAGCCGCTTCCAGGCAGATTTCGTAATCCTGCGCCATCGCCTGGCCGGTGATGTCGACCGGATTTTTGATCGAGCCGAAATCCGGGGTGACCTCGTCGAAGATTTCCTTCATCGTCTCCGGATCGTCGGCCAGGTTGACGCCGTACTTCTCGCAGGCGTCGGCGGCCAGCACGCCGATGCCGCCGCCGTTGGTGATGATCACCGCGTTTTCGCCCTTGGGCGCCGGCGACGTGGAGAGGAACTTGCACCAGTTGAGCGCTTCCTCGATCGTCTCGGCGCGGGCGACGCCGCACTGCTTCATCACCGCGTCGAAGATTTCGTCGGCCCCGGCCAGCGAACCGGTGTGCGACGCCGCGGCCATCGCGCCGCGCTTGGAACGGCCCGACTTGATCGCGATCACCGGCTTCTTTTTGGTCACCCGCTTGAGCGCCTCGACCAGCCGTTGACCGTTCTTGACGCCCTCGATATACATCAGAATGACCTTGGTCGCCTCGTCATCAATCAGGTACTGCAGCAGGTCGGCCTCGTCGAGGTCCGATTTGTTGCCGACCGACACGATCGCCGACAGGCCGATGTGCTCGATCTTCGTCTTGCCGATCATCGCGATGCCCAGCGCGCCGCTTTGCGTGATGATCGCCACGCCGCCCCGCTTGATGTCCGCGGGGCCGAAGGTCGCGTTCAGCGACGTCACCGCCGAGTAGATGCCGAAGATGTTCGGCCCCAGCACGCGCATGCCGTTGGCGCGCGCGATCTCGACGATCCGGCGTTCTTCGGCCCAATTGCCGACCTCCGAAAAACCGGAGGTGATGATGGAAAGAAACTTCACTTTCTTTTGGGCGCATTCTTCGACCGCGCGCACCACGAACTTCGCCGGGATGACGATCGTGGCCAGATCGATGTCGCCTTCGACGTCCAGAATCGAAGGATACGAGGGCACGCCGAGAATGTCGCCGCCTTTGGGATTGATCGGATAAATCGCCCCGCGATAGCCGCCTTCCATAATATTGCGCTGGATCTTGTAACCGATCTTATCCTCGGCGGCCGAGGCTCCGATGATCGCTACCGATCGCGGTTCGAACAAGAATTGGATGTTGCTGTGCTCACTCATTTTGCCGTCCTGAACTTCATTCTTAGTTCGTACACTCCCTCGCTGATATTTTTATCCATATCGAACCCCATCTTCTCGAACACGCGAAGCATGGGTTTGTTATCGACCAGCACTTCGGCGGTAAAGCCGAGCAGACCGCGTTTCTTGGCCAGGAAGGTCAGGTACTGCAACAACTCGGTGCCGATGCCCTTGTTCTGATAATCGTCGCGCACGACGAAGGACACCTCGGCCGTGTGCGTGCCCGGGTTGATCCCGAACTGGCCGATGCCCATGACCACTTCCTTGTCGTTGACCCTCTGCGTGGCCAGGATGACCACTTCCTTGGTCCAGTCGATGACCACGAACTCCTGCAGCCGCTCGTGCGGGATGTCCTTGCGCGCCGAAATGAAGCGCCGGTACAGGCTTTTGTCCGACAGGCTGTAGAAGAAATCCTTGAGTCGCGGTTCGTCGTCGATATCCACCGGCCGGAAGAAACACTCATAATTTTTTTTCGTCGTACGGTATTGCTCGAGGTCGGCCGGGTATTCCCCGCGCTTGCCGGGGATGAACGCCTGGTCTTTGTAGATCAGGTTGTACTTCTTCGCTTCCTGAATCAGCCACGGGCGGAACTTCGGATGCGCGATGGAGATCAGCTCCATCGCCCGCTCGCGGATGTTTTTACCGTGCAGGTAGGCGATGCCGTATTCGGTGACCACGTAATGCACGTCGCCGCTCACCAGGGTCACGCCCGACCCCTGCGCCAGGTTCGGCACGATGCGCGAGACTTCGCCCTTGGCCGCGGTCGACTGCATCGCCAGAATCGAAATGCCGCTCTTGGCCATCACCGCGCCGCGCATGAAATCGGCCTGCCCGCCGATGCCGGAAAAGAAGCGATGGCCGATCGACGTGGCCGTCGCCTGCCCGGTCAGGTCGATTTCCAGCGCGCTGTTGATCGCCACCATGTTGTCGTGCTGCGCGATGATTGTCGGGTCGTTGGTGTAATCGATCGAGCGGAACTCGATCGCCGGATTGTCATGCAGAAATGCATAGGTATCCTGGTGGCCCATCGAAAACGCGCAGACCGCCTTGCCGCGGTTGATCGCCTTGTGCGAGTTGTCGATAACGCCGAGCTTCATCAAATCGACGATCCCGTCGCCGATCAGCTCGGTGTGCACGCCCAGGTGCTTTTTCTCCTTGAGGTTCTTCATGATCGCGTTGGGCGTGCTGCCGTAGCCCACTTGGATCGTGTCGCCGTCGTCGATCAGCCGCGCCACGTATTGGCCGATCTTGTTGACCTCCTCGCTGGGCGGTTTGGAGTTGAACTCCAACAGCGGCTCTTCGCAGGGAATGATGTAGTCGATGTCGCGAATGTGAATGAAGCCGTCGCCGTGCGTGCGCGGCATGTAGGAATTGACCTGCGCGATGACCAGCGACGCCGCTTCCACCGCCGCTTTGACGATGTCCACGCTGATGCCCAGGCTCATGAAGCCGTGCACGTCCGGCGGCGACACCTGAATGAGCGCCACGTCGATTTCCACCATGCGTTTGCGGAACAGATCGGGCACGTCGGACAGGAAGATCGGCGTGTAATCGGCCATGCCCGTGTTGATCGCGTCGCGCGTGTTGTCGCCGATGAAAAAGGAGTTATGCCGGAAGTTGGACTTGAAACGGATGTCGGCGTAGGGCGCCACGCCCATCGTCCACACGTGAAAGATTTCGGTGTCGAACAACGCTTTCGGATTGGATTTGACGTAATCGACCAGCAATTTGACCAGGCATTGCGGTTCGCCGCAGGCTGTCCCGATGAAGATGCCCGCGCCGCGGTGGATCTTGCTGAAGATCCGTTCTTCCGGAATGAATTTATCCGGATATGATTTTTTTATTTCCTCGAGCCTGTCGAAAACGCCTACATGATCCATCGATCATACTCCTTGCTTTGCCTCCGGCTCTAATAATAATTTGAAAAACCGGTAAAAAACCTCCGTGCATTTCCGGGGCTCAGTTAGACACAAACCACTGGATTCGTCAAGACAATCTCCCGCTTTTTTCGTTTCGCGTCAAGTATGGTTATTTTCGGCGACGATGTCGGGAAACATGAGGATTTTCCTTGCCCCGCCAGGGATCGGCCGTTCCCGCCCTTGCCGGTCACCGCCGCCGGACAATTTTCTAGTAATATCTTCATTGCCGTACGCGGGATTCCCGGATGCAATTTTTTCTTCGCTCTGCTTTAATGAAGCGATGCCGCTTACCCGTCAAACGAAGGGACGCCGAACCATGCAACGGATTTGGTCCATTCTTCTCGTCCTTACCCTTGCCCTTGGTTGTTTGTCGCTGAGCGCTTGCGGCCAGGGCGACGATGATGACAACGACGCATCCTCGGACGACGACGCCGATGACGACGACACGCTCGATGACGACACCGGCGACGACGACACGCTCGATGACGACACGCTCGATGACGACACCGGCGACGACGACACGCTCGACGACGACACCTTCGATCCGGGTCCGGCGACCTACGGCTGGATTTTAATGGACAACAACCGGGTCCACGTCAGCGACGTGCTCGCGCGCGCCGGCGATCTCGGCATCGACAACGTCCACCTTTCGCACGACCTGATCATGGAAATCGACGAGATCAACAACGACGACGAGCGGGCCGAGTTGTTGCAATCCATCGCGCAGGAGGCGCACGGCCTGGGCTTGACCGTCTGGGTGTGGTCGCACGAGTTCACCGACGTACCGTTCATGTTCTGCTTCGATCCCGCTGATCCGATCTGGGAAGAGCGCCGCGACGCCTACCGCGAAGCCCTGACGCGCATCCCGGAAATCGACGGCGTGGTGCTGATGTTCGGCAGCGCCGATTTCGAACCGTGGTACATCCCCTGCTTCTGCCAGTGGTGCGCCGATCAGGAACCGACCGGCAACCCGCTGCTGGACGCGATCAACTCGCGGCCGATCGACCGCGCGATGATGGTCTACGAGGCCGTGGCGCAGGTCGTGCTCGACGAGTTCGACAAACAACTGCGCATGCGCACCTTCATGCATCAGCCGTTGGAAATCCACTGGCTCGGCGAATCGCTGCGCCGCTTCCCCCGCCACGAACTGCAGGTGATGACCAAGGACGTGCCGCAGGATTGGCAGCCGTATTATCCGCACGATCCGCTGATCGGCAACGTGGGCCACCGGCATCAGATCATCGAGATGGACCTGGGCAACGAGTATTGGGGCCGCAGCCTGATTCTCAACGGGCAGGTCGATTACATTTATTACCGCTATGCCTACGACCGCGCGAACGGAGCGCGGGGCGCGGCGGCGCGCGTCGAGCGCGGCGGCGACCACGCCTTCGGCAACGCCAACGAGATCAACATCTACGCCTTCACG
>DAINPV010000268.1:0-5859 GCA_036743315.1 bacterium | reverse complement strand
ATAGTTCAGATGCTGACCGAGAAGGCGAGCCAAGCCCAGTTGCTCATTCTGGTCGACTACTGCGGTATGAGCGTCGGCCAGATGAACAAGCTTCGCAGCGAACTGAGAAAGTCGGCCAAGTGCGATTTGATCATCGCAAAGAACACCTTGGCGCGGCGCGCGTTCGCCGGCACCGACCTGCTCAAAGCGGAAGAGCAGATGGTGGGCACCAACGCGTATCTGTTCGCGTACGAAGATCCGGTTTCGCCGACCAAAGTGTTGATCGACTCGCTCAAGACCATGCCGAAGTTGGAAATCAAAGGCGGCGTGTTCAACGGCAGCGTGATCAACAAGGGGCAAATCGAGCAACTGGCGAAGATGCCAAGCAAGACGGAACTCCAGGCGATGCTGGCCGGCGTGCTCAACGCGCCGATCCGCAATTGCGCCAGCGCCCTGGCGGCCATTCCGCGCGGCTTGGTGACGGCTCTATCCGCTCTGCGGGATCAGCGGCAAAAAGAAGCAGCGTAATTTAAGTAATTCCAATACCTTACGATACGAAGGAGTAATGACCATGGCCGAAATTACCAAAGAACAAATTCTGGAAGCTATCGCGAACATGTCCGTGCTCGAACTGTCCGAGCTGGTGAAAATGATCGAAACCAAGTTCGGCGTCTCCGCCGCCGCCCCGGTGATGATGGGCGCGATGCCCGCCGCCGGCGCCGCCGCGGGTGAAGCCGCCGAAGAGAAGACCGAATTCGACGTCATTCTGGTCGATGCCGGCGCGCAGAAAATTCAGGTCATCAAAGTCGTCCGCGGCATCCGCAGCGACCTGGGCCTGAAGGAAGCCAAAGAGTTGGTCGACGCGCTGCCCAAGCCGGTCAAAGAAGGCGTGCCCAAGGACGAAGCCGAATCGGTCAAGAAGCAGCTCGAAGAAGCCGGCGCGAAAGTGGAAATCAAATAGTTACGACAGTCTGTTAATGTTCTGCGACAGGGGGAGTAAGGGCCACTCCCCCTCTCGCGGTTTTTGGCTAGGGGTTTTTGTCCGGTATGGCCCGGCCGGACGACCCGGGTGGCCCAGGACTTAGGGATCTCGGACTATCGTAAAGGAGACCCTCGGATGCATACATCCCTCGGCGAAATGAAACGGTTCCGCAAATCCTACGCGAAAATTAAAAAAATCATCGATATCCCGAACTTGATCGATATCCAGAAGAAATCCTACGAGCGTTTTCTGCAGTCGCAGACGCCGTCGGACCAGCGCGAGGATATCGGTTTGCAGGGCGTGTTCAAGAGCGTGTTCCCGATTCACGACTACAACAACATGAGCTCGCTCGAATTCGTCAATTACAGCCTCGAGGAGCCGAAATACGACGTTGAGGAATGCAAGCAGCGCGGGCTGAATTTCGCCGCGCCGTTCAAGGTCGTGATTCGGCTGGTCGTATGGGACGTCGATGAGAAAAGCGGCGCGAAATCGATTCGCGACGTCAAAGAGCAGGAAGTGTATTTCGGTGAAATTCCGCTGATGACCGAGAACGGCACGTTCATCATCAACGGGACCGAGCGGGTCATCGTCAGCCAGCTTCACCGCAGCCCCGGCGTGTTTTTCGACCACGACAAGGGCAAAACGCACAGCTCGGGCAAGTTGCTGTACAACGCCCGCATCATCCCTTACCGCGGATCCTGGATCGATTTCGAATTCGACACCAAGGACATTTTGCATGTGCGCATCGATCGGCGCCGCAAGCTGCCGGCCACCGTCCTGCTCAAAGCCCTGGGCTACTCCGACGATGAAATCCTGAACCTGTATTACGACAAGCACTTCGAAAAAATCCAGGTGACGATCGACGGCGAATTCGCCGACTTCAAAACCGATCCGCGCTGGTTGCGCGACCAGGTGCTGACCATCGATCTGAAAGATCCCGAAGGCCGGGTGATCGCCCGCCGCGGCTCGCGGATCGAAGGCAAGCACCTGCGTAAAATGCGCGACGCGAAGATGAAGCAATTCCGCCTGGCCAAGCAGGACGTCATCGGCAAATACGCCGGCGAATACGTGATCAACACGCAAACCGGCGAAGTCATCCTCGAACCGTCCGAGAAAATCGAAGAGGAAAACCTCGAAAAGTTGCTGGAGGCCGGGGTCAAGGTCTTCAACATTCTGCGCACCGAGACGATGACCATCAGCCAGTCGTTGCGCGAAACCCTGGCGCAGGACAAGGTGTCCGGCCAGGAAGAAGCGATGATCGAAATCTACAAGCGGTTGCGGCCGGGCGATCCGCCGACCAAGGAAACCGCCGAACAGTTGTTCAACAACCTGTTCTTCAACGCCGAGCGCTACGATCTGTCCAAGGTGGGCCGGGTCAAGATGAACCACAAACTCGGCCTGACCGAAGACGTCGACAAAATGACGTTGAGCAAGGACGACATTCTGGCCGTCGTGTTCTACCTGCTGGACCTCAAGGAAGGCCGGGGTGAAGTCGACGACATCGACCACCTGGGCAACCGGCGCGTGCGCGCGGTCGGCGAACTGGTGGAAAACCAGTACCGCATCGGCCTGGTGCGCATGGAGCGGGCGATCCGTGAGCGCATGAGCCTGCAGGAAATCGACACCCTGATGCCGCACGACCTGATCAACGCCAAGCCGGTCAGCGCGGTGATCAAGGAGTTCTTCGGCAGCTCGCAGTTGTCGCAGTTCATGGACCAGACCAACCCGTTGTCGGAAGTCACGCACAAACGCCGCCTGTCCGCGTTGGGCCCCGGCGGTCTGACCCGCGAGCGCGCGGGCTTCGAGGTGCGCGACGTGCACAACACGCACTACGGTCGGATCTGCCCGGTCGAGACGCCGGAAGGTCCGAACATCGGTCTGATCGCCAGCCTCTCGACCTTCGCCCGCGTCAACGACCTGGGCTTCATCGAGACGCCCTACCGGCCGGTGGAAGGCGGCGTGGTCAGCGACGACGCCGTGTTCCTGTCGGCGTTGGAAGAGGAGAATTTCAACATCGCCCAGGCGAACGCGCTGCTGGATGAGCGCAACCGCTTCGTCAAGACGATCATCTCCGCGCGCGAAGCCGGCGACTTCTCGCTGGTGTCGGCCGACCAGGTCCATTACATGGACGTGTCGCCGCAGCAGCTCGTGTCGGTCGCCGCGTCCCTGATTCCGTTCCTGGAGAACGACGACGCCAACCGCGCGCTGATGGGCAGCAACATGCAGCGCCAGGCGGTGCCGCTGCTCAAGACGCGCGCCCCGCTGATCGGCACGGGCATGGAAGCGGTCGTCGCCCGCGACAGCGGCGCGGCGGTGGTCGCGCGCCGCGGCGGTCTGGTGCACTCGGTCGACGCCGGCCGGGTGGTGATCAAGGTCGCCGAAGAGGAAAAGAGCCCGACGGAAGCGGGCGTGGACATCTACAACCTGATCAAGTTCCAGCGTTCGAACCAGAACACGTGCATCAACCAGAAGCCGATCGTCTCGATCGGGGACCGCGTCTTCGCCGGCCAGATCATCGCCGACGGTCCGGCCACCGACATGGGCGAGCTGGCGCTGGGCCGCAACGTCATCGTCGCGTTCATGCCGTGGGGCGGTTACAACTACGAGGACTCGATCCTGATCAGCGAACGGTTGATCAAAAACGATAAATTCACCTCGATTCACGTCGAGGTCTTCGAGTGCATCGCCCGCGACACCAAGCTGGGCAAAGAGGAAATCACGCGCGACATCCCGAACGTTTCGGAAGAGATGCTGCGCAACCTCGACGACTCCGGCATCATCCGCATCGGCGCGGAAGTGAAGCCGGGCGACATTCTGGTCGGCAAGATCACGCCGAAAGGCGAAACGCAGCTCAGCCCGGAAGAAAAGCTGCTGCGCGCCATCTTCGGCGAAAAAGCCGGCGACGTGCGCGACACCAGCCTGACGGTGCCCCCCGGCGTGGTCGGCACGGTGATCGACGCGAAGGTTTTCAGCCGCAAGGGCGTGGAAAAAGACGCGCGCGCCAAGCAGGTCGAAGACGAGATGGTCGCCAAGATCCTCAAGGACCAGGAAGAAGAGATCAAGATCATCACCGACAGCGCGCTCAAGAGCCTGAAGGATCTGTTGAGCGGCCGCACCGTGACCGCCGCGCTGCTGGACGAGGAAGAGAACGAAGTCCTGATCAAAAAAGGCGCGAAGATCACCACCGCGCTGCTGGACGTGCTGGACTTCCAGAAGTTCGCCGACCTCTCGCTGGCCGACGCCAAGCTGGAACAGCGCGTGCGCGAACTGGTCACCAACGTCACGCGGCAGGTCGAGCTGGTCAAAACGTTGTTCGAAAACAAGATCGGCCGCCTGAAGAAGTCCGACGAAATGGCTCCCGGCGTGATCAAGATGGTCAAGGTTTACGTGGCCATCAAACGCAAGCTGTCGGTGGGCGACAAAATGGCCGGCCGTCACGGCAACAAGGGCGTGCTGTCGCGCATTCTGCCCGAAGAGGACATGCCCTACATGGCCGACGGCTCGCCGGTCGAAATGGTGCTCAATCCCCTGGGCGTTCCCAGCCGCATGAACGTCGGCCAGATTCTGGAGACGCACCTGGGCTGGGCGGCGCATCACCTGGGCAAGCAGATCGACGAACACATCAACAAGTACTACAACCCGGCCAAACTGCGAAAGTATCTGCAAGAAATCGTCGGCACGGAAAACGAAGACAGCCGCGCGGTCACCAAGCTGATCAAAGACGCCAGCGACGAGGACGTGGTGGAATTCTGCCGGACGCTGACCGCCGGCGTGCACATGGCCACGCCCGTTTTCGACGGCGCGCCCGAAAACGAAATCAAGACGGCGTTGGAACGCGCCGGCCTGTCGCCCTCGGGGCAGATGACGCTGTTCGACGGCCGCACCGGTCTGCCGTTGGATCATGCGGTGACGGTGGGCATCATGTACATGCTCAAGCTGCACCACCTGGTCGACGACAAGATCCACGCCCGTTCCATCGGCCCGTACAGCCTGGTCACCCAGCAACCGCTGGGCGGCAAGGCGCAGTTCGGCGGCCAGCGCCTCGGCGAAATGGAAGTGTGGGCGATGGAAGCCTACGGGGCGGCGTTCAGCCTGCAGGAATTCCTGACCGTGAAGAGCGACGACGTCGCCGGCCGCACGCGCATGTACGAATCGATCGTCAAGGGCGAGTGCTCGCTCGAGCCCGGCCTGCCGGAAAGTTTCAAGGTGTTGATCAAAGAACTACAGAGCCTGTGCCTGGACGTGGACTTGATCGAGGAGAAAGGGCAGGAAGAGGAAGAGGTCGACGAGACGTCCCGGGCCCGCGATGCGGCAGAGGCGTTGTTCTCCAAGCGCATCAGCCTGGATATTCCCGACTCGGTCTTCAAGGAAGAGGAACGCGAGGAACCGGAAGACCTGGAAGACTTTGAGGACCTGGACGAGGAAGAACTGTAAGCGCCATTCGATTGTCGCAACGGCCCGAAGATCTCTTCGGGCGGGAGGATAAAGCTGTGAGAGATTTTTACAGCCTTTTCGAAAAACCGAAGAACCCGTTGAACTTCACGGCGATGCGCATCGCCCTGGCCAGTCCGGACAAGATCCGCGAATGGTCCTACGGCGAAGTGAAAAAGCCCGAGACGATCAACTACCGCACCTTCAAGCCGGAACGCGACGGCCTGTTCTGCGCCAAGATTTTCGGCCCGGTGAAGGACTATGAGTGCAATTGCGGCAAGTACAAGCGCATGAAGCACCGCGGCATCGTCTGCGAGAAGTGCGGCGTCGAAGTGATCCAGTCCAAGGTGCGCCGCGAGCGCATGGGTCACATTTCGTTGGCCACGCCGGTGGCGCACATCTGGTTCCTCAAGAGTTTGCCCAGCCGGATCGGCGCGTTGCTGGACATACTCTTGAGGAACCAGATG
>DAINPV010000267.1:0-5867 GCA_036743315.1 bacterium | reverse complement strand
GGTGGTCGCCGCTTTTTCCATCAATGCCGAAGGCATGGGGGCTTGAACGAAATCGCCGGCCAGGGCGATGCCCGGCAATGGCGTGGCCACCGTCGGCCGCGAGGCGAATCCGCCGGGCGCAAAGGCCGGACAATCCTGCCGCCAGAGGAATCGCTCGGCGCGGATCGGCATCTTGCCTGTTTCCGGGTATAGCTCGCGCAGACGGTCGAGGAAAAATCGTTTGATTTCCTCCTCTGTTTTATCCTCCGGTACGGCATAGGCATGGATTTCGATCGCCGAACCGCCATGGCGCAACGCCCACCGGCGGCTTTCGCCCTCAAACAATTCGTACACGGAAATGTTGTCGATCATGCCCAACCCGGCCGTGCCGACGAAGGGGGATCGATCGGGATTGACCGGTTGGTCGAACCAGATGCGCCAGACGGCGAAGGGCAGGGTCAACGAGAGCCCGGCCACGGCCGCGCGCCAGGCTTCGTCGGCGAGGTCGGGAGAATCCCGTACGATCGTCTGCAGCGCCGGCACGGTCACGGCCAGCACGACTCCGTCGGCATCGACCGGTTCGGCGTTTTTCACGATCACTCGCCAGCCGTTTTCATGCTTTTCGATTTTTTCGGCCGCAGCGTTCAGGCTAAGGCGAGCGCCCAAGCCGGCGAGGTAGCGGGCAAAGGGCCGCCACAGCGAATCGGAAAACGGTTCCTGCAAAACGTCGAAGATCAGCCCTTCGGGATTCCCCAGGAAATAGAAGTGGAACATCATCAACAATTCGCCGGCCGACATTTTGTCTTCGGGATTGAAAAAGGAATGGGAAAAGACATCGAACAGCATGCGCCGGGCTTGGGGCGGGAAGTTGAGCGAATCAAGGTATTCGCGCGCGGTCAGATGGTCGAAAGCGGCATACGTGACGGTCGGATCGTAGCGCAGCATTTCCATCGCCGCTTTGACGTTGGTGCGCAGCAGATCGCGAAAGGTCAAATGGGGTGTGCGCATTACCAGCGTCGCAACGTTCCAGGGTGCGCGCCGGGGCAGCTTTTGGAACGATTCCACCGATCCGTTGGGGCCGTAAATCGGGTAATCCTGCAACGGCATGAGCAGACGCAATGGCGGATCGATCCGGCGCAACAAACGGCGTAGATTGTAATACTGGCGGAAAAACGCATGGAAGCCTCGCTCCATTTCAAAAGGCTCGCCGTCGAGATGGTCGGTCCAAGCGCCGACGCGACCGCCAAGATAATGTTCCCGCTCCAGCAACGTCACCTGGGCGCCGCGTTCGGCGAGGATGATCGCCGCGGCCACGCCGGCCAAGCCGCCGCCGATCACCGCGACACGTTTCGGCTTTTCCAGTCGGGGCAACGAAGCCGATCCCGGCTGCCAGAACAGTTGTGGACGATAGGTGTCCATGATTACTTCCTTTTCTTTTTTTGTGCCCAATCCTTTTCCACCAATGTTTTGATACGTTGCAGAATCTCGTCCATTTTATCGGCATGAATTTTCGCGCCGATGGTTTTCCAGGCGAATTGCATGAATTTTCCTTGCGGGACGATCAAGGCGCGATGTTCAAGGACGGTGTGCCCCTCGGCGTCGGGCGAGGTAAAAAATTCGATTTTGCCGCGAAAGATGCCGTCGACGATCTGGGTGCGCAGAACCTGTCCCGTTTCCAATTCGGTGATTTCCACCAACCACCAGGGGTCGGTGGGCACGGTGATCGTAAAGCGGATTTGCATTCCGATCCGCGCTTGCGTGCCGCGGGGGAATTCGATGAGCAAACGATCGTCGTGCGACCAGAGTGAGATTTTATCGCCGTCGGAAATGTACGGATAAACAAAGTCGGGTGGGGCCTGGATGGTGATGGTGTTGAGGTCGCTCACGGGACACTCCTTTCCTTCGTATTCGATCAGGGCTAAATCCGCCATCGCCAACGTCGCCGACAGGCAAATCATCCCGATCAGCAGACCGAGAAAGAAAACTGCGCGATTTGATTTTCGTTTGCCGGTTAACACGTTCCGTTTTGTCGTTATTGGGGAGACGCGGTCGTCTCCGGTTTGTTTTTCCGCCGATCTTCCTCGACGATCCGTTTGATTTCCTGCATGAAGGTCCACATTTTCTTACGGTGCATTTGTTTGCCGTAGACTTCCCAGACGACGGTGACCACCATCCCCACCGGTTTGATACGCATTTCGTGTATGAAGACGGTCGAGCCGTCCGGCTGCGGTTGCAGGAGGTAAGCGAATTCGCCGGCCAGTACGCCGTCGACGAACTCGGTCAACACCAGGCGACCGGGCTCGAGGCGGACGATCTCCAGCAGCATCATCGGGTGCGAAATGACGTCCATTTCAATTTTTATCTGCTTGCCCACGCGCGGCTCGATCCCCCGCGGGAAGGTGACCGTCACGCTGTCGTCCTTCTGCCAGCGGCTGATGCGGTCTTCCTCGATCAGGTAGGGGTACACAAACTCCGGCGGGGCGTCGATGGCGATTTCCAGGCGATAGGTTTGAATTTCATTCTCTGCCGCGACGGAGATAGTTACGCCAGGCAACGCCAACCCGAGCCAAAGAACGAGGATTATTTTTTTTAGCGACAAAAGCTCCCCTCTCTCTTCCACTACAATCATAAAAACCGACCGATTCGACGGTCAATAGCGGAACGTGACACCGGCCGTGCCTCCCGCCACGATTCCCTCGGCGCGGACGGGGCGATCGTCGGCGATGCGCTCCTCGCGATGTTCCAGGGGCATGACCAGCAACGCCGCGTCGATCGTCAACGGCGCTTTAAGCCAGGAGAAACGATGCGTATATCCTGCGCCCAAGCCGAAGCGGTGGCGGTCGCTGTCGAGCGCCAGATGGTTGTTGCCGCCCAGGTTTTCGAAAGGCGACGGTTCGTAGGCGTAGCCGCCGCGCACTTCCCACGCGGGATCCGGTCGCCAGCGCAACCCGGCGCGGGGAATGAAAATGTCGCGCGCCTGCAATGCGAGATCGTCGGCGGTGGCGCTGCTGGTGTACAACTGCCGGTTGAATCGACTCCACAACAAGGCTTCGCCCTGGACATTCAATGTCCATGTCCCCTGGGGAAACAACTCGACTCCCGCCACAAACTGATGCGGCGTGTAACCGTCGAGAAACTTCATTTCGGTCGGATAGGCTTTCACCGGCGTGCCGGCAATCTTAGGGGTGGTGTCGCCGGAAACCGGATCGACGCGGGCCAGCATCTCGGCGCGATAAACCAATCCAAGGTGAAACGAATCGGCTTGCCACTGCAGCCCGGCGAGCGGAAAAAACGCCAAGCGGCCGAGCAGGGAAATTTGTTCGTTTTCGGTGCTGCCGAGGATTTCGATATCCTGCACAATGGTGACGCGGGCCGTGTATCCCAGCAGATAACCGATCCCCAGATTCAAGCCGTCCACCACTTGCGCGCCCAATCCATGGGCGAAGGAAAAGGAACGCTTGCCGTAGCGCAGAAATTGACCGTTTTCATGTTCCACATTATCGAAGGCGACGATCGTACTGAAGCCGTCGTCCACCGAAAGCGTCACGCCCATGCCCACCGGGTAGGCATTCGCCAACAATTGACCGAGCGGCATGTCCAAACCTATGGTGACGATGTTGTTGGCGTGGTTGAATTCCTTCTGCCTGTCGGCCGGGCCGCCGCGCAATTGCGGTTGGGCGAACAGATAACCTGCCGCCAGGGAGTTGAACTCGAGATCGGCCAAGGCGGCGGGATTAAGATAGGCGGCGCCGGCGGCGGCGGGCGAGGCGGCGACCGCTCCGGCCAGGGCGATATCGGTCGGGAAAACGCCGTACATCAAGTATAGATGTTCCACTCCGGCCCCAACCGGTCTGGGCAGCAGCCAAAGCAGCAGGAGCAATGTCAGGCGTTTGAGCATTTTTTCCCACCATTAAAATACGGACGGATTTTTCCATTTCATTTGACGCGAACGCTCGTTCATGGCCGGCAAAACGCAAAAACTTCAACCGGGCGATCGTTTCCACCAAGGCCGAGACAAGCCGATGATGAACTGTGCGGCTTCAATCGGATGGGGAGCGCCGCACGGAGTCCGTCGGGAGTCGATCACCCGGCGTCGACCGTCTCATGCCAAATGGCTCGTTCGAGCGTATTGGCCAGATCCTGTAAGACTTTCTCCTGGGCGATAATCGAACGCAAAATCGCTTTGAGCGGTTCCAACCGGATTTCGGATTTCTCGTCGAGATCGATTTTTTTCATGCCCCAATCGGGAAACAGGCGCTCCGTGATGTTGTCTTCCACGCCCAGCAGCAAGACGTCGACATGGCGCGGATCGCTTAGAATCGATCGATACAAGTCGTCGATATGTTCGGCCGGCCCTTCGATGACCTGGAAAAACATGCCGCCGGAAGTCATCAATATGCCGGTAACACCCAGTTTTTCATTCTTTTTCTCCGCGCGAGAGGCGAGAGCGGCAATTTCTTTCCCGACCATGGGCTCAGCGAATCGACTGACATATTTTATACGCTTCATTTGTTTTCTCCTCGGAATTATCAGTTAAGTCGATATCCACGAATAGGCGTTTCGTCAATCGAAACGAAATGTTTTTTTAAAATACCGCTGACAGGACGGCGGGAAAAAAAGAATTATATTAAAAGGAAAACCACAGAAAAAAAAGGAGCCGTTTAATGAAAAAAAATAAACTTCTGCCAATGGTTTTTCTGTTTGTGTTCGCTTGGGCCGGCACGGCTTGGGGACATGTTCCTTATTTCGAAACCGAGGATTTCTCCCCGACCAACCGCTTTGTCATTCCCTACAAGATCGAGCAATCCATTGCCGCTTATGCCTGGCTGACCACGGACGGCATCCTGCCGTCAACGGATGTGGATGTTTACGAGTTCACGATCGAGGAACCGACCGGCGTGTATTTGGAGGTTATCGTGCCGGCCTGTCGCGGGTATGAGTCGCTGGCGCCGTGGTTCGCGTTGGTCGGCCAAGGTCTGCCCGCGCCCACCGAAGAACTGCCCTTCGAATTGCCGCCGGGCTGGGGCGCCCTGGTCACGCCCCATCTCCTCGGCGAGGAACCGCGCCCGAAATTCTGGGAGCCGTTCGGCGGTAAGTTCTATTACGAGGGGCCGCAATTCAAACAGGTCGTCGAACAGCCGGGCACCTACTACATTGTGTATTGGGATCCGGCGCAAATCGGCGGCGACTACGTGGCGGTGATCGGCGACAAGGAAATCTGGCGGCTGCCCGATATCCTGCTGGCGCTGGTCAATACGCCCAAGATCCGCCAGGATTTGGAATTGCATCTCGAGTGCCTGCCGCCCCTGGCCGATGACGACGATGATAGTGCCGACGACGATTTCATCGATGACGATATAATCGACGACGACGCGGCGGACGACGATGCGGCGGATGACGACGCGGCGGATGACGATGCCGGCGACGACGATGAATCGATGACCGATGACGATGCGCTGGACGATGACGACGACGACGGATGCGGCTCGTGATTCGGCAAAGACGATCGGCCGATCAATAGAACGCGTAGCCGGTCAAAAAGTTGAGGCGGATGGTGTTGAAGCCGCCGTTGACCTCGACGTCCAAGAAATCGTCGCCGCCCGCTTCGCCGGCAAAGCCCATGACGCCCAGATCCAGCGAGCCGCCCAGCACGAAGTTGTTGGCGAAGCGGTGGGTCGAGCCGACCGACAGGTCCACATACCAGGACCGCAGCGGGTCGGAGGTGTAATCCTCGTCCGCATATTCGATGCTGATGCGGTACCGGCCGCCGCCCAAGTGGCTCATTAAAAAGAGATTGGTGCGATCATCGGCCCCGAAAAACCACTGGTAGCCCAGGCCGACCGCGATATGCCAACTGAAGAAGCGGAACGATTCCCCGTCGATCACTT
>DAINPV010000266.1:0-5873 GCA_036743315.1 bacterium | reverse complement strand
CGGGCGTCGACGACGATGACGACGATGACGACGATGACGACGACACGGTCGATCCGGCGTGCAACACCGAGGAACTGTGCTTCGGCACGTTCAACGTCGAACTGATCGACGCGTCGAACCTGCAGGAGCTGGCGCAGGCTTACAACGGCTTCATCTTCTGCCTCAACGAGGCCGGCGGTTGCACCGGCGAGTACTTTTCCTGCCTGGAAGTGTGCGGGAACAACGCCGAATGCATCGCCGCCTGCGACGGCAACTACTTCAACTGCGTCGAGGGCGAGTGCAACTGGGACGGCTATTGCCTGTCGGAATGCTACGCCGGGTATGACCTGTGCGCCGCCGGTTGCGACGGCCTGGCCGACTACGCCTGCCAACGCGGATGCTGGCTGGCCTATACCGATTGCGCGCCCGATTGTTTTTAACGTATAAAGACAGCCGCACCTGAGGGCGTCATAAGGACGCCCTTTTTGTCGGAGGCGAGCCAACAAGGGGGACGGAAGAATGTCCGGGAAACGCGATCAAGACGTGACCTACAAGCCGACGATCGCCGCGAAGGGGCGATCGAGAAAACAGCAGATCCTCAAGACGAAGATCCGCTCGTTGATCCCGGAAAAGGGGATGAAAGTTTCTTCGTTGGTCGAGGCCATGAAATGCATGTCGATTCAGGCGCGCAACATCGGGCGCTGCGCCGAAGTGCTCGACGGCATTTACTCCGATAAAAAACGTCCCACCGTGCTGCTGGGGCTGGCCGGTCCGTTGATCGCCGCGGGCTTGCGCAACGTCCTTCGCGAGTTGATCGCCGGCGGGTACGTCGACGCCGTCGTGTCGACCGGCGCGATTTTATACCAAGACATCTACCAGGCGCGCGGCTTCGCGCACTTCAAAGGTTCGCCCAACGCCGACGACGTCGAACTGCGCGATCTGTTCATCGATCGCATCTACGACACCTACGTCGACGAGGAAAAGTTCTGGAACACCGACATCTGGATCAGCAAGCAGACCGACCGCCTGCCGCGCGGCAACTATTCGAGCCGTCAGTTTCTCGATTTCATCGGCTCGGTGCTGACCGACGAAAATTCCATCGTGCGCACCTGCCATCGATACGGCGTGCCGATGTTTGCCCCGGCGCTCAACGACAGTTCGATCGGCATCGGTCTGACCGAACACCGGCACCGCATGCGCAAGGCCGGGCAGGAACCGGTGCGTATCGATTCGATTCAGGACAATTACGAACTGACCCAGTTGGTCGTTAAATCGCGGAAAACCGCGGCGATCTATGTGGCCGGCGGCGTGCCGAAGAATTACATCAACGACGCGGTGGTCATGGGCTACATCTTCAATCAGGAGCGCGGTCACGACTATGCGCTGCAAGTGACCACGGCGGTCACCGCCGACGGCGGCCTGTCGTCCTCCACCCTGGACGAGGCGCAAAGCTGGGGGAAAGTCGACCGCCGGGCGCGTTTTGCCATGGCCTGGGTCGAACCCAGCGTCGCGTTGCCGTTGCTGGCC
The DNA here is from genome assembly GCA_036743315.1 of bacterium. Classification (GTDB taxonomy): domain Bacteria; phylum Lernaellota; class Lernaellaia; order Lernaellales; family Lernaellaceae; genus CALBTQ01. Next base: position 4,367 of record DAINPV010000266.1, on the reverse strand, counting down.
GCATATACGTTCGATAAATTCCCGCGCCGGGATCATCTCACCTTGACCTGGGATAACGATCTGTTGGCGAAGATTCAATTTCCGAAAACGAAACGTTAGCCCGCTCGTTCAATGAGCAAAACAAGGCCGCCTGTCGCGGGCGACCTTTTTTTTACCGCCGCGTTGCGTGTATAACCGAAAAAGGCAACCGTTCCCCTAACCCGGAGTCGATGATGCTGACGATCGTGGCCGTCGTGTTGCTGATGCTGGCCTTGTCTTTCTTTTGTTCGCTGAGTGAAGCCGCGCTGTATGCCGTGCCGTCGGCGCGCGTCGAAGCCCTGCGCGCGCAGGGCTTGTCGTCCGGCATGCGCCTGGCGCATCTGCGCGACCGCATCGAGCAGCCGATCACGGCGATCCTGTTTTTGAACACCTTCGCCAACACGATGGGCGCGGCGATCGCCGGCGCGCTGGTCGGCGCCGCGTTCAGCCCGGATTACGTCCTGCCGTTTTCCGCCGTGCTGACCCTGGTCGTGCTGTTGTTCGCCGAGATCGTCCCCAAGTCGCTGGGCGTCGGCTACAGCCGCAAACTCGCGCCGTTGCTGGCCTGGCCGATCCAGGCGCTGGTTTACGTATCCTGGCCCTTCGTGCGCTTCGGCGAGGCGCTGGCCAAGGTGCTGACGCCCCGCAAGGACAAGAGCGGGCCGAGCGAGGAGGAAATCATCGCCCTGGCGCGCCTGGGCGTGCGCGGCGGTAAGATCCTGCCCGAGGAGGGATGGTGGATCAAAAACATGCTGAGTCTCAACGACGTCACCGCCGACGAAATGATGACCCCCCGCCCGGTGATGACCACGTTGATCGGCACGCGTTTGATCGGCGACCTGGCAACGGAAATCCCTTCGCTGCAGCACAGCCGCATTCCGGTGACCTCCGAGGACGGCCCGGATCATATTCTCGGCTTCGTACTGCGCCGCGAACTGGTCGATGCTTGCGTCACCGGGAACAAGGACAAACGCGTCGAGGAGTTGGTGCACAAGGTTATGTTCGTGCCCGCGGCCACGCGCGGCCATCAGCTTTTGTCGTTGTTCATCGAAAACAAAACGCACCTGGCCATCGTGGTTGACGAGTACGGCGGGACGATGGGCCTGGTCACGCTCGAAGACGTGATCGAGACGATGCTGGGCACGCAGATCGTCGACGAGTTCGACCCGCACCCGGACATGCGCGAGTTCGCGCGCCTGCGCGCCGCCGCCAAAATCGACAAAGCGGGGGAATGAGCATGGACCGCGCCGCGTCCCGGCCGCGCTGGTTGCTGGCGGCGTTGCTGCTTGCCGCGGCGGTCGGTTACGGCTGCGCGGCGCTGATGCATCGACCGGCCGTCGCCACGCCCGACGAGGCCGCGACGCTCGCGCGCGTTTTTGCCTTCGCCGCGCACACGCGGCTCGGCGCGCCGGACCCGGCGGTCGATCTGCCGCTGCACGTGCCGCCGACCTACTTGCGTTTCATGGCGAAGCTGCTGATGTACGGTGGGCAGCGCCACGGCGTGTTGTCGGCCATGTGGATCGTATTCGCCTTGACGCTGTTGTCGGCGACGTACATGCTCGGCCGGTATTTCGGCGGACCGTGGGCCGGCCTGTTCGCGGCGGCGTTGGCCGCCGGGGCCGCGCCGCTGACGACCTTCACCGCGCACCTCACGCTCGACCTGCCGCTGGCTGTGGCCGTCGCCTGGGCCAACCTGACGCTCGTGCAGACGCGGGGCCTGCGGCGCATCGGCCCGACGATCGTGTTCGGTCTGCTGGCGGCCGCGGCCTGCCTGGCGAAAGGCTACGCGCCGGTCTACTTGTTTTTCCCGGCGTTCACTGCGCTGTTTTTTGGCGGACCGGCGGGTGACTTCAACAAACGCGGTTACCACAACCCGCTGCTGAACGCGGGCATCGCCGCGGCGTTTGCCTCGCTGGCGATTTCCTGGTGGTACGGCGGCGCGCTGGGCGAACTGGCGCAATCGCTCGCCGGGCAATGGCGCGCAGCCTCGCCGGCGGCGCCGTGGCGTATCGCGGGCGAGGTGCTCGGTTTATGGACGACGCTGCTTTTTCTGCTGGGCGCAAACCTCGCCTGGTTCTATCGCCGCCCCCTGCCGGGAATGTTCGAGTTGTTTGTCTGGCTTCTCGTGCCCGCGTTCCTGTTCGCCCCCGCCTCGGCGGACTACGATAAATTCCTGCTGCCGGCGCTGCCCGCCGCGGCCGCGCCGCTGGGCATGTTGCTGGCGCGGCGGCTCGCCGACGACGCGCGGCGCACGAAACTGCTGCGCGCGGCGTTGCTCGCGTTGTTGTTCGTCATGGCGCTGTTGCAGCCGGGCCTGCTGCAGCGCCTGCAGGAACGCACGCCGGCGGCGCAACGGTTGCTCGCCGATGACGCGAAGTTGCGCGCGCCGTTGGCCGAAGCGTTGCACGCGGGCGCGCAACGGATCGTCATCGTCGATCGCGGCGGGCATCCGCACGCGCCGGCCGGGTGGCTCGCTTATCGCTGGTTCACCCAATTCCCGCGGGCGCACGTGGTCGCCGTCGACGTCGACACCGAGCACGAAACGTCCGTGGCTCGCGCGCTCGACGAGAGTTTGCCGGCCGCCGACGTGCTGGTCGAAGCGACCGACGAGGACGCTCCTTCCGGGGTGCACGAAGGCTTCGCCTTGGTGTATCATGCCGCTCACGCGTGGCCCGGCGGGGTCACCGGAATCGAATTGTGGCGCGCCGATGCTGCGAGGGTTGCGCCGTCGCCATAAGTCATTAAAGTGACCGCTGGAGGTGATGCATGAGAACCCGCATGGCGCTGCCCTTGCTGTTTTTGCTGCTCTTGGTCGCGTTCGCCTGGGCCCAGGACGAGCCGCCCGCCGAGCCGACCCCCGCGCCCGAATCGACGCCCGCGCTCGAGGAAACGCCCGCGCCGCCGCCGGCGAAACCGGCCGCCGAGCAACTCGAAGTCGTCTGCCCGATCACCGGCGAAAAAGCCGCCGCCTGGGAAATCACCGCGTTCTTCTCGACGGGCGTGGACGCCGATTTCTGCTACCTCGGCGCGTCGGAAACCTACTACCAGAAGATGATTTCCACCTGTCCGTCGACCGGCTACACCGGCTACCGCGAGGATTTCCCGCCCGAGCTGGAAACCCTGCCGCCCAAGGTGGTCAAGAATATCCGGAAGAAGCTGCCCAAGCTGTTCAACCTGGAAAAGATCGAGCCCTGGGATCGCTACGCGATTCTGGCGCAGATCTACATCTGGCGCGGCAAGAAGAACAAGGACATCGCCAACGCCTACCTGCGCGCGACTTACACCATGCGCGGCCTGGCCTTGGGCGCCGAGGAGCGCAAGGAGGAAATCTACCTGCGCGAACAGGCGATCCACTACCTGGATCGCGCGGCGCGCAAAGCCGAGTTTTCGCTGCCCGAACTGCCGCAGGTGAAGTACCTGCTCGGCGAGCTGAACCGGCGCAACGGCCACTTCCGCAAGGCGATCGGGCATTTTGACGATGTCGGGAAGATGAAAAACCGCCCCGAGTGGATCGACGAAATGGTCATCCGTCAGAAGGCGAAGGCGCTGGCCTACGACAATTCCTGATCACGCCGACAAACCATCTTTGGCGCTCGACGGGAAGATCGCGTCGGATCCGGCCTGCCGTCCGCGTTGAACCGCCGGCCGCCTCGCCTCACCGCGCCATCAGCGCGAACACGCCCCAGCCAAGGTATTCGCGTGTGAACGCGGCGTAGCGTTTCGGTTCCGAGGTCAGTTGGGCGCGAACCTCTTTGGCGAAGTCGTCATCGGGGTTCGCTTCGAGCCAGCGACGCATGGTGAGCCATTTGGCCGCCTCGTACCGATCCCAGCCTTCCCGGTCGGCCAGAACCATTTCCACCACGTCGTAGTCGAGGTCGCCGAAAGACGCGATAAGTTCCGGAAGCATGAGAAAGTCGGCGACAGAACCGGCGCCGCAGCCCTTGACCACGTCTTCCGTCGGCGGCAACTGCCGCCAGTAAGGCTCGCCGATGAGGATGATTCCTCCGGGGCGGAGACTCTTTGCCAGCAGCTCGATGGTGCCGGCGACTCCTCCGCCGATCCACGTGGCGCCGACACAGGCGGCCACGCCGACCTTTTCGTCGGCGACGTAGCCGGCAGCGTCGCCGTGGATGAATTCGACTCGATCGGCGACGCCGAGCTCTTGCGCCCGGATGTTCGCCTGCGCGCAGAACAACCGGCTCATGTCGATGCCGACGCCGCCGATGCCGTAATCGCGGGCCCAGGTGCACAACATCTCGCCCGAACCGCTGCCGAGATCGAGCACCCGCGTCCCCGGTTCCAGACGCAACACGGCGCCGAGAGTGGCATACTTTTGCGGCGAGATGTTG
>DAINPV010000265.1:0-5908 GCA_036743315.1 bacterium | reverse complement strand
CGTCGATGCAGGCCAGAGCGAACTTCAGATGCTCGCCGAGCCGATAGGCGTTAGCGAGCAGGTCTTCTTCTTCAATGATGTCCAGCGCGGCCAGGCCGGCGGCGCAGGCCAACGGTGCGCCGCCGAAAGTCGAGCCGAGCGTGCCGGGATTCATGGCGGCCGTGCGCTGGTCGCACAGCACCGCGCCGATGGGGAAACCGCCGGCCAGCCCCTTGGCCAGGGTCAGGATGTGCGGTTGCACACATAAGCGTTGGGCGGCCGTGTAGCATCCGCTGCGCCCGGAGCCGCACTGCACCTCATCGAAGATCAACACGGCGCCCACTTCGTCGCAGCGTTGCCGCAAGTACGCTAGGTACTTGGTGGAGAAGGCGACCGCGCCGGCCAGCCCCTGCACCGGTTCGACGATCACCGCGGCGCATTGTTCATCGACGATCGCATCGATCATCTTCAGGTCATGTGCGGGCAAGAGGCGCAGATCGTTGAGCAACGATTCATCGCCCGCCTGGGCCAGGCGGCGGTAATGGGGCAGGCCGGACAAGGCGAGAGTCAACAGTGTGCGCCCGTGAAAACCGCCTTCCACCGAGACGAAGACCTTGCGTTGGGTGAGTTGGCGGGCGATCGCCAGTGCATTTTCATTGGCCTCCGCGCCGCTGTTGCAGAGAAAGACGCCGGCAAAGTGGTTGCCGGTCATCCGCAACAAACGAGCGCAGAAGCGGCGGCGCGGTTCATGGTCGACGGCGTTGGAATAGAACATCAACCGTTGCGCTTGCCGGTACAGCGCCTCGGCAAGCTTCGGATGGCCGTGTCCTAAAGCGGCGACAGCGTGCCCGCCGTAGAAGTCGAGATATTCGTCGCCGCGCGCATCGACGACTGTTGCGCCTTGACCGGACACCAGCTCCAGCGGCAGCAGATTGTAGACCGGCAATTCCGGCAACGACGTCAGCATGGATACGCTCCGGGATGCGTCAGACCGACGGTTTCGTCGAAGCCGAGCATCAGGTTCATATTTTGCACCGCTTGGCCGGCAGCGCCTTTGACCAGGTTGTCGAGCGCCAAAGCGATTTCCACTTCGGGGCCGTTTTGTTGCAACGCGACATGAACGAAGTTGGTGCCGACCACTTCCGCCAGGCGCGGGGGAGCGGACAACACATGCACGAACGGATGATCGGCATAGGCGTTGCGGTACAACGCGGCGAGGTCGATGTCGGCCAGCCCGGCGACGTGGGCGTAGGTCGTGCAATGAATGCCGCGCACCATCGGACCGGAATGGCTCAACAACCGAAGGCGGCAAGTGTGGCCGGCGGCTTGCGACAAAGTCTGCATGATTTCCGCTTCGTGCTGGTGCGCCAGCATTTTGTACGCGAACAGGTTGCCGTCGCGGAACGGATGATGGGTCGACGCTTTCGGCGTTTTGCCCGAACCCGATGATCCGGTAATCGCGAAGATCGGCCAAGTGTCGCGCAGGAGACCGGCCTGGGCCATCGGCAGCAACAGCAACTCGGCGGCGGTGGCGAAGCAGCCTGGATTGGCGATGCGCTTTGCTGTGCGAATCGTCTCGCGATCCAGTTCGGGCAAGCCGTAAACAAACCGCTCGACCAGCTCGAAACAGGTATGGGGCGCATAATGGCGCTGGTAGGCTTCGCGATCGCGCAAGCGAAAATCGGCTGACAAGTCGATCAACAATTTGTCGTCCAGATCGATCAACTCGGCGACGAACTGCTGACTTTGTGTGTGAGGCAGGGCGAAGAAAATCACCTCGGCGCGCTCGGCCGCTTCGCGCGGCGACAGCGAGGAAAAGGTTGCCGGCGGCAAATGTCGCAAGGAAGGATGCACTTCATGCAACGGCCGGCCGGTTTCCTGCCGCGACAGTGCGTGAATCTCCTTCACGTGCGGATGCAGCAACAACAGGCGCAGCAATTCGCCGCCGGTCAATCCGGTGGCGCCGAGCACAGCGACATCGATTTTCGCCCGGGTCATTGTCCGGCTCCCGCTTGTTCGATAATGCGCGTGACGACAGCGACCAGGTTGTCGATATCATGGCGCGCGTTGATGGCCTCGATGCCCAATTTGTCGCGGATGAAATCGCTGCCGACGGCGTTGTCGGTGACCGGGCCGGTGAAGAGGTGAATCGGCAGATGAAAGCGTTCGCGGTAGATCCGCACCGCCCCGTAGGCCGCCACCGGGTCGGGCGCGCAGACAATGTGACAGGCGGCGAATCTGGTTGTTTCCACGTCGCCTAGAATGTCGTCCACGCCGTACTCGCCCAGAATGCCGTCGCCCAATTCGGCGACGATCAAGTCGGGATTGCCTTTCGCCAGGTGCTGCAGAATGCCGCGAGCGACGGGCAGAATTTTCGTGCCGCGCGTCGAGGCGATGCCTGCCTGAGTGAAGTCCATCACTTCGACCGCGCCGGCGTCGCCCATCGAGAGCATGTCGCGCATCAAACTGACGCCGGTCAACTTGCAGGCGGCGACGTTGCGCCCCTGTTTGGACAGCACGCGCACCAGTTCGGTGGCGGCAAAGGTTTTGCCGCTGTTCATTGAAGTGCCGGCGATCATGATCAGCGGCGGCAGGTTATTCAAAGTGCTTGCCGGTAAAATGCTGGACGTATAAATATGCGCCGGTTCGCCGACGCGGTCGCCCATGTCGGGAAAGGTCAGCACGGCGCCGAGCACTTCGACTTCGAAGGGCGGACCCAATTCCGGGTTGCCGGCGGTGCAGATGCCCAGCACGCCGCCGAGGTTGAGGATGTGCAGCCTGTCGCCCACGGCCAGTTTGTCCGGTACGATGCCGGCATATCCACGTAGGGCGCGCCGGTAGCCGAGAACGCCCGCCAAGATATCACCAGCCTTCACTTTGATCATCCGCCCGGTGACGTCTTCCACGGTGTCGTAAGCGAATTTGTTTTGTAGCACGCGTACGGCCAGAATGTATCCTTCGCGCGCAATCAGTTCATCGCCGACGACGACCTCGCGACGCAGTTGGGCATTGCGGGTCGAAGAGGCGATACGATCAAGTTTCAAACGTCTCATTTGCATCGGTTATATACCTTAATCTAAAGACGCATATTATGCGAAAGAAGCGCATAATATGCGAAAGTTAAGTGCAAGGTCAAGAGAATAATGTGAGGCATGTAAATATTCATTAGGTTTTGTTTGGAGTTCCGGATAGCCGGTATGGATTTTCAATCGCTGGTTGGAGGGTTGCATTTTCAACAATGACAAATCCGGGAATTTCCAGCGGGTCGATTGCTTGACAGTCGCCCGCTGCTGGGCCTATCGTTTTCGAACGGAATCAACTTCGACCAGCTAACCAAAGGATTATCGTCGTGACTTACCAATACGATGTCATCGTGGTGGGCGCCGGTTTGGGCGGCATGTCGGCAGCCACTTTTCTAGCCAAAAACGGTTTGAGTGTGCTGCTGCTGGAACGGCACAACGTTCCTGGTGGATTCGCCACCAGCTTCGTGCGCGGGCGTTACGAATTCGAAATCGCGTTGCATGAGCTTTCCGGCGCCGGCAGTGACGGACGCGGCGACATCGGCCGCTACCTGAATTACCTGGGCGTGCTCGATAAAATCGAGATCATCACGATGCCCAATCTCTATCGGTCGATCTTTCCCGATATGGACGTCACGCTGCCGGCCGGCTTGGAAGCGTACGAGGCGAAATTGTGCGAACTGTTTCCCGACGAAGCCAAGGGCATCAGCAAATTCCTCGGCCGCATCGTCGCCTTCTACCAGGAGTTTTCGCAGATTAGCAAACTGCCCAAACGCCCCGGCCCGATGGAAGTGGCGATGCGCTACCCGAATTTCTTCCGTTACATGAACGCCACCTGGGCCCAAGTGCTGTATCGCGACGTGAAAAGCCCGCGCGCCCGCGCGGTGATTTCCCAGTACTGGGGATATTTCGGCCTGCCGCCCTCGCAGATCAACTTCATGTATTTCGCTCTGGGGCTGGCGTCATACCTCAAGTACGGGCCGTCGTTCATCAAGGGTCGTTCGCAAACGCTAAGCAACGCGTTCATCGCTACGCTGGAGGAACATGGCGGGCAGGTGCGCTTCAATTGCGGCGTTAAATCCATCACCGTCGAAAACGGGCAAGTGACCGGCGTGATCACCGACGACGGTACGCGCTATCAGGCGCGGTGGGTCGTCTCCAACGCCGATCCGATCGCCACCTGTCGCCGGATGATCGATCCGGCGGAAGTGCCCGACAAATTTTTCCGGCGCCTGCAGGCCAGTACGATCGGGCCGGGCACGGTCAACGTTTACCTCGGTGTGAATCTGCCGCCGGAAAAGATCAAGCTGACCGACCACGAGAACTTCATCAATCCGGACGACGATTTCGATGCGCAGTACGAGATGATGAAAAAAATCGTGAGACCGACCGGCTGTCTGGCCACGCTGTACAACCACGTGTATCCGGAAATATCGCCGCCGGGAACCTCGGTGGTGGTGCTCACGGCGCTGGCCTACGGCGAGCCGTGGTACGACGTGCCGCCGGACAAGTACGTCGCGGTGAAAAACGACGTCGCCGACGCGATGCTCGACGTCGCGGAAAAATACGCGCCGGGTTTGCGGGAGTACGCCGAGGTGGTCGAGGTGGCCACACCGCTGACCAACATGCGCTACGCGGGCACGTTGGGCGGCAGCATTTACGGTTTCGATCAGCCGCCGCATGACAACGTCATCAACCGCATGGGGCATCGCGGGCCGTTGGCAGGGCTGTATTTTGTCGGCGCCTGGACGCAACCGGGCGGCGGTTTCGGTCCGTGCATGATTTCCGGACAGATGGCCGGCAGTATGATTCTCAAAACGTGGAAGCAGTAAGGAGGTCGGCGTGGGACTGGAACTATTCGCCTGGTTGAAGGATGTGGGGCAGATCGTCGAGGTCGGCGGCAAACAAAAGCAACTGCGTCAAACCGGGCAGGGTACCGATTACACCGCGGATGAATACCGCGACCTCGTGCGGCTCACAGTGGACAAGCTGCACCCCACGCGCATGCGGTTGCGCGTTCGGGAGATTATCACCGAAACTCCCTCGACAAAAACGCTTCGCTGTTTGCGCATCGACGGACCGCTGCCGCCGTTTCGCGCCGGCCAGTACGTCAACGTATTCATCGAAATCGACGGCGTGTCGACCAGCCGTCCATACAGCCTGTCGTCGCGGCCGGGCGACGATCACGTCGATCTGACGGTGCGCGATCGCCCCGACGGCTTCGTCGCGCCGTATCTGCTCAATGAGGTGCTCGTCGGCGACGAGCTGAACACGACCGGTCCGAGCGGCGGCTTCTATTACGAACCGCTGATCGACGGCGAGCAGTTGGTGTTTCTCGCCGGCGGCAGCGGCATCACGCCGTTCATGTCGATCATCCGCCAGGCGGCGACTGAGCAGCGTCCGCCGACGATCCATCTGCTCTACGGCACGCGGACGATCGACGATGTAATCTTCGGCGCGGAGTTGAAACGCCTCGACGCCCTCTACCCGTGGTTGAACTTCACGCTTGTCGTTTCCGAACCGCCTGCCGGCTACGATGGGGTGCGAGGGTTGCTCGACGCAGCAACGATCGAAAAGGCAATCGGCGGTTTCAGCGGACAGAAATTCATGCTCTGCGGCCCCAATGTCATGCTGTCCTATTGTCTGGAACAACTGAGCGCGCTCGGCGTGCCGGTGCATAAAATCCGCCGCGAGCTGTACGGCCCGCCCGACGATGTGACGCGCGAACCGGGTTGGCCCGAGGGGCTGGTCGCGTCGCAGGAATTCCAGGCGGTCGTCGAAGGCAAAAAGACGATCGCCGTCAAGGCGGGCGAACTGGTTCGTCGTGGTGGGGTCAGAAGTCATGTTTCCGGATATTTACTTCGCCCAGATAGGCGGCTTCGTTAGCCCAGCCGGTCGCCACATTTTCC
>DAINPV010000264.1:0-5967 GCA_036743315.1 bacterium | reverse complement strand
CCATGTGGCCGGCGGCGATCTGCGTGGTCGCCTTGGTCAATTGACGCACCGGACGCATCAACAAGCGGGCGACGATCAGCACGATGGCGATCACGGTGATCAACGTGGCCAGCAGGGTCAGGGTAAAAACCTGTTTCTCCTGTTGGTAAGGACGAAGAATTTCCTCCTCGTGCGCGCCGACGCCGATAATCCAGTCGTAAGGCTTGAAGTAGATGAATTTGGCGATTTTCATGGAGGACTTGCCGTCGGGATCCGGCCATTGGTAACGCAACGTACCCACCTTGGCCGGCGGCAGTTTGAGTCCTTCGTCGCGCAATTGAACAAACACCGCCTTCAGCGGTTCTTCAAGTTTATTGTAATCCTGGTTTTCCAGTACCGGGTGGATAATCACCGAGCCTTTGCTGTCAAAGACATAACAGTAGCCGGTTTCGGCGACATGAATGGCTTTGATGATCGAACTCAGCGATTGCAGCTCGTTGCCGTCGCGCCAGGAAGGTGAGGCGCCGGTCACCGCGTCGGTTGAGGCGTCGACTTCGCGCTTTTTCAAACGATCGAGCGCCTCCTGCGCCTCGCAGAGCATGTAAAGGCTATGAGCGATCTGTTCCAAGTCGCTTTCGGCATTGCGCAGCGAATAATTGCGAAAATTGTTCATGCTGAAGTAGGCGTAATTGATCAGCGGGATAATCGCCACCGCCAGAGCGAGCAGAATCAGTTTGGTTTCGAACTTAAGATTGCGGATCACATGCAGCCGCTGCCACTTGCTGCGATGATTTTCACTCGGATCCCGATACGAGACTTTGTACTGTTCGGTCTCCGTCTTTTTTTCCGCCATGGTCGACACCGATCAAGGGAGGATTTTTAATCGTAGTTTCACTTGATTGGCAATGATAAACACCCGCCGGCGCTGCGTCAACAATCACCGGCGGATGGTCACTTTTTGTTTGATTGGCGATTTTTCTTCGGATCGTCACGCAATTTGAGCTTGCCGTTTTCCATGTACAACGCGGCGAACGGGTTGTCCGACGCCACGCCGCGCCGTTGCGGTTCGCGCGGCTGCTGTTGCTGCTGCCGTTCGCGCGGCGGGAACTTCTTGCCGCTTTCGCGCGGGGGGAATTTCTTCGCGTCGCGCGGCGGACGATCGCCCTTGGTGGCCGGCGGTTTGGCCGGCGCGGCCGGCGCGGGCGTGGTCTGCTTGATGGACAACGAAATCCGCTTGCGCTCGCGGTCGACGCCGATCACCTTGACTTTCGTATGCTGGCCGACTTCGACCACCTTGGTCGGATCGTTGATGAATTGATGCGACAGTTCCGACACGTGGACCAGACCGTCCTGGTGCACGCCGATGTCCACGAACGCGCCGAAGTCGGTGACGTTGGTCACCACGCCTTCGAGGATCTGTCCTTCCTGCAGGTGCGCCAACTCGGTAATGTCCGGATCGAAGGCGACGGATTTGAAATCGTCGCGCGGATCGCGGCCGGGCTTAGACAATTCGGCGAGGATGTCCTTGAGCGTCGGTTCGCCGACTTCCTCGCTGACGTACTTGGCGATGTCGATCTGCTTGCGCAGCTCCGCGTCGGTCATCAACGTAGGAACGTCGGCGCCCAGGTCGGCGGCCATTCGCTCGACGAGGGGGTAGCGTTCCGGATGCACCGCCGAGGCGTCCAGTGGATTTTCTCCGGTGCGGATGCGCAAGAAGCCCGCGGCCTGTTCAAAGGTCTTCGGGCCGAGCTTGCTCACGTCCAGCAGTTGCCGCCGGTTGCGGAATGGACCGTTTTTCGCGCGGAACGAAACAATCGCCTGCGCCTGGCCGCTGTTGAGGCCCGACACATAGGAAAGCAACTCCACACTGGCGGTGTTCAATTCCACGCCCACCGCGTTGACGCAACTGATGACGACGTCGTCGAGGCCTTTTTTCAACGCCGGCTGGTCAACATCGTGCTGATACTGGCCCACGCCGATCGACTTCGGCTCGATTTTAACCAATTCGGCCAGGGGGTCTTGCATGCGCCGGCCGATGCTGATCGCGCCGCGCACGCTGACGTCCAGGTCGGGAAATTCGCGCCGCGCCGCTTCGCTGGCCGAATACACGCTGGCGCCGGCCTCGCTGATCATCACGATCTGCGCGTCGTTGAGCTGATCGCGGTCCATTTTACGCAAAAACGCTTCGGTTTCGCGCCCGCCGGTGCCGTTGCCGATGGCGATCGCCTCGATGCGGTAACGCTGGCAATAATCTTCGATGATTTTTTTCGCTTTATCCTGCTCGTGGTCGCCGCGGAACGGATATACCGTGGTTGAAGCCAGCAGGTCGCCTTTGCCGTCGAGGGCGACGATCTTGCATCCCGTGCGCATGCCCGGGTCGACGCCGAGCACCCAACGGTTGCCCAGCGGCGAGGCCATCAGCAACCCGCGCAGGTTTTTCGCGAAGACGATAATGGCTTCCTCGTCGGCGCGCTTGCGCAGTTCGTTGCGCACCTGACCTTCGATCGAAGCGGCGAGCAGACGGTCGTAACCGTCGTCGATGGCCATCGCCAACTGTTGGTGCAGGAACGAATCGCCTTCGCGCAACACGTGGCGGCGGATTTCCTTGAGCGCCGCGTCACGGTCGGCGGTGATACGGAAAGCCAGCACACCTTCGGCTTCGCCGCGCCGGATGGCCAGCATGCGGTGACTGGGGATCTTTGCCGCCCCTTCGGAAAAGTCGAAGTAGTTTTTGAATTTCGCGGCGTCGACCGATTTTTCCTTGTCCTTTTTCACCTGCGCGGCGACGGCGCCCGATCCCAGGAAGAGATTGCGCACGGTCGCGCGCACCTCGGCGTGTTCGGCGACGCGCTCGGCGCAAATGTCGCGCGCCCCGGCCCAGGCGGTTGCGACGTCGGGAACGCCCTTTTCCGCGTCGACGAACTCGGCCGCTTTGGCGGCAAGGTCACCCGCGAAGGGTTCCTGCTCCCAAATTAAATCGGCCAGCGGCTCCAACCCCTTGGCAATGGCTTCCGTGGCACGGGTTTTGCGCTTGGGCCTGTAGGGCAGGTAGATGTCTTCCAACTCGGTGGCCGAAAGCGTCGCCTCGATTTTCTCGCGCAGTTCGTCGGTCAGTTTGCCGCTCTTTTCGAGTTGACGGACGATCGTCTCTTTGCGGTTTTCCAGATCGCGCAAATACTCCAGGCGATCGCGAATGGCGGCGATCTGCACTTCGTCCAGCGAACCGGTCACTTCCTTGCGGTAGCGGGCGATGAAAGGGACGGTGGCCTCGTCGTCAAGCAGCTCGATGGTGCGCGCGACGGAGGTTTCCTTCAGATTCAGATCGGAAGCTATCTGGGTCGAGTAATTCATCTTCACCTTCTCACTTCTCACGGGTCGATGGTCTTGCATCGTTGCAAATTTTACCTTCTTGTCAAGACGATTTTACGTCGACACAAAGCATCTTTTTTCTTCTATTTGAACGAGCCGTCAAGCAAAAACGCCGCAACCGGTTGCGGCAATCGCCAAATCGCGATATCAAAGATTTTGTGGTGAATTTGCGATGAGGGGAAACGATCATGAAAAGCCAATTATCCACCAGTGGATCATGGCGGTGGTTCGCGGCGCTGGCCATGACGGTCATATCGCTCGCCTTGACGATTGCTTGCGAAGGAGACGACGACGACGATCTGGACGCCGATGATGACGATTTCATGGCTGACGATGACGACGATGATGCAATGGACGATGATGACGATGACGATAATGATACCGGCGACGATGATGACGACAACGATACAGGTGATGACGATACCGGCGATGACGACACTGGGGACGATGATACCGGCGATGACGATACGGCTGATGATGATACGGGTGACGACGATACCGGACCGGAAGAGCGGTTGATCTGGACTTTCGAACCACCCGACGGTAAAGCGCACGTCGAGTGCGTCGGTTCGATCGAGGATATCGACGGCGACGATGTGCCCGACATCCTGGCGCACGCTTTCGACTCGATCAACACGCCCGATGAGGCCGACACGACCTTCTGCATCAGCGGCGCGAGCGGCGGCGACGCGACGTTGATTTGGGGTGCGCATCCGAAAAACGATCATCCGACCTATCCGTCCGATTCCGGCGGTGACGGCGATAGGATCCTCACTTCCGTCCGCGACCTTAACGGCGACGGCGTCGAGGATGTGCTGCTGGGCACGGCCTGGGGCAACCGCACCGCCTACGCGCTCGACGGCGCCGACGGCAGCAAGATCTGGATGTTCTGCACGTACACCAATCCGGGATCGCCGGATGACGGCTGGATCATGTCGATCGACGCCTTCCCCGACGTCACCGGCGACGGCGTGCCCGAGGCGATCTTCGGCGTGGGCAGCGACAACAACGGCGGCTACCTGGTCGACGGCGCCGACGGCTCGGTGCTCTGGCGCCTGGCCGTGAGCGACGATGCCATCTACGACGTGGACGCGCTCGACGACATCAACGGCGACGACACCCCCGATGCCGTACTCGCCGGCGGCGACAATGAGGATCGCGTTTTCGCCGTCGAGGGCGACAGCAGCGGCACGGGCAACGTGTTGTGGACGGCGGACACCGGCAACAATTACTGCCTGGCGACGATCGCGGACCTCAACAGCGACGGTTACAAAGACGTGCTGGCCGGCTCGTGGGGCGCAAATGCTGTGGTGGCGGTCAACGGCTACACCGGCGCAACCCTGTGGACGAGCACGGCGTCGCTCGCGCCGATCCGCATCGTGCCGCTCGACGACGTCAACGACGACGGCGTGCCCGATCTGGCCGCGGTGGGTCTGTTGGACGACGACGTTTTTGTCATTGACGGCGCCGACGGCTCAAGCATCTGGGTGCGGCGCGGACCGGCCAGCGATTCGATCTGGGCGGTGGATCGGCTGGAAGACATCAACGACGACGGCGTCAACGACGTGATCGCCGGCTCATTCGATTCCTGGGTGATCGCAATGGACGGCAAGACGGGCGACACGATCTGGAGCTACGACACCGGCGAAGCGAAGGTGATGACGGTTCGCGGTGTGCCCGACGTCACCGGCGACGGTCTGCCCGATGTCGTGGCCGGCACGCAATGCCTCGACACATCGACGCCCGGCTCCGGCACGGTCTTCCTGCTCAACGGCGACCCTGACGCCATCTAGGCATTTTGAGAAGCAAACAGGGCGGCGGTGAATTCCGTCGCCCTTTGTTCATTAAAAAGGATAATCGTCCCACGGCAGATCGATGGCCGACACGTTCGTCCAATTGCTTTGTTGCGTTACGATGATGCCCAGGTCGCTGATCGTGTACAAATAATCGCCGATCACCACGGAGCGTCGCGGTTGGTTCAATCCGACGTAGCCAGTCGAGCCCGGTTCGCCATGGAAAACGGAGTGATCGATGTCGGCCAACAAAGTGAAACCGTCAGCGACGGTCAGGCGAAAGGCATAGACGGACGAAAGGTATATTTCGTCGGCGTTGTAGTACATGGGGATCGCCAGCAATTCGTCCGGCGGATAATAGAGGAAGGCGTGGTGATCGAACTGCGCTTCGGAGGTTACGCCCAAATCGCCCGTGTCGTAAAAATGAATGCGCTGCGGATCGGCCAGATCGCCGACATCGTAAACGGCCAACGCCAATTCGCCGGTGGCGCCCCATAAATCGCCGTCCTGACCCACGGCGATCAGGTGATTCTCACCCAGCGGATGCAGATAGGTCGAGAAACCGGGAACTTCCAACTCACCGACCATCTGTGGGGCGGTGGGCGTGGCAAGGTCGAGCGTGAACAGCGGATCCATCCCAGTTGTTATCGGATAGGTAACCATGAATCCGCGCTCGCCCATGAAACGCGTGCTGTATATTTCTTCATCCGGAGCCAGCCCATTGATTTCGCCGATGACGATCAATTGATCGTCCTGCCGCTCGAGGACTTGCAAGGCATTGCCGGCGCCGCCTTGAGCGACCGCGGCTCGCAGGTAGCCGTCGAAT
>DAINPV010000263.1:0-5972 GCA_036743315.1 bacterium | reverse complement strand
TTTTCGCTGGGGATGCGCTCGCTCAGTTTGGCGCACAGTTCGTCGGGGGCCGTCCGGCCCGCGCGCAACGCGGCCCACAGCTCGTCGCCGTGCAGGCGGGTTCCGACCGGCGGCAGTTTGCGCATGGCTCTCCTTACGGCAAATCGCGCGCAATCATCGGCCCGGCCAGCCGGGTCAGCCAGACCGGCAATTGGCGCCAAAGGCGGATGGCACGTTCGAATTTCGGATTCGTCGTGTTTAAACCGGGCATTTGCTCGCGGGTGAGCAGAATGTATTGCCAATACAACTGCTCCTCGACGCCGCCCCAGTACTTTTTAAAGTTATAGCCGCCGCCGCCTTTGGTCGAGCGGCCGAAGTCGATTTTCGTCAGGCCGCGCGCCGCCGCCGCGCGGATCGCCGCCCAGTTCATCGCCGGCACCGGCGCGAAACGGTTGCCCGCCGGCACGCTGGCCGACCAGATGAAATAGCAGGTGTCGCGGAAATCGACGGTCAGTTTCGCACCGATCGGCCGCCCCGCGTACGTCGCGACGGTTACCTGCGCCGCATCGCCGAAGGCGTGCAACAGGTTGACGAACCACCGCTTGGGCAGCACCGGCGTACCGTGGTTGCGTTGGTTGACGGCGAAGACGCGGTAAAAATCGTCGAGGTGCTCGCGGCCGAACGCGATGCGCACATCGCTCTTTTCCGCCTTGCGGATCTTATTGCGCACGTTTTGGTGGATTTGATTCGTCCAGACATGCTCCTCACCGGCGGCGATGTCCAGAATGTTGGTGACCTTGAATTCGGTGGTCGGCAGGTTGCTTGCGCCGGGCAACGCGAAGCGGTGACGAAATTCGATGTACTCGCAACCGTGCGCGGCGCCGACGCGGCGCGCTTCGTCGAGCAGGGCGCGTTGCGTCGGTTCGTCGTCCGCGGCCAGCCCGCCGTAATTGAGGAAGGGCATGCTCACGGCCATCGTGCCGAAAAAGCGCGTCTTGAGCGCGAACAACGGCAACACGCCGCGCAGACCGGCTTCGTCTTCGGCCAACAGGTACAGCGGCCGGTGCCCGAAGGTGCGCGCCACAACCTCGCGCCACGGCAGGGCGTGAAACAGCGTGGCCGACGCGCTGCGCTCGACGAATTGCGTCCAGGGCGCCGTATCGGCCACGGTCCATTCGCGCACGCGCATCAAACTTCCTCCACCTCTTCGATCACCGGCAACTCCAGCCGCGAATATCTGGCCAGCCGCTCCAGGCAGGCCGTGACCATCACCAACACATACAGATGCGGATAGTAGGCGACCGACAGAAACGCACCGCTGACCGCCCAGCCCACGAGGCTGCCGATGACCGCCGCGCGCGCCGCATGAAACAAGCGATCGTCGCGGCGATCGTCCAGATGAACGAAGCGCAAACGGCGCATCGAGCGAAACAACACCACCGCCAGGCCGAAGACGGCGAAAATGCCCGCCAGACCCATCTCGCCGAGCACCTGGAAATAAACGCTGTGCGCCTCGCGCCAGTTGGCGGCGATGGCGGTCGGCGGCTTGTATTGTATGCCGTAAGCGACCGAAAAGGCGCCCGCGCCGACGCCGAAAAACGGATGATCCGCGAACATACGCACGCCCGCGCCCCAGGCGTCCAGACGGCCCAGCGCGCTTTCATCCTCATCGTAATCCTTGATGCTGGTGACGCGGTCGACGAACTCGTCGGGCGCAAAGGCCAGCACGCCGATGATAATCAGAAAGACCGCCGCCACCGCCAGCGAAATACCCAGCACGTAGTTGCGCGAACGCAGCACCCACACGACATACAACGTGAGGATCAAGGCGATCATGCCCAGCAGACCGCCGCGCGAATAAGTCACGGCGACCGCAACAATGCCGATCAATACGCCATAGATTAAAATCATCCGCCAGAGACGGTTGCGCGCCAGCGAAACGAACATGATCGTCCAGGGCAAAATGACGTTCTGGGCCAGCGAGTAATCGTTGCCGTCGCCTAAAAAACCGCCGATCATCCCGCCCGAACCGCCGTTGTCCACGCGGGTGTCGGGCATGGCGAAAAAGCGGACGACCAGCACCGTCGACAACACGATGAAAATCAGGATCAACGTCGTCATAAAGGCGCGCAGGCGCGGCGCCGATTCCACCATGTGCACGATGAGGTACGTCATAAACGCGACGCGCAAGGTGTCGGTCAAGCGCGTCATGGTCAGCGATTTGTAATAGCTGCCGGGCATCGAGACGACAATGGCGAGCAACACCAGTCCCATGAAGATCATCGGACTGGTGTTGCAGTCCCATGAAGATCATCGGCGTGGTGATGATCGGCTTGACCACGCGGTAGACCAGTATCTGCAGAAAAAAGGCCACGGTCAGCAACGCCACGCCCAGCAGGGTCAAGCGCAGCGGTTCGAGCTGCGGCAGCAGATCGCCGGGACGCACATAGAGCAAAAACAAGTAAAGCAGCACGCCGTAAAACGGCTTGGACAGCACCGCTCCGGCGACGAAAACCGCCAACAGACCGGTGATGATGAACAGCGGATCGACCTTCAGCAACACCAGCCCGACCAGGCTGCAGCCGAAGATGATCAACACAAACGGCGCAAATTTACCGAACCGGCGCCAGACGTATTCAATCATCGTCATCATGGTCGGTCGCCTTTTCCGGTCAGCAGGCGGACGATCATCAGCCTTTCGTCATGGTTGAAAGCGCCGCAAAACCAGGCGCCAAGCAGGTAAACGACTTCGCCGGTAACGATCACCATGAGCAAATTGTATTCCCCCAGGAACCAAACGGCGACGGCCAACAGGACGCCGGCCGGCAAAGCGCGCCAGGGCACAAGCCGCGTCGACAATCCGCCCAAGCGACGTTGCATCATCACAGCGAGGAAGACCAGCAAAACGAATTCACTGAGCACCGTGGCGCAGGCGGCGCCCATCGCGCCGTGGCGGGGAATCAGCACCAGGTTGGCGACGATGTTGAGCGTCATGGACATCACGTTGCCGACGAGCACCGTCTTCAATTGCCCGGCGGCGGTCAGAGCCCAGCCGAAGGTCATCGAGCCGAACCAGACCCATAAAAAACCGCCGAGCAAAGCCGCCACCGGACCGCCGTCGGTGTATTTCGCGCCATAAATCCAAGGCACGAACCGCGCGCCCAGCAGCGCACAGCCGATGGCCAGCGGCAGCGCCAAGTGCAGCGACGTCCTCAGCGACGAGGAAAGCAGTTCGCGCCAGGAATCGCCGCCGCGCGCCATGCCCGCGGCCAGGGCGGGAAACAAGGCGCGCGTCACCAGAATCGGCAAGGCCAATAAAATTTCGAAAAACGAGTAGCCGGCGCGATAAAGGCCGACGGTGCGTTCGTCGGTCAGGCGCTCGAGCATCACCGTGTCGACGCGAAAAGCGATCATCCAGGCCAGGCCGATGAGTAGAAAGGGAAAGGCCTCGGCGAGCAAGGCGCGCGAACCGGTTAAGCGCGGGCGTAGCGTCAATCCGCTCTCCACGCGCCTGACCAGCAACAGCGCGAAGGCGGCGGTCAGCCAACCGGCTGCAAGGTAGGCCATCATCACGCCGGCCAATCCGGGTTGCACGAAGGAAACCCACACGACCAACAGCAACAGCAGCAGCGCCTTGACCAAGGTAATCGCGGCGGAATATTTCATCCGCTGGCGACCGTCGAACAAGGCGACGGCGAGATCCTCCAGCGCTTGCGCCGGCAGCATGAACGCGGCGACGGTCACGGCCATGAAGGTCTCGGCCGGGTAGCGCAGCAACGCGGCCAAGAGAATCAGCAACACGGTCGCGCCCAGGCCGAAGACGATTTTCAGGCCCAGCGCCGTGGCGATGCGCCGTTCGCCGCCTTGCGGATCGGAGGCGATCAGGCGGGTGATCAACGGGTTGAGACCGAACCCGGCGACGACCGAAAAGATGCCCATTAAGGCCATGGCCACACCGAAGCGGCCGAAGTCGTCGACAATCAATGAACGAGCGACGAGAACGGCGACGACGAACGACAATGCGCGGCGCAGAATCTCCGCGCCGATGAGAATCGCGCTGTTTTTCGCCAGTCGGCTTCCGCTCATAAAAACCTCGCGTACAGTTGGGTGTAGCGCTGCACCATGTGCTCGTCGGAAAATCGGTCGTGCCACAACTCATAGCCGGCTTGGCCGAAGGAACGGCGCAGGTTGGCATCCTGCAGCAGATCGGCCAACGCATCGGCCAACGCGGCTGGATTTTGCGGCGGCGCCAGACGGCCGGTTTTCCCCTCAATCAATGCCTTGGGCACGTCGCCGACCGCCGTGGCCACCACCGGCAACGCGGCGCTCATCGCTTCGAGCATGGACATGGGCAGTCCCTCCCAATCGGAGGAAAGGGCGAACAGATCGGCCAGACGATACAGCGACAGCGAATCCAGCCGCCAGCCGGGCAGCCGCACCCGATCCGCCAACTTGAGTGTGCGCACCTTCGCTTCGAGCACTGGCCGTTCGCTCCCCTCGCCGGCGATCAACAAGCGGCCGGGCACGCCGCGATCGCGCAAGCGGCCCAGTGCCTCGATGAGCACACCCAGGTTCTTTTGCTTTTCCAGCCGCGCCACGGTCAGAATCGTCGGCATTGCCGCGTCCAAACCGAACTCGGCCCGCAACGCCTCCGCCGGTGCCGGTTCGATCTGCGGCACGCGCGCCACGCCGTTGGGAACGACGACGATCTTATTAGCCGGCCAACCCAATTTATCGATCAGATCGCGTCGGTTTTCGTCGCTGACGCTGATTACCTGGTCCAGCATGCGCACCAACACCCACTCGGCGGCTTTAACGCTCGTGCGTTCGGGAAACTGGCGGCTGTGATCGGTCACGACGATCACCTTCGCGCCGCAGAGTTTCGCGGCCAACGTGCCGGTGAACAACGGTCCGCTGTTATGGGCGTGCACGACCCGGATGTTGCGCTCGCGGAAAATCTTCGCCAGACGCCCCGGCAGGCGCAGATCCTTGCCCGGCTGCTTGTGCAGGGCAACCACCTCGATACCCGCCTCTTCAAGCATCGGCGCGAAATGGCCTTTGATTGTCAGGCACACGACCATCGGTTTGAACGGAGCCGTCAATCCGGTGGCCAGATGGCTGACCACGCGTTCCATCCCGCCCACTTCCAGACTGTGCACGATTTGCGCTACGCCGATCGAACTCACTGCATGCTCCCGGAAATCATTGGTGCAGAGAATAGCCCAACGCGGCGCGTTGCGAAAGCGCCGCATCAGGTGGTGCATCGGTCGTTTAAGCGGACGAGTTTAGAAATAGGTGTAGGAAAACGTCGCCAGATAGCGCAGGGTGTCGTCGTAATCCTTATCTTCTTTGAAGTTGTAACTGGCGCCGGCCGAAACGTTGAAGTGATTGGTCACAAAACGCAAACTGGTGATCACCGAGTTGGTGTCTTCCTCGTTGGTCGTGCCGCGCATCAGAATGCCTTCGTACTCGGTCATCAGCTCGAGGAAATTGCGCGGATGCAGCGGGAAGATCATGCCCGCGTGCACCATGCCGGATTTCTCTTCGTATTCCTGATCGTCAATCAACGGGTCGCGCAACACGAACACGCCATCGGCCATAATGGCGAAGGCATAATCGGTGAAGGACAGGTCGTTGATTTCCAAGCCCATGGCCAGCATGACCTTCAAACCGTAGTTCTTCACGTCGCCGGTGCCGCGATCGTAATCGCCGGTCGGCAACATGCCGCCGAAACCCAGGGCAAAGGCGGGCAGAAAGTTGTACTGCTTGATCATGCCCCACTTGAACATGCCCTCGACGGTGCCGATGTCGCTGACCTCGTCGGTTTCATAATCGCGCACCAGCACGCCCAGGTTGTTGTAGCGGGCGGTAACCAGCAGGTCGGTCATCACGTAGGGAACGCGTAAACCGAATTCGAGACCGCCGGGGATGCCGACGGTGCCGAGGAAGGACACTTCGCGGCGGTAGTAGGAGGGCTTCGAGCTTTCCTCCAT
>DAINPV010000262.1:0-5972 GCA_036743315.1 bacterium | reverse complement strand
GACCACGTCGTTCCACGAACCGTAAATCGGCCACAGCTCACCGTAGTAGAGGCTCTTCGTATCGGTGACGACCAGAATGACCGCGTCGTCCATGCTCGGCTCCTGCCCGAACGGCAGCAAGCCCGAACGCGGCGCGACCGACGCCGGAATCATGATCGGGCTGCGCATGCCCCAGCCGTTCATCTGGTCCATCGCTTCGGCCAGAAAACGGTAGGTGTGCAATAGCTCGTCGAGGAACAGCGCCACGTTCTCGCCGGTCATGTACGCCCGCTTGCCGGTCGGGCTGAGCGGATCATCGTACAGCAGCAGGTCGTTGGGCACCGGGAAGTTGCGCAATCCTTCGCCCAGGTAAAACGGCAGCACGTGATCGCACTCGGCCGGTTCATCCTCGTCGTCGTCGGTCGTGTCGTCGTCGGCGACGCCGGTGTCGTCGTCGGCGGCATCGTCGTCATCGTCGTCATCGTCGCCGTCAACGGCGTCGTTGTTATCATCGTCGTCATCGTCGCCGCACGCACCGATGAACAAACTGGCGAACAACATCAAAAGCAGAAATACCCGGGCTGACCAATTCATCGATACTCCTCCGCGAACGTCTGCAAACACATGACAGAATAGTATAGGGAAAGCGCCGGATCGCGCGCAAGGGAAAGTTACCGCTTCATTTCCACCCGCGGTCCCGCCCACACGCCCCAGGCGCCGATCAG
Organism: bacterium; assembly: GCA_036743315.1. Taxonomy (GTDB): domain Bacteria; phylum Lernaellota; class Lernaellaia; order Lernaellales; family Lernaellaceae; genus CALBTQ01. The sequence goes on along the minus strand of DAINPV010000262.1, from coordinate 5,268 downwards.
GTCGCCCGACGCGTGCGGCAAGGTTTGCAGCGCCAATTCGATCCGCCGCCCGGCGTAAGCGGCCAGATCGACCTCCACCTCGTGCCAGCGATTTTGCTCCGGATTTTCTTTGGGATCGAGATACCGCGACAGCGCGATTTCGCCGTTCACCCGCACAATAAACTCCACGCCCTTGCCGCCCCACCCCAGACAAAGCGGGTCCAGCGCCAGCGCCGCGCGCCACACCGAATCGGCCGGCGCGTGCAGATCCCAGCGGATTTCGCTGCGCGGGTGCGCCAGCAAACACAACCGCTCATCGCCGTCGATCTTCACCAGGTGCAGCCGCAACGGATCGCCGTCGCTTTCCAGCAAGATCGCGCCGTAATCGAAATTCGCCAACAGATCGTAAATGCCGCGCCGCTCCTTGTCGGCCTTGATCGCCAACGTTTCGCGGCGGAACTCCCAGAACGCGCGCTCCAGGCGCTCGCGGCTGACCGTGCCGATGTCCAACACCGATTTTTCGAAGTATGTCGTTCGTTGCGTCGCGGTTAGCATCCCCTGTTCGACGCACAGGTCGTACAGCCGCGTGCCGGGGTACGGGTAGAAAATCGAACACTGCGCGCCGTTGGGCCGTAGTCGCCGGTGCAGCGCGAACAGGTCGGCGATCGTGTTCTCGGTTTCGCCGGGAAAGCCCACGATGTTGAAGGTCCACGTTTGCAGCCCGACCTCGTCACACCAGGCGAACGCGCGCACCAGTTCCTCGTTGCTCATGCGCCGCTCGAGCACCTCGCGGCGCAGCGCCTCGCTGCCCGCCTCGACCCCGGCCATCACCATGTAGCAACCGGCGTCCTTGAGCTCCTGTAAAATCTCGCGCGTCACCGTCTGCACGTGAATGTACACCTTGAACGGATAAGCGAACCGCGCCTTGTACAACGCGCAAAAACGCCGCACCCAATCGTGGTCCATCGTGAAGATGTCGTCTTCGAAGAAAATTTTTCTAAAGGGAATGCGCGCGGCAACCCGCTCGATCATCGCGATCATTTTTTCCGGACTGCACATGCGCACGAAGCGTCCGAGCCCTTTGTATTTGATGCGGCGCGCGCTGTTGGCGCAATAGGTGCACGAATACGGGCAGCCGCGCCCGCCCATGATGCCCGCTTCCCATAGCGAATCGCGCAGGATCGCATCGTGGTCCCACACCGCGCGTTCGTCGATCGGCAGCGCGTCGAGGTCTTCGATCAACGGCCGCATCGCGTTGCGTTCGACCGTGCCGTCGCCGCGCTTGATCCACAAATTGCCGATGCCCGTCGGCGTCTGGCCGGCGTCCAGTGCGGCGCACCATTCGACGCACGCTTCCTCGCCCTCGCCGACGCACAACACATCGACCGCCGGATGCTCGATGACCCGCTCCGCATCGAGAATCGCATGAATGCCGCCGAACACGCACGGCAGGCCGGTCGCCTCCTTCACCCATTGCGCATAACGCGGCGCATCGACCCACTGGTGCGTGTTGATCGGAAAGAACACCGCGTCCGGCGCGGCGGCGCGCAAACGGGCGAGAAAAGCATCGCGTTCCAAATGTTCGCGCAGGTAGAGCAGTTCGCTGTCGTGACCGGCGTTACGCAGACACGCGTCGATCTGCCCCACGCCATGGTTGTAATGGATGTAATTGCCCGTGCCCACGTCGAGGTACACCCACCAGATTTTCATGCGCCGCCCTCCCGCCACAAATGCGGATGACCCCACAGCGCCCACAGCGCCGTCAGCTCGCCGCTCGCGTCGGGCCGGGTGATCAGCGACAACTCGCCCGCTAAGGCGAGGTGCAATTCCACCTCGACCTCCTGCCAGCCACGATCGTCGACATGATGCTTCGGATCGACAAATCGCGACCACACCTCGCGCCCTTCGATCGCCAGCGCGAACGTCGCTCCGCCGCCGCCCCACTCCAGGCACAGCGGATCCAGCGCCAACCACGCGCGAAAACGATAACGCCCGGCCGTCAGCGGAAAAACGATCTCGCTGCGCGGATGCGCGAACAAACAGAAATGCTCCTGCGCGCCGATACGCACGCGCTTACGCACCGCCGGCTCCGCCCCGTGCCCCCGCACCGTTCCGGGCGACCATTGCGCCACCAGATCGATTTCGCCAAGCGTCTGCGCCGCCAGCGATCGCCGCAACGCATCCTCTTCGATGTCGCGCGCCTGCGCGCAAAAATCGCGATAGGTCGCGGTCAAGTCCGCTTCCGGAAAATCGCGCAGTCGCACCGCCGGCTCGTCGGTGAAGTACGTGTCGCGTTCGACGCCCTTGATCGTCCCCTCGTCGCGACAGCGATCGTACAAGGCCGTGCCGGGGTACGGCTCGAACAGGCTGATCTGCACCTCGTCCGGCGCGACGCGGGCGCACAACTCGCGCGTGGCCTGTAGCGTCGCCGGCGTTTCGTCCGGCACGCCGACGATGTGAAAAGCGCGCGTGCGAATTCCCAATTCGCGGCACCAAGCGAAAAAATCGGCGATCTGCGCGTTGCCCATGTCGCGGCGCAGCACCTCGCGGCGGATCGTCTCGTCGCCGTGCTCGATGCCGACGTTGGCCATCGCCAGCCCCGCTTCGCGCAAGCGGCGCAGGTCGTCGCGCTTCACCGTCCCCACGCGGAAGTACGCACGAAACGGCAAGGCGATGCGGCGCGGATACATGCTTAAAAAGTCTCCGAGAAAATCGCGGCGCAAGGTGAAGATGTCGTCTTCGAAATAAAACGAATCGACCGCGTAGCGGCTGCGCAGCAAATCAAGTTCGGCGAACAGGTGCGCCGCCGAACGCCAGCGCACCCACGGCTGCCCGGCATACATCGCGCGCCACGCGCCGTTGCAGCAATAGGTGCACGGATACGGGCAACCGCGCCCGACCACGACCGTCACTTCGCCGCCGTTGGCGCGGTTGATTTCGTCCTGTGGAAAATGCCGGCGATCGTACACCGGCAGTTCGTCGAGGTCGGCCAGCAGCGGCCGCGGCGCGTTGCGCCGGCCGTCGCTCCACACGTTGGCGATCGTCGCCGGTTCGCCTCCGGCCGCCAGGTCCAACAGCGCGCCTTCGCCCTCGCCGACGCATACCCAGTCGCAGGCGCCCGACGCCAGCACCTCGTCGGCGGCAAAGCTCGCATGCACGCCCCCGGCCAGTACCGGCGCGCCGCTCTGACGCGTCCAGCTCATCAGCTGCCGCGCGTATTTCCATTGATGCGAAGAAAAGCCGAAGGCCGCCAGCTCGGGCGGCCATTCGCGTAACGTTTTTAGAAAGGAGGATTCGTCGGGCATCGCCGCCGGCAGCAACGTGCGCACCTCGTGCCCGGCCCGCGCGGCGACCGCGGCCAGCGCGCCCAAGCCGTGCGGATAATGCGGGCCGTTGCGCGTGCCCACGTTCGGGTAAACCAGCAAGATGCGCATGATCGCTTCCGCCGCCGGATTCGGCTTCCGGCGCTACAGCCGGTACAGCGGCAGGTATTTCTCCTCCAGATAGTTCATGAACGGCGCGGCGCTGGGCTTTCGTCCCGTCGCCCGCTCGATCAACTCCGCCGCCTTGAAGCGCTTGCCGTGCTGATGAATGTTTTGACGCAGCCAGGCCAGAATGTCCACGAAGTTGCCTTCGAGAATCATCTTGTCCATCTCGCCCAGGTCGTGGCGCATTTTATCGTACAACTGCGCGCTGTACAGATTGCCGATGGTGTACGTCGGGAAGTAACCGAGCAATCCTTCGCTCCAGTGCACGTCCTGCAGCACGCCCAGCGCGTCGGCCGGTACGTCGATGTCCAGGTACTGCTTCATCTTCGCGTTCCAGGCCGCGGGCAGATCGTCGACCGCGAGGCGTCCGGCCACCAGGTCGCGCTCGATCTCGAATCGCAAAATGATGTGCAGGTTGTAGGTCACCTCGTCGGCCTCGACGCGGATGAACGACGGCTGCACCAGATTCACCGCCTGATAGAACTGCTGCAGCGTCACGTCATCGAGTTGTCCCGGGAAAGCTTTCTGCGCCTCCGGGTAGAAATGACGCCAGAACGACAGGCTGCGCCCGATGACGTTCTCCCAGAAGCGGCTCTGGCTTTCGTGGACGCCCAGCGACGCGCTCTGGCCCAACGGCGTGTCGAGAAGGTCGCGCCGCAGGCCCTGCTCGTACATCGCGTGCCCGGCTTCGTGGATCGTGCCGAAAATCGACTGGCGCAGGTCGCTTTCGTTGTAGCGCGTGGTGATGCGCACGTCGCCCCACGTGCCGATGGTGAACGGGTGCGCGCTGACGTCCAGCCGGCCGCCGTCGAAATCGAAGCCCAGCCGCTTGATCACCAGTTTGCCGAAGGCTTCCTGCTGCGCGGCCGGGTAGGTTTTACCGACGATCACCCCGGCGTCGTGTTTTTCCGCGCCCAGAATCTTATGGAAAAATGGCGCCAGCCGCTCGCGCAAGTCAGTCAGCAGCGCATCGATCGACGCCTCGTCGGCGAAGGGCTCGAAATAGTCCAGCATGGCGTCGTAGGGTTTGTCGGCGTAACCGAGCGCCGCCGCTTCCTGCCGGCGCAAATCGACCATCTTTTTCAGAAACGGCGCAAAGTGCGCGAAATCGTCCTTCTGTCGCGCCTCGACCCACGCCGCGTTGGACAGCGAGGTGTGCCGGCTGATTTCCTCGACCAGGTCGTTGGGCACCTTGGTCGCGCGGTCGGTCTCGCGTTTGATTTCCCGGATATTCGCCTGCGCGTCGTCGTTGATCTGCGCGGCCTCGGCGGCCAGTTCCCCGACCTTGGCGACCTTATCCTTGTCGGTGAGCATGCTGTGCATCAGGCTTTCGGCCCAGGCCAGTTGCTCCGCGCGGCGTTCCAAGCCCGCCTTGGGCAGATTGACCCGCTGGTCCCAGTGCAGCACCTCGACGATGTGCCCCAGCGTCATGATTTCTTTGTACCAAGAGATAACTTCCTGATAGTAATCGTACAACTTCATCTTCCTATTCCTCCCAGCGCGGCGTGGCCAGGCCGATGCGTTCGCTGCCCTTGAACCAGCCGTCGCGCGCGTTGTAATACAGGCGGAATTGGCCGTCGTGGGCCACGCAGTCGAAAGCGTAGACGAAGGCGTTTTTCCACCCCGGTTCGGGAGCGATGATCGCCTCGGTTTTCTGCTCCCAGGTGAAACCGTCGACGGTGTGCCAAAGAAAAATCGCCGAGCGCGATTTGTTTTGCGCGTCGCGGTAGATGCCGTTGTTGAACACCCACCAGCCGCCCTCGCCGTCGGGCGTGAGCTTGACCGATCCCGCGCCGAAGTT
>DAINPV010000261.1:0-5985 GCA_036743315.1 bacterium | reverse complement strand
TATTGTCGCGATGACGATCGGCCGACGGACGCGGCGTTTTTCGATCCCTTCCTGGTCGCCGCCATCAGCCGCAGCGAACCGGACCTCAACGACTATCATGACGGCGCAGTCTATTTTTACACCCAGGCGAACCTGCTGGTGCGTACGGTGGACATCGAGAACGAGAACCCCTTCGCGGTGACCGTAGCGATTGACGAAGACAACAACGTCTATTATCCGGTGATCAGCAGCGGCCAGCCGGGCGTGTCTTCGCCGCAGCTGCACCTGGTTACCGCCGGCATGACGGTGGAGGCATCGATTCCGATCAATGCCTCGCCGGCGGTGATGGCGGCGGACCAATCCAACCTGATCTGGATCGGCGACGGCGATGAGCCGTATGTGTACGTTTACAACATCGACGAAGGGGATTGGCTGTTCCCGCCGGAAACGCCGCTGGTGCTGGCCGGCGCCGGATCGATCACCGCCATCAAGGTGTCCGCCGACCGCCGCGAAGCATACATCGGCGCAGCCAACGGTAATGTTTACAAGTACGATTTCCAGGCAAATGAAGTGAGCAATACATACTCGCTCGGGAATCAGTTCCGCCCGATCGATATTGAGATTTGGTAAATCAACCGTTTATAGGGTAGCGAAAAGTGTCGAAACGCAAGAAGCCCCGTCTCATGCGGACGCCGCCGCCAACATGGGGACCGGTCGTCAGCTTATTTGCCGCTGCGGCGGTAATTTCTTTATTCACCTGGCTCACCTATTACTTCGCCGAACATTCCGACGCGTTATTCTGGCAGCATGCCAGCGCCTTCATCGCCGCGTTCATCATTTTCGCCGTCGGTTCGTTCATCCTGTTCGTCTATAAAGCGGTGCAGTTGTTCCTGTTCCGGCGTAAAGGTAAGGAATTGGAAAAAATACGCCGCTTTACGGCGCCGGCGAAAAAGAAGTAGTAAGCAGCGACAGCACGTCTTCGATCGCCGTCCGCTTGTCGGATTCGTGCGGCTCGATGAAGAACGTATGCCGATCGTAAAGGAAAATCGATAGGCCTCGCTCTTCCAGACGACGTTGCAGGCGGCGGAATGTTGTCGCCGACAATCGTTGCGGATCGCCCCGCAGAATCATCCGGTGCAAATCGTCGAAAAACAACAACGTGAATTGCACATCGTGCCTGTGCATGATCCGGTCGGCGAGCAAACTGAAATCCAATTCCTGCGACAACGGCAACCCGACGACGGCCAGACGATCATCCCCCAACGATACCGTGTGATAGGTTTGCGCGGCCAACTCGTCGAGACTCACCCACCATTCACGTCCGGCGTCGCGCAACGCCGGATCGAACGCATTAATGCGCCCTTCCACCAATGGTTGCACCGCGCGCCGTATTTGGTAGGGATCCCCGCGCACGGCCAGAAACACATAAAACCAAGGCGACCAGGGCTCGGGCAGTTGGGCGCCGTCGCCGTCGACGAGTCGGCATAGGGCGGCGTCGATTTCGTCATGCGTTTTAAGCTGTGCCGCCAACAAGGAAACGCTCGAAATTTGTTTTGCATCGTGAATGATCGTCACGTGACGCCGGTGCAGTCGTTCCAGAAAAGCGCGATGCACATGGTGATGATCGAGCCAGACGATTTCCCGCAGCGACGAGCGCTCCAGCACAGCGTCGACGCTTTCCACTTCCGCGTCGCGCACCGGCAACGCCGCGCAGTAAAGCCGCTGTAGATTCCGGTTCGCGAGCAGTGCGGGCGCTTGAAACAGTTGGCCGGTCAGCCCCTCGGGCGCAAAGAGGACTGTTTTCAAAGCGCCGAGATGTCGCTGCCAAAGCACCGCGCAGGCGATGCCGTCGAGGGTGGCGGCGGCCAACAACGCGCCGTCGCCCGGCCGCATAGCGGTGACGACCAGCGCCGTGTCGCTCATGCCCGGCCCGCCTGTTGCCGCAATTCCATCAGGGTTTTACGCGGCAGATTGCCGAAGCCGCCATTGGACAAAAAGACGACCTGGTCGCCCTCTTCCACGATCGCGGCGAGCGCGGCGGACACCTCGTCATAATTTTCCGCATAAATCGCTTTTGCGCCGTTGCGCCCGATATCCGCGACCAACGCGGCGACGTCGAGTTTGTCATCGGGCAGTTTGCCGTGCTTGGCAAAGACTTCGCAGACGATCACCGCCGCGGCCGCACCGAAGGCCCGCGCGTATTCCTCCTGGAAAATGCGTCGCCGCGAGGTGTTGGTGCGCGGTTCGAACACCGCGACCAGCCGTCGTGCCGGTCGCGCCTCGTGCAACGCTTCGAGGGTAACGCGCACAGCGGTCGGATGATGCGCGAAATCATCGATCACCAGCACGCCGTTCGCCTCGCCCAGCACCTGCTGCCGCCGCTTGGCCCCGGCGAAGGACTGCAGACCGGCGGCGATTCGTTCGTCGCACAAGCCGACCCGTCGCGCCGCCGCGATAACGCCCAACGCGTTGAGCAGGTTGTAGCGGCCGAATTGATTCATGGAAAAACGCGCGGTAGGCGAGCCGTGTTCAAGCAAATCGAAGGTGGTGTGCGTCGTCGGCCCGGCGACGAGACGCGCGCTCAGATCGGCCGGATGATCCAGACCGTAGGTGACGACCGGACACGATGCGCGAGGCAGCAGGGCGCGCACGCGCGGACAATCGACGCCGACGATCAACTGGCCGTCGCGCGGCAGCGTTTCGATCAACTCGCCGAAGACGCGCACGATGCTGTCCAGATCGGGATAGATGTCGGCGTGGTCGAATTCGATGTTGCCCACCGCCGCGATATCCGGCCGATAGCGCAGGAACTTGGGTACTTTGTCGAACCAGGCGACATCGTATTCGTCGCCCTCGACCACCGCCCAGACGCCGTTGCCGACGCGATAGCTGGCCTGCGTGTTTTCCAACACGCCGCCGATCAGGTAGGTCGGGTCCATTTCCGCCGCGTTCAACACGTGCGCCAACATGGCCGTCGAGGTGGTTTTGCCATGCGTGCCGCACATGGCGACGAGCGTTTTGTCGGCAAAGAAAAAGGTACGCAGCGTTTCGACCATCGACTGATACGGCAGGCCGCGCGCGAGGACGGCGTCGCCTTCCGGATTGCCGCGGCTGACGACGTTGCCGATCACCACCAGGTCCGGCGCCGGTTCGAGATGTTCGGGCCGATAGCCCTGGCGGATTTCGATGCCCAGCGCGGCCAGTTGCTCGCTCATCGGCGGATAAACGTTGACGTCCGAGCCAGTGACGCGGTAACCGCGACTCGTGAGCATGCCCGCCAGACTGCCCATCGCCGTGCCGCAAATTCCGATCAGATGAATGTGCCTGACCTGTTTCGGATCGATGTTCACGTGCCCAAGGCCTCCATGATCGCGTTATGAACCAACGGTCGTATCTGCCGGATTTTTTCATTGGCGCGCGTGGGATGCACGCGGTTGGTCAGGAGGATGATCGTGATCGCCCGTTGCGGATCGCACCAGGTGCTTACGCCGGTGAAACCCAGGTGACCGAACGTGGCGGGCGACATGTACCGTCCGGTGGACGATCCTTGCGCGCTGGGCGAATCGAATCCGTATCGAAAGCCGGCCGACGTGCTTAGATCGTTGCGTCGCATGAAACGCCTTATGGTGTTTTCGGTAAACAAGCGCCCTTTTCCTTGCAGTGTCAGACGATATTCCTCCAGCAAACAGGCCACGCCGTCGGCCGTGCCGAACATGCCGGCCTGGCCCAAACAACCGCCGGCCGACCAGGCGTTTTCGTCTTGCACCTCGCCGCACAGGATGCGCTTGCGCCACGGGCAATTTTCGGTGGCGGCAATGGAAAGATCTTCGCGCGTCGCGATGGAACCGAAGAACAGACCGTCGATCTGCAGCGGCGCGAGAATCCGCTCGGCGACAAAGGCGGGTAGATCCTGTCCGCTCACCGCCTCGACCATAAAACCGATCAAGCCCATGCCGATGTCGCTGTAGCGCTCGACCGTGCCGGGCGCGGCAACCGGCGTTTCGCGGCACAGCAGTCGGCGCATGTCGTCTTTGGCTTCGACTTTGCCCAGCAGGTTGGGCGGGAGGTCCTGATAGAACGGACGCCAGTCAGCCAGACCGCTGGTGTGATTGAGATAGTAATAAACGGGGATTTCCGCCAACAGCGGATGCAGGCCCGGCAAGTACGCCCCCAGGCCGACTTCGACCTCGATCGCGCCGCGCTGCGCCAGCAGCATCACCGCCGGCGTCGTGCCGAGGATTTTGGTCAGGCTGGCCAGATCGAACCAGGTTTCGGTCGTCACGGGCGCCGGGCGATCGTAGCGCGTCACGCCGTGCGCCGATAGATGAACGGTCCGTCCGTCTTGATCCACACGCAACACCGCGCCGGGCAGATGGCGTCGCGCACAGGCATCGTCCAGAATGCGGCGTACCTTGCTCAGCATACGCCACCTTGGAGGAAAGCGATTTGCGCTTTGGCCGGATCGAGCGCAACGCGCACGCCCAGGGGGATCATGCGGTTGTAACCGTAATGACCGAAGTCGAGTCCGGCCAGCAGCGGTACGTTCAACCCGCCGAGGCAATCGCTCAGAAGACGGTCGGTTTCCGTCGCGTCGATCGCTTCGCCGAAATTACCGACGGCCACTGCCGCGACATCGTCCAAATGCCCGCCCAAGCGCAGCGCGGTCAGCAGGCGATCGAGGCGATACGGCGGTTCGTTGACATCTTCGATCAAGAGCACCGCGCCGGCCGTCGACGGCAAGCGTCCGGCGATCGCCAACTGGCCCAGCAACGTCAGGTTGCCGCCCAGCAGCGGGCCTTGGGCCGCGCCGGCCTTTACCCAGCGCGCATTCGTTCCGCTCAAGGGTGACGGCGGCTCGAGCGACATGAGCGCGGCGAAGTATTTGTCGAGTTGCGCGGGCGTCAAGCGGTCGATCTGCGTGCCGGCGATCATCGGTCCGCTGAACGTGACCAAGCCGAGACGCCGCCACAGGTCCATCTGCCAGGCGGTGATGTCGGAAAAACCGACGATGATTTTCGGCGTGTGCCGCAGTAGCCCGATGTCGATCAGATCAAGCAGGCGCAACGAGCCGTAACCGCCGCGCGCACAAATCAGCGCTTTGACTCGCTCGTCGCGCAACGCTTCCTCGATGACCGCCGCGCGTTCGCGATCGCCGCCGGCCAAATACCTTTCTTTGAGGAAAATATTTTCGTGACGGCGCACGTCGAATCCGCGTTCGCGCCAGAGGCGTTCCCCAACGGCCAGGCGCGCGGGATCGAACGGGCCCGCCGGCGCAATAACCGCGACAACGTCGTGCGGCTGTAAACGGGGAGCCAAGCGAGGAAGCGGAGAATCCTTAAGCGCGTTCAACGGACAAGCCCGTCAAAGAGTTTCTCGTCTTTCGGAAAGCATATTTGCCAAGGTGATCATCAGACCTTTCATGTCTTCTTGACGATTGTGTTTGACGGCATAGCCTTCGAGTTCGTTCTGCATCAAAGCCAGGTCGTTGATATCGTAATCGGCCAGGTATTCTTCCAATTTATTGTCCTTATGAGCTTTGATAACATCGTCGAGGTTGAAGAATCCCATCGTCCGTTCCTCCTTAGGTATTCATCCGGGACAATTGTAGCACATGACGATCGGGGAACAAGACGTTATCTACTCGCAACGGCGCATCATTCGATCAGCCAAGTAACTCGAGCGAACCAGCGGCGCCGAGGCGACGTTGGTAAAACCGATTTCCTCGGCGATTGTTCCCCAGGTGGCAAATTCGTGCGGGGGTATATACCGCACAACCGGCAAACATGACAAGCGGGGCCGCAAATATTGTCCGATGGTTACCGCGCGCACTCCGGCCCGATACAAATCGCGCAGAACAGTTTCGATTTCCTCTTTTTCTTCGCCCAATCCCAACATCAAACCGCTTTTAATCAGCGCTTGCGGCAGTCGTTCGGTCAGGTAGGCCAGCACATCGAGACTGGTGCGGTAATCGGCCTGGGGCCGGGCAACGGCGTAGAGACGCGGCAC
>DAINPV010000260.1:0-5991 GCA_036743315.1 bacterium | reverse complement strand
CGGCATCACCGCGGTGGTCGACGGTTTGCTGCGCACCCAGGATGACCCCGAACCCTACATCATGGGCCGGGGCATCTTCACCCACGAACACAGCTACGTGGAGGACGGGCGGAACATCTCCATCGATTACAGTCCGATGCGCAACCGCGTTTATAGTTGGAACGCGCACACGATTCCCAACGAAGACAACCCGGTATACGGCTCGATCTGGTTGCGCAACATGCGCAGCAAGGACGACGTGCCGCACATCTACCGCGCCGTGCCGATGCTCCAGCGCCTGATCGAGGATGCGCCCGACGCCGATGTGCGCGAAGCCGCGGCCACGGCGCTCGAGCGCCTGCAGGGTTTCGCCAGAGATATCGTCGACAGTGGGTATTACATCCGCACCAAGGACGAGTGGGGCAACACGTACATCCCGCTCAACGAGGACGGCACGGTCAACGACTTATGCAGCTTCGTGCTCTACGATACTCTCGCGCCCAAGTCCGAGTGCAACGCACAGCTCAATTCGGCGCTGATCGGTTACGAGGATCCGCTGCGCATCGATTGCGGCAACGGCATCGGCCGGCTGTATGAAACGATCTCCACGACCACCCATTACTTCAACTGGGCGATCATCCGCTATTTCCATGCCGCGGCGATCACCAACGCACTGATGGCCGGACAGAACGATGCGGCGCTGGAATTGATGAACGGGTTGGCCACGCGCGTGGACGAGATTATGCACGACGAGCAGGGACCGCTGGAACACTACGAATGGTGGGCCGACGCGGCGGCGTACTTGGTCGCGGCGGCGGCCGGCGGTTTGCCGTTGACCGACGAGGAAGCGCAGAAGGTGGTGGAGATCTACTCGTTCTCCGTCGACCATTTCGCGCCGTGGGAGTACTGGGACCTGTGGGACGAGTCGGTGCCCGACGGCACCTACGATTACCAGCCCTCGCGCGACGGCGCGACCGGCACGGCAGTACGACCCGAGGAACTGGCGTTCATTCTGGAATACTGCTGGTCGCCGTTCCGCAATCCGGCGACGGCCGAATTCGTCGATTGTGATATCGTGCTCGATCCCACCCAGTGGGGATACTGAACCGCGTTCGATTGAATTAGGTAAAGTATCTTACGCCGATTCCGCCGTTCTACTACGACGATGTGCCGCTGTACGATTTTCTGTGCGAGTTGGCGCGTCGCGGCGAAAACGTCGAGGATTACCGCACGATCTGGTATTACTTCTGAGTTCGGTTTTTTAAAATTCCACGCACGTCTGGAAGAACGTGGAGACCTGACGGTTGTCTTCGTTGTCGCCGCCGCTCATTACTTCCAGTCCCAGGTGCAATTGCGCCCATGGATCGTAACCGGCGAAGCCGCCCATCTGGCGGAACAAGGTGACTTCGTATTCCGGATCGTTGCCCTGCGTGCCCAGCCAATCCAGGCCCGAGATCGATGCGTACTTGGGACCGAACTGAATAGTGCCGCCCAGCAGTAGAGCTGCGGCTTCGACGTTCACGGCGGTGATGCCGGTTTCCTCGCCGGTGTAGTCCAGGTAGTTCTTTTTGTCGAAGGCGCCGGTCGTGGCCAGTTCGCCGATCAACCCCATGCCCGCGAAATCGCTGAAAATGAATTCCGCGTTCAGGTACCCGCCGTAGAGCGGAACGTCGTTTTCATAGTTGCCGACCAGGCGGTTGCCCATTTCCAAGCTGGTTTCCGTGGCGTCGCTGAGAATGTAGCCGCCCAGCGCCATGGTGTGTGTATCCTGAAAGGCCAGGGGATAAACGTCCAGTCGCGCCGCGTAGCCGTCAACGGTGTTATCGGCCGGTTCGCCGTCTTCGTTGACGTTGTCGTAATCGCCGTTGAACGCCCAGGCGGACACGCCGAAGTATTCCATCGCGTAGCCCAGGCCCATGGTTGTTTTCCAAGTTTCGGTCAGTTTGAGGACAAGTGGATCGGATACGGCGTAGGTTTCATTGAAACCGACCGGCAGGTACTTCTTGCCGGCCTCGAAAAAGGCGCCCTTGTGGGAAAGGGTGATCGTCGCTTCGTCCAGGTAAGTATCCATGTAATCGTCGGCGAAACCCTCTTCGAAGTAGAAAAAAATGTTGCCGGAGAGATATTCGTTAAGCACTGCTTCCGCGCCCAGGCCGGCCCCATATAGATAGATGTCGCTGACCTGCATGTCGTCCAGCCCGTCGGTTTCAAAGGAAGTGGTGCGATAACCGGCGCGCGCGTCGACCAAACCGTAGAGGGAGATCATTTCGTACCAATTGGTTTCTTCAGCCCAAGCCGCACAGGTAAACAACAAGAAGCATAAACCGACAAGAGCAATCCGTTTCATTGCTTCAACCCTTTTTCACCAGTGGTTAAATTGTTGCGGCTATCGTAGGCGGGACATCGGTGCTTGTCAAAAAATATTTTCCGGCACAAGCGTCAGCGGTAACGGATCGCCCGGATGTGCACCAGCGCGGGCGTCAGGTACAGATCGGCCGCCAAGGCGACAATCAACGTGGCGGGCAACAGCGTGCCGAGCATGAACAGGCTCAGGTACTCCGACAACGCGAAGGGCAAAAAGCCCAGCACGAGGATCACCGAGGTCATCACGATGCCGCGCCCGGAGAAATAGAATGTCTCACGTACGGCCGCGCCGATGGTTTCCTGCCGCTGCTGCTCGATGCGCAGACGCATCAGGAAGTGGATCGTGTCGTCCACGCCGATACCGATGGCGATCATGCAAATGGCCATCAGGTCCGAGTCGACCCGATGCATGAATAGACCCATGAAACCAAGCAAGACAATCAGCGGAATGACGTTGGGCACCATCGACCAGAAGCCTATGCTCCATGAACGCAGGCCGACGATCATCACTGCGGCGATGGTCAGAAAGGCGAACAGCAGGCCGCGTTTCTGCCCGGCGACGATCTCATCGAGCCATTGGCCCATCAGGTACATCAGGCTGCTGCTTTCCACGCGGACACCGTTGCCGAGCGTGCGTTCGGCCAGCGCCTGTACCTTCCTGCCGGTTTCGTAGGATGCCACCACGCCGTCGTTGGGCAGTTGCAGGCTGACGCGCATCAACGAGCGGTTGGCGTCGATCAGACGGTCCAGATCTTTGCCGCCGCCCATCTCGAACAGCAGCAGGTATTGGGCCAACGCCTGGCGCGTGGCGGGCAGGGGATTGTTGCCGGTTTCGCCGGCAAGCATCTCACGGTGCATGACTTGGGTCAGGTCGACCAGCGAATAGGCGTGGTCCACATCGTCCAGTGCCTCGGCCTGCCGCTGAAATTCGGTCACGTTGCGGAACAGTTGCGGATCGAACAGCCCTTCGTTCGTGTCAGTCGACAGCCAGATGTCCAACGTCGTCAGGCCGTGGAAGTGCCGTTTGATGTATTCGGTGTCGCGCCGAACCGGATTGTTGGGCGAAAGGCGCTTGATGAAATCGGTGTCGATGCGCACCTGCCAGACTCCGTAAAGCGATACGACGGTAAGCACGGCAAACAACGCGATGATCGTCCAGGGCCGGCGTTGCGTCAGGCGCTCGGAGCCGATGAGAAAACGGTCGAGCAGATCCTGCACCTGGCCGGTCGCGCCTTTGCGCCACGGTTTGGGCTGACGGATGAGCGAGAAGAAAATCGGCGTGAGCGTTACCGCCAGCAGCAGCGCGATGCCGACGCCGAATCCGAGGATGATCCCCAACTGCCGGAACGCCGGCGCGGGCACGAAGCTGAGTGCGGCGAAGCCCAGAAAGGTCGTCAGCGAGGTCAGCAGGCAGGCGCGGCCAACATCCTCCGCACTGGCCAGGATCGCCTCGTCCTTTTTCTGCCCGCGTCCCAGTTCCAGCAGGTAGGCGCTGCACAGGTGGACCACGTCGGAAAAGCTGACGATCAGAATCATCGCCGGCGAGGAGCTCACCAGAATGCTGATGTGGCGGTCGATCAACGTGGCGAAGCCCATCGTCCAGATCACGCCGATCATCGCGACGATCATCGTCAACGCCACCGGCCACAAGCGGCGGAACATCAGCCACGCGGCGATCAGCAGCGCCAGGCACACCAGCGGGAACAGCCGACTGACGTTGAAGTGTGTTTCCTCGATCATTTCGGCGACGGCCGCCGGAAAGCCCGCGATGTGCAATTGCGCGCGCTCGTACCCCGCCGTCTGCAGGGCGGCGAGCACCTGGTCGATGATCGGCGGAATCTCCTCGGCGGGCAGGTCGGCCTCGGTGTCGAACTCCAGCACCAGCGCGTGATGATCGCCGGCCGGCGAAACGAACATTCCCTGGTGCAGCGGATCGTCGCGCAACTGGGCGAACAACTTGTCCTTGCGCTCCGGCCGGGCGGCGATCAGATCGGCATAACGATCCACACGCAGTTCGTCGCCCGAACCATCAATGCGCTGGGCGTCCAGCAGGGTGCGCACGTTGACGATGCCGTGCAATTTGCCGACCGCCGCGGAAGCCCGGCGCAAACGTTCCTGCCCGGCGGGCGCGAGGGGGTCGGTTTCCGCGATGACCACGACCAGGACGTCGTTGTCGCCGAACTGCCGGTTGCGCTCCAGGTATTGCTGGTAGGCCGGGCTTTCGCCCAGGAACATCTTGCCGATCGACGAGGCGAACACGGCCCGGCTCATCAACGCGCCCGCCGCGACAGTGACCAGCGCCACCGCCGCCAATACCCATACCCGATAACGAATCACGAAGCGAATATACCGGATCATCGAGTTCCCCGCCGATTCGGTGCTGTTTTGAAGGATGCAATTATAAAGCAGAGCCGGTGCAGGAAGCGAAGGTTAAATGACTAAGAATTTTTTGGCTTAATCTCAAGAATGCTGAGGGGATAAAGTCGATTGTGGACGATTGTTCCGGTATGGCCATCTTCAATCAATTATCCAATAAAATAATTGATTAATGGATTCAATTTATAACATATAGTTTGAAATTTTTAAATGAAAAAAGCCTCGTGTTTGCACGAGGCTTTTTGCAGTCCCAAGGGGAATCGAACCCCTGTTTCCGGCGTGAGAGGCCAGCGTCCTAACCGCTAGACGATGGGACCAAAGTGGGGCTCGTCGGACCGATTCGCTCGGCCCGGGCGAGACCCAACTCCCGGCCAAGGATTCGAACCTCGACTGACGGAGTCAGAGTCCGCTGTCCTACCATTAGACGAGCCGGGAATAGAAAAGAGCCGAAAGCGAATACGCTTCTTACAGATGTTGGACGGCGGTGTCAAGTGAAAAGTCGGAAATTTCACGCGTGGAACAGGGCGGAGTCGGGATAGAAGCTTGATTTCACAAGCCGGCAGGAACGAAGCGGCTCTTTTTTCACGAGGGGAAGCAAAATTGAAAATTTGCTGTGAAAAAAGCAAAAAAATTTCATGAAAGGGCTGTTTTTAAGCCAGATTAAACTTGACAGGTGCGGGAAGTGCTGGTAGGTTGCCATTCTCTGTGAATGAGCATTCATTCATGTTCCCAACTCCTAGTGAATACTAACTCAAGACTATGCATCGGGGCGGGGATTTCGCGACAACCCAGAGTGGGACAACGGCGAAGATTCGTGTCTTCGTATTTGATCTTTTTACCGGTAAAAGTTGCCGAAGGAGGATGACATGTCCGAGGAGAAAAAGGGCATCACCAGTATGAGCCTGGAGAACCGCGTATTCGAGGTTCCCGAATCGTTCCGCAAAAAGGCCTGGATCAAGTCGATCGATGAGTACCGCGCCATGTGGCAGCAGTCCGTCGACGATCCGGACACTTTCTGGGGCAAGATCGCTTCCGAGTTCACCTGGGAAAAGAAGTGGGACAAGGTTTACGCCAGCGATTTCGCCAACGCGAACATCAAGTGGTTCGTCGGCGGCAAAACCAACATCACGCTCAACGCGTTGGATCGCCATTTGGCGACCCGCGGCAATCAGCCGGCCCTGATGTGGGAAGGCAATGATCCGAGCGAAGATCGCATTCTGACCTACAAAGACCTGCACGCCGAAGTGTGCAAAGCGGCCAACGTTCTGAAAG
>DAINPV010000259.1:0-6018 GCA_036743315.1 bacterium | reverse complement strand
CACGGCACGCTGAAGATCGCCGTCAACACTCTCGACGGTTGGGCGACCGAACACATCGATAAAAGCGGCAATGTCGGTAAAGACGCGGCGTTGCTGATCGACGCGCAGGACAACCTGCACCTCGTCTACCGCGATTCGGCCGCGCCGAGCGTGAAATACGCCACGAACGAATCCGGCTCCTGGACCGTCGAAACGATCGCCGCGACGCCCGGCGACGAGGGTCAATTGTCGGCCGGGTTGCGCAGCGACGGATCGGTCGTCGCCTGCTGGTATGACGGCCTCAACGAAGCGATGCGGATCGTCACCAACCAGGGCGGCGCTTGGACCTTCCTCAACAACGACGAAGAAACCGAATATTCGTACGAAGGTGTTTACAACTCGCTGGCCGTCGGTCCCAACGACTCCGTCTTCATCGGCTACAGCTACTATTTCGACGGTTATGATTGGTGCTCGTCCGCCATGAAAATGCTCGCCATCAACGCTCCGAGCGTTTATTTCAGCGTCGAGGGCGACATCCACTATTATGGTTCCGGGGATCACACCTTCACGACCGTGGGCCGAAACAATGCCGTCGCCGTCGATCCCGCCGGACGCATCCACACCGTGTACCAATACAGCAATCCCGAGTTCGGCCTACGCCATGCGGTGTATGAAAACAACGATTGGCAGATCGATTTTGTCGCCGTCAACAACGCCGGCGCCGGCCAACCTTCCATGGACCTCGGGCCCGACGGCGGCGCCCACATCAGCTACCAAGGCGCCAACTGGGGTTACGCGAACCTGATGTACGCCACCAATCAATCCGGCGCCTGGAATCCGGTGCTGCAGGCCGAAGGCGACTATTTCTATTTCTTGCATGACATCACCCTGACGACGTACGACTCCAACGCCACCGCCGTCACCCCGAGCGGCGCGGTCCGGACCGCCTTCCGCTATCATTGGTACGATCGCGAAGGCAAAAGCGCCGATTACCAGGAACGCGATATCTATCGTCTGCATGTGGGATCCTCCTGGATCGACGAGGAAGGCTGCAGCTACCCTTCCATCGCCGTCAATTCCAGCGGCGGCTATCTCGTCGCCTATTATCGCTATCCGCTCAGTTACTGGGAAGGCATGGAAAAGGCCATCGAAGTCCGCATTGCCAACAACAACGGATACAACGCCGTCATCGCCGACGACGGCTATCGTCTGACGGCCATCGACTTCGACAGCCAGGAATTCGTCCATGTGGCCTACCAAAACGGCGAGGGCTTGTTGCGCCATGCGACCAACCGCAGCGGCGAGTGGGTCAGCGAAACGATCGCCGATCTCGGCAACGCCGGCGAGCGCATTTCGCTGGTGGTCGACGGCGACGATTCCCTGCACGTCAGCTTCGGCGGCGGCGATACCGACGGTTCGCTGTACTACGCCACCGACGCCACGGGCGAGTGGGTCGTCCAAGAGGTCGACGCGCGTGCCGACGCCGGCGATTATTCGTCGCTGGCCGTGCGCGCCGACGGTTCCATCCTCATCGCCTATTACGACGACGGCAGCGACCGCTTGCGCCTGGCGAGCAACGCCGCGGGCGCCTGGACGTCCTTCGCGGTCGATCGCGGCGGGTCCTCTCCGACCCTTAAACTCGACGCCAACGACGACGCGCATCTGGCCTATGCCTACGCCGGTGCGGTATACTACACGCGGCTGGATCTGCCGTAAACGCCCTTGCCCTCCGCCGATCTTGCGCTAAGATACCGGTGATTATCCCGCCCGAACATCGAGGAGGAACCGATGGCTGAAAAACCATTCGAGCCGTATGTGCCCGCATCCAAGAGCATCCCCGAATTGACCGCACAGGCGCTGATTTTGGGCATTTTGCTGTCCTTCATCATGTGCGCGGCGAACGTGTACATCGGCCTGTACGCGGGCATGACCGTCTCGGCGGCGATTCCCGCTTCGGTTATTTCGATGGGCGTATTGCGCGGTCTGCTCAAGCGCGGCACGATTCTGGAAAACAACATCGTGCACACGATCGCCAGTTCGGGCGAGTCGCTGGCCGCCGGCATCATCTTCACCGTGCCCGCCCTGGTGCTCTCGGGCGTTTGGGAAACCTTCAACTACTGGGAAACGACGCTGATCGCCATCGCCGGCGGCGTGTTGGGCGTGATGATGATGATTCCGCTGCGCCGCGCGTTGATCATCGAGGAAAAGGAACTGCGCTACCCCGAGGGCGTGGCCTGCGCCGAGGTGCTCAAGGCCGGCGACGTCGGCGGCACGCACCTGGGCGTGATTTTCGGCGCGCTGGGCGTGGGCGCCTTGTTCAAAGCCTTCGTCAAACTGACCGGCCTCGTCGCCGAAACGGCCGAGGGCGCCTTCCGCGCGGGCCGCACCGCGCTGTATGGCGGCGTCGAGGTCAGCGCGGCATTGCTGGGCGTGGGCTACATCATCGGGTTGGACATCTCGTTGTTGGTCTTCCTCGGCGGCGCGATCGCCTGGGTCGTCGCGATCCCCATTCTGATCGCCGGCGGCAGCGGCGTGGGCGACAGCGCGCTGGATATCGTCTGGGACGTATGGAACAACCAGATCCGCTACCTGGGCATCGGCGCGATGGTCGTCGGCGGCGTCTGGTCGATCATCAAGGTGCGCAACGGCATTAAAAAGGGTTTGCAGAGCGCCTTCGCCGGTTTCAAGAAAGCCGCGGGCGTCGAAACCCTGCTGCGCACCGATCAAGACATCCGCGGCCGGCAACTGCTGTCGCTGGTCGTCGTGGTTGTCGTGCTGACCTTCATCGTCTATTGGCTGATGCTCAGCAAATCGGGCGTCTCCGCCAACATGGCCCTGGGCACTTCGCTGCTTGCGACCGTGCTGATGTTCATCACCGCCTTCTTTTTCGTCGCCGTCGCCAGCTACATCGCCGGGCTGGTCGGCTCGTCAAACAACCCGGTGTCGGGCATGACCATCTGCACCGTGCTGATCACCGCCGCCGTGATGCTGCTGCTGGGCTACACCGGCAACGCGGGCATTCTGGCCACCCTGGGCGTGGCCGGCGTCGTGTGCTGCGCGGCCTGCACCGCCGGCGACATTTCGCAGGACCTGAAAATCGGCTACCTGCTCGGCGGCACCCCGCGCCGGCAGCAATGGGCCGAGGTGGTGGGCACCGTGCTGCCCGCGTTCATCATCGCCCCGACCATGGCCATGCTCGCCAAGGCCTACGGCATCGGCAAGCCGCTGGTCGAGGGTCAGGCTTTCCTCAAGGCCCCGCAGGCGATGCTGTTCTCCAAGCTGGTCAGCGCGCTGTTCGATCCGGCCAAGCACCTGCCCTGGACGCTGGTGATCGTCGGCGCGGCGCTGGGCGTGGTCATCGTGCTGCTCGACGTTTTCGTCTTCGAAAAACGCGGCGGCACGTTCCGCCTGCACATCATGCCGCTGGCCGTGGGCATCTACCTGCCCTGGTCGACCACCGTGCCGATTCTCCTGGGCGGCCTCGCCTCGTGGTACGTGATGCGCCAGGCGCGGCAGGACGGCGGCGACAAGGCGGCGGACGACGCCAACCAGAAGGGCATCCTCTTCGCCTCGGGCCTGGTCGCCGGCGAAGCGATCATCGGCATCGTGCTCGCGCCGATCGTCATCGCCTTCTCTGTGCCGCTGCTCAAAATCAACAGCGCGTTGGGCGCCGTCGCCGCGCTGGCCGGCCTGATCGTGTTGACCGTCGCGATCGCGTTGCGCAAAAACAAGTAACCGTCGAGCCCCCGCGCGCGCTCGCCGTTCGCGGGGGCTTTTTGCATCCGCGGGCGGGATGTGTACAATCGAAGAGAACCTCGATCCGGAGACGACGCCATGAACCGCCGCGCCTTTTATCTCGCACTTCTTTTCACGCTGACGATCCTCTGCCTTACCGCCTGCAATGGCGACGACGATGACGACGACAACGACGTGGCGTCCGACGACGACAGCATCGATGACGACTCCCTCGACGATGACGCATCCGACGACGATGCCACCGACGATGATGCGATCGACGACGATACGCTCGACGACGACACCACCGACGACGACACCACCGACGACGACACCACCGACGACGACACCGGCGACGACGATACGACCGAGCCGGAGACGATCAAGGCGATGTCGTTCAACCTGCGCACCGGCCTGGCCGCCGACGGCGAAAATTCCTGGGTGTACCGCAAGGGGATCGTCGCCGCGTCCATCGAGCAGGAAATGCCCGACGTGATGGGCGTGCAGGAAGCGTTGATCTTCCAACTCACCTACATCGAACAAAACGTGCCCGGCTACGCATGGGTCGGCCGCTCGCGACGGCTGCTGCCCGACGAGTACAGCGCCGTGTTTTATCGCACCGACAAATTCGAGTTGATCGACCAAAGCACCTTCTGGCTTTCGGACTCGCCCGAGGTCGTCGGCAGCCAGTTCAGCGACGATCAATTGTGCCCGCGCATCGTCACCTGGGCCGAGCTGGCCAGCCTCGCCACCGGCCGCCATTTCTTCGTATTCAACACGCACTGGGACACCTACCAGGGCGACGAGGTGCACCAGCGCTCGGCGGCGCTGATGGTCGAGCAGATCGCCGAGATCGCCGGCGACGCCCCGGTGCTGGCAACCGGCGATTTCAATGAGGCGGTGGACGGCAACGGCTACCGGATCCTCACCGGCGCGGCATCGTACCAGGGCGCCAGCGGCGTGATGGTCGACCCGTGGATCACCCTCGAGATTCCCGACGAGGGAACCTACCACCGCTTCACCGGCGTGCCGACCGGCTCCTCGCGCATCGACTGGGTGCTGTACACCGCCGCCTTCACGCCCTTCGCGGCCGAGGTGTCGCACTACAACCAGGAAGGCCGCTATCCCTCCGACCACTTCCCGGTCTTCGCGGAGTTCTCGCTGGAAGAGGAATAAAATAGTTAGGTTCGATAATTGGAATAATCTGAAGATTGATGTATAAGGGAAAAACTATTTATATATTTCGTGAGGATCATTTTATAATAATCTAAAAGGGTCATTTATTGATTTTAACACTCGGAGATAGAATGCCAAAGAATGCCATTCTTCCTCAAAAAACTAAAAATCAACAAACTGGAGAACTTGGAGAAAAATATTTTCCTACAAAATTACCTTCATCTTGGCACGCGACAAAATGTAATAATGATTATGGATTGGATTTTTATGTCGAAGTTACTAAAGATAATTTTGTTCAAGGGCTTGTCTTTGGCGCCCAAATAAAATCACATCAGAAACTAACCTTTATAGAAAACAATACTCATATTTCGGAGACACTAGATGTATCGAATTACAATTACTTACTTGAAATGTCCGTTTCAATCCCTATAATGTTATGCGTTTGTGATGCCTCGAAAAAAGATCCAGTTTTTTATTATACATGGCTTGATGAGAGTAATGCTAGAGGTGATATCGGCGTCTCTCAAAAAACTTTATCTATTCCTATAAACATTGAATGCATCCTGACTCCCTCTTCAGAGGATGAACTTTATGAATATATCATAAGCAAAAAGAAAGAATTTTCATTTACTAAATCTTTAATCAATCACATTGTTCCTCCTGAGAATAGAACTAATATTAATTCATCCTCAACTGGTCCTTCTGTAATTAACTTGCCAACAGATGAAATTTGCAATGTATTAAAAAATTTAGGTGTAATAGACATTAATTTTGATGGCGATATAAACAGTCTTTCAAAGTCTGACCGCATCACTTTTCAGCAACTTAAAGATGCAAAAAATAGACTGAATAATTTTGAAGATGGTCAAGCTTATCGTATTTTACATAACTTATCAGAAACAATTTCTTCATGCACAACAAACCTTCAGGCTTTCTACAACCACTTATTTAGCGTTTATTATTATCATTGTATTGATTTGGAAAACGCAATCAAATATGTTGATATCGCTTTGCGTTTTGATCCTAACAATATTAAATACAAAATTAATTCTTTACTTTTTAATTACCTAAGTCAATCTTCAGATTTATCGAGTATCGAGATCGATGATCTTCTATTGGCAGTAAATA
>DAINPV010000258.1:0-6021 GCA_036743315.1 bacterium | reverse complement strand
GGTTGATCCACGGGGCCAGCCACGCTCGTAGCGGGTCGACTTGCCGGCCGAAGACGCGCAGGCGCGGTACGCGCGCCAGATCGACCGCCAGCCATTTGATTGGCGAGAGCAGCAACGCCCGCACAAGGGTCAGCGCGTTTTCCGCGCCCGAGTCCATGCCGAAACGGACGGTCGAACCGCGCCGCCACATCGTGCGCAGGAACGAGCGCAACGTATCGACCTTCAAATGAACGGTGTGCGTTTTCGTCGTGCGCAGCAAGCCGCAGCCGGCGGCCAGCAGGCGCCGGGTGAGGTCGGCGTCGGCGCCGTGCATGTAGCCTTCATCGAAACCGCCGACGACCGCGAGCGCCTCGCGGCGAATCATCATGTTGTTGCCGTTGAGACATACGCCGGCATAACCGTCTTTTAAAATGATGTCGCGCTCAAACTCCTCGATGTAGCGCAACACCTTGGCCAACTCGACGGCAGTGAAGGCGCCGGGGTGCAGGTTGCCGCCCAGACCGTCGTAATCGTCCAGGTGAGAGAGGGTGTCGCGAAACCACGTAACGGGCGCAAGGCAATCGGCGTCGATGAAGAAGATCCACTTGCCGTGCGCGGCGGCCAGACCGGCATTGAGCGCGGCAGCGCGCCCCCGATGCGGGCGGCGCAGGACGATGACACCGGCTTGCTCGGCGACGGCGGCGGTGCCGTCGGTGCTGCCGTCGTCGACCACGACGACCTCCACATTGTCGCCGTTTTCGCAGGCGCGCAACGAACGCAACGTTTGTGCCAGCGTCGCTTCGGCTTGATAAGCTGCGATAATCACAGAGAGTTCGCTCATTTATCCGCCGCCGAAATTAAAAAATGCCGTAGCTAGTTTGCTTGTTGACGGGGGGATGGTCAAGATTAACGTTAGCCGTTACAATCGCGCGAACGGTTCGTGTGAAAAAAATCCGGAGGAAAGAGCATGTATCTGAATAGACTTTGGCTGTTATCGCTCATGTTGGTCTTCGTTCTGGCGCTTGGCGTGACCGTCGGTTGCGGCGACGACGATGATGACGATGTCGATGACGATGACGACGATGTCGACGACGATGACGATGACGATGACGATGACGACGACGTCGAAGGTGCGCCGGATCTGGCCACAGTGCATCTGCAGGTCTGGCCGGAAGACTTTGAGGACTTCCCTTATTTCCAGTATCCGCTGGAGATTTCGCCCATCGAGAGCGGCATCATTCTGCCCGTGTACAGCGACGAGGATTGCGACCTGAAGGGCGGCAAAATGTACTACAAACTCGATGGCGGCGAGGCGACCGAGTACGACACGATCTCTTCGCTGGTCAAATGCCAGTACAACGCCGACAGCTATGATTGGGTCGGTTACTACCTCGATGAAATCCCCGGCGCGCTGGACGACAGCAAGACCGCCGAGCACTCGATGGAGATCTGGTGGACCGACGAGGCCGGCAACGAAAGCAATCACCTGACGGTCGATTATACGATCACCCTCAAGGATTATCGTCCCGGCGCGGTGATGGAAGAATTCACCTTGCCCAACCAAGACGAGGAAGACGTTTCGCTCAGCGACTTCGCCGGCGACATCATGGTCATCGAAGGCACGACCGGTTGGTGCCCCTATTGCGGCGACGAGGCGGATGAAATCGCCGTGTTGGCCCCACTGTATCGCACCGCGGGCGATCCGGTCACCTTTCTGGGCATGATGGGCGAAGACGGCGGCGGCAGCTCGAACGTCACGCCGGCCATTCTGACCAGCTATCGCGCCGCTCACGACTGGGACACGGCGGACGTCGACCTGTTGGCCGATCCGAACTTCGGCTTCCTGGGCGACTACATGCCCAGCGGCGGCGTGCCCTTCAACATTATACTGGACACGACCCACACCATACGCGTCATGTGGAACGGTTACGCGGCCAACTACCTGGACAACGTGGTCGATCAGCTTTTGGCCGAACTGGAATAGACCGCGACGAAAACGCTACGGGCCGGCGCCATGCGCGTCGGCCTTTTTATTTAATGATAGAGCGGTTTGCGCGGCTTTGGATGCAGGTCGTCGTCGAGCGTTTCGTACTTGCGCCGCTTGCGGGCGCGCACCAGCAGGTACCCAACGAATAAAACCGCGGCGGCGAAGAACCAGATGCAGCCGTCGTCCAGCAGCAGCATCCATGTTTGGCGGCGATGCAGGAAATCATGCCAATCGGCTTCCAACGCAAACAGGTCGCGGCCGGTCACCTCGATCAGCGCATCGTGAAAGGATTCGCCGGCGGCGATCCGCTCCAGCAGCGGCTTGAGGAACAGATTGGTGCGCAGGTAAATCACCACGCTCAGCGATTCGACATAGGCCAGCTTGGCACGACTGGTGGACTTCGGCCAATGCGCGCCGAGGTTGGCCAACGGAATGAGCCGGTCGATCAGCACCGCCATGCTCAGGCGGAAGGTGTCGCCGGTGCGCCATTCGCGGGCGACCAATTGGGCGACGCCTTCCTGAAACCAGCGCGGCAGATAGCGGCCGTCGGCGAGGCGATCCAGTTCGATATGCGCCAGCTCGTGTGCGAAGACCTGCGCGGCATCGGCGCGCACGCTTTCCTGGTTTGCGCCGCGCGGAGAGAACATGACGATCGTGTTGCGGCTTGACAGCGCGGTGCCGATCGCCCATTCGGGCACGTGATTGCGGGGCTGAAGCCGCGTGAAGGTTTCGCGGTCCGGCGCAAGGAAGATGATCACCTTGCCGGTCAAGGGTACGCCGAATTCGGCGGCGACGTGCCGCTGCGTCTTTTCGGCGTACGCGGCAAAGACCTGCGCGCCGCGCGTTTCGTCGGGCGGGTAGCGGATGTCGAAATGCTCGGTGGACAAGCTTGCCCAGTCGGGTTGGGCTACAACTGTCGCCGGCAGCAACAGCAGCAGGGCGCACAGAGCGGTCATTCGCGAAGCGTGACGGATCATAGCTCCAATCTGGTGCGGACTTCGTCGGGAGACAAGCCCGCGATGAGCAACGTTTTATGGCGGTCGGTTTCGCCGGCGACGATCTCGATCGCCGTTTTGGCCACACCGAGTTTTTTCGCCAGCAGCTTGATCGCGTGGGCGTTGGCTTTGCCTTTTTCCGCCGCGGTGGTGATGGCGACTTTCAATTCGTCGCCGTGCACCGGACCGAGGCGATCGGCGCTCGCTTTGGGAGTGACGCGGATTTTCAG
Source organism: bacterium (assembly GCA_036743315.1). GTDB lineage: Bacteria > Lernaellota > Lernaellaia > Lernaellales > Lernaellaceae > CALBTQ01. The sequence goes on along the minus strand of DAINPV010000258.1, from coordinate 2,830 downwards.
TTGGGAGCCGGTCGGTTTCGCGGTGAGGCAGGGGCTCACTTGCGGCCCATGATCGCCACTTTTTCGGCTTCTTCCTCATGCCGCTTGGCGCTCTCGGACGAGGCTTCCAGCAGGTTGAGATGCGATTCGAGCAGGGCCTTCATTTCGGCTTCGACGCGAATGCGCATGCGCCGCAATTCCTGCACGTCCTCATTGAGCCGGCGGATCTGATCGTGAGCGTTGCCGACCAGCTTATCGGCGTCCAGGCGCGCTTCGGCGATGATGATTTCCGCTTCTTTCTGCGCGTTGGCCTTGATGTCCTCGGCGACGCGCTGCGTGGAGATGATCGCATCCTTCAGCGTCTTTTCGTGTTCGATCAGCTCGCTGAGCCGGCTCTTGGTGCGCTTGAGTTCTTCGTTAAACGAGGCGTTTTCGCGCAGGATATCTTCCATCTCGATGCGGACCATATCCAGGAAGCTATCCACCTCACCGGCGTCGTAACGGCCGCGCACTTTTTTGAATTGCTGTTGCTGGATGTCCAGCGGCGTGATTTTCATCATCCCTCCGCACATGGATTGAGATCGCGTGCATTTTACCAAAAAGTCTCCGTTACGCAAGAACTTATCCACAGGATGCGAGAAGATGGTTGAAGCAGTAAAGCGGGGACAAGATTTCTTCATGTCCCCGCTTGACTCATCATCTCATTCCCCGTGCTTTTTACGGCGGATGTACTCGCCTTCGCGTGTCAACTGGCCCCACAGACGCCCGTTTTGCTTGCGCAGGCGACTGTCGTGGCGCCGCTCATAGGCCTGCGCCTCGCGCTGCAACTGGCGGAAATGCTCGAGTCGTTCGGCGGAGAGAATATCCTGCTCGACCGCTTCTTTAACCGCGCAACCCGGTTCGGTGTCGTGCGTGCAATCGCTGAAGCGGCACCCGGCGGCCAACTCGCGGATGTCGGCGAAAACGTCGTCGAGCCCCGCCTCGTCGGGCAGTTGCAGCTCGCGCATGCCGGGCGTGTCCAGCAGCAGACCGCCTTCGGGCAGCAACGTCAACTGACGATGGGTCGTCGTGTGCACGCCGCGACCGTCGCGGGCGCGCACCTCGTGGGTGGCCATGCGTTGTTCGCCGAGCAGGGCGTTGACCAGCGTGGTCTTGCCGGCACCCGACGAACCGACCAACGCGACGGTGACACCGGGCCGAATGTGAGTGCGGATCGCCGCCAGACCGTCGTGACGCAACGCGCTCACGGCGATGACCGCCGCGCCGGGGCAGCGCATTTCGACCTCGAAGATCGTCTCCGAAAGAGTCTCGCAGAGATCGGCCTTGTTGAGCACGACCAACGGTTGCGCGCCGCCGGCCCACATCAGGGCGAGGTAGCGCTCGATGCGCCGCAGGTTGTAATCGGCATCGAGGCCGCAAACGATCATCACCAGGTCGACGTTGGCGGCGACGATCTGGGTAAGGGTTTCACGCCCGGCGGCGCCGCGTACGAATTGCGTGCGGCGATCGAAAACGTGCTCGATGAGCGCCGGACGGTCGATGGTCGGTTCGTGGCTGAGCAGCACCCAATCGCCGACGCCGGGCAGTTGTTTGGCTTCCAGTTGATGTCGCAAACGGCCGGCCAGATGCACCGGTCCCGCACCGGCGGCGGTCCACACATCATAAGCGCCCAGGTGTTCGGCGGCGATGCGCGCCGGGATGAGCTGCGGCGTGTTCAGTCGTTCCCATTGGTCGGAAAAATATTGATTCCAGCCCAGTTCGGACAAAGGTACCATGGTTTCGTACTCCAGTTTATCGTTGAAAAAGCACAATTCGACTGATTGCCGGGCAAGTCGCTACTCGCCGACATAAGACGATGACCGCGATGGTTGGGAGACAATTTATCGCGCGTCCGGAAGATGCGGCCGTTCCGCTTTTACCGGAGTTCACCCCGCGGTCTTAATGAAGTACGACAGCGTCCAAAAAATCCTCGTGTTGGGCGTTCATCGACGAACGCAAAGATACCATAGCACAAGATGATACCGAAATGAAGCAGTTGCGGTTGGCGGCTCGAAAAACACGGCGCTTCCCTGTAATATTCGGGAAAACGCAAGGCGGGAAGGATTTGCGCATGGCCACTTTGCACGTGCCGTACCGGGTGATTTTCGGCGATACCGACGCACTGGGCATCGTGTATTACGCCAATTACCTGCGGCTGTTGGATCGCGCGCGCGGCGAATGGTTCCGCGCGTTTTCGCTGCCGCCGACCGAGATGGTCGCGCGCGAGTACATGATCGTCGTCGTCGAAACGCACTTGCAGCACAAGCGTCCGGCACGCTACGACGAGGAATTGCAGATCGAGGTCTGGCTCAGCGCCAAGTGGGTGAAGCAGGCATCGATCCGCTTTGAATATCGCATTTGGGGCGCCGACGGCGACCTGTGCGTGAGCGGTTACACGCGGCATGCGTTCACCAATGCGGGCGGGGCGTTGCGCCGTCCGCCGCGCGAGTTCATTCAATCCCTGCAGGATCTGGCGGAGGAGCGTACGTATGACGACAAGGATTAAGCTCATGACCGTGTGCGCGTTGTTGGTGGGGACAGCCGCTTTCGCAGCGGGGGCCATCGCTTTCACCGACCAGGCGACTTGGACGCCCGCGCAAGCCTGGGGCTGGCATCCGATGGACACGGAAACCTACATGGAAAACTACTTGCTGGAGATGCGCACGGATGAAGGCGCGCTGTTGTTCTGCACCTTCATGATCAGCAACGCGGGCTTCGGCGATCACACGCCGGGCGCGGGCATCGCCTTCTATTCGCCCGCAGGCGCAGTGGTTTCGCACGATTTCAAATTCAACCGCAAGGAAATGGCCGC
>DAINPV010000257.1:0-6021 GCA_036743315.1 bacterium | reverse complement strand
TTTTTCAACGGTCGATAAGTGGCGATGTCAAACGGATACATATCCTGCGGTTTGAGTCCCAAGTTGGCGTCCGGCGGCAATAGGCAATCGTATTGCGAACTGCCGTTGAATTCGACGTAGATGCGCGGCGGATACGCGGGTATCACATTCAATCCCGCGGCGCTTTTCTCTTTCATGCTCACCAGCGTCATCGGATGCACAATCACCTGCGCGGCGGGCCGGCGCAAACACATCGCTTGATGCAATCCGTTACGCATGACAAAAGCTTCGCGCAGCGAATCGGGCACGGTCAGCACCAGCACGTGCGTCAACACACCTTGCGGCAAGGCGATCGAAGTCAGATCGTCGACCACAGCGGCGGCCAATCGCGAAGCCCGTTGCCACGTGCCGGCCAGCGAAAACGCAACTGCGACGTTCAGCAACAACCAGCAGGCGAACGCCGTTGTCGCCGTGCGCTTGCGCCCTTCCCGACCGCTCTCCCACGCCGCCGCCACCGTATCGGCGAGCGCTATCGCGAACCATACGCCGGCCAGATACAAATGCAATCGGCGCGGGTATAGGTTCGCCGCCGGCAACAAGCTCAACAAACCGCCGATCAATCCCAACCGCACGCCGGGCCGCCGCCATAACGACCGTCCGCCGTAGGCCAGCGCCCCCCCGCCCAACAACATCGCCCCAGCGACGAAAAACTTGTATTTCATGATGGCTGGGATCGCCTCGGCAAAACCCAGCGGGATGAAGAACAATTGAACAAAGCGCCCCAGATCGCGCAGGCAGTGCAAACCGAACGCATGCGGAATGATCGGGCCGCCGTGATGACCGAGCATCGTGAAACCCTTCACCGCCCACCAGGCAAACAAGCTCACCGCTGCGATCAATGAAGCGACGACGCTCGCTTTCCACGTCGTTTTTTCCGGCAGGTAACGGTCGATCGCCAGCACCAGCAACGGAAACGTTAAAACAATTTCATTGCAGGCCAGTGCCAGGAAAAACGCGGGCAACGACAGCCACTGATAAAGCCGTCGCCCGCCGGTGCGCCATTGCACATGCGCCATCACGCCCCAGATTAAAAAAATCGTCGCCAAAATTTCGCTGCGCCCGGAAATCCAAACGATGTTTTCTACGTGCGCGGCCGAAACGGCGAAGGCCAGGCCGGCCCAGATCGAGGTGCGCGGCGGCAGCAGGCGCGTCAGTAATGCGAGTACCGATAACGCGGCGAGCAAACCCAGCGCGAGATTCACCGCGTGATAGCCGATCGGATGCAGACCGAACAGCCGTGTTTCGAGCCACGTGAGCATCAGCGGCAACGGTCGATAATAACCGACCGCACGGGCGTCGCCGCCGATAATCTTTCCCAAAGATGCATCCCGACCTTGCGCCAGATGCACCCAATCGTCGCTGATGAACCCGTCGGTGAGATTGACCAAATAGGGAGCGATGGCAACCAAGCCGATCGCCAGCAGGATATAAGCTCGGCGTTTGCCGGATGTTTTTGTGCTGTTGGGCATGTATGGAAACCTATGCAAACTATCGATTGCCGTCAACCGGACCCTTGAGGCGCTCTACCCCCTATGCTAAGTTGCCTACCACACTTCGGCTTTTGGCGAGTTTGGATGAAAAACGGGAAAATTTCCATTCTCCAGGTGATCAACACCGCGCGTATCGGTGGAGGCATGCGGCATTTGTACGCTTTGTTGCGACACTTGCCGCGCGATCGCTATCACCTGGCGGTGGTGGCCGAGAACGGCGGCTTTCTGGTCGATGAGATCTCCCGCTTGGATATTCCCATCCATTTCATTCCGCTGATGCGCAGCCGATTCGATCCGGCGGCCGTCTGGCGGATCGCCCGGCTCGCCCGCACCGAGGGCGCCGACCTGTTGCACCTGCACGGCACGCGCGCCGGCTTTTTCGGCGCGCTGGCCAAACACCTCGCCGGGGTGCGTCATTCCATTTACACCGTGCATGGCTTTTCTTTTCACAAGGATATCGGTCCCGGCGGACGCGCTTTTTATTTGAGCATCGAACGTTTTTGCGCCCGCGCCCATTCGCGGTTGATCTCCGTTTCCGGCACCGACCGCGACGAAGCGATCCGCCTGGGCGTCTGCCCGCCGGCGCAGATCGAAACGATCTACAACGGCATCGATTTCTCCACGTTCGATCCGCAACGGGCCAACGGCTTTTTACGTCATCGGCTTGCCGTCGCGCCCGACGTGCTGCTGGTCGGCACGGTCGCGCGATTGGTGCCGCAAAAAGGCGTCGAGTACTTCCTCGAAATGGCGCGGCTGGTCAAGCGACGCTGTCCGCAGGTGCGCTTCGTGGTCATCGGCGAAGGCGAGTTGGAGCGCACGCTCAAACAACGCGCCGACCAGATGGACCTGGACGGTCACGTGCTGTTCGCCGGCGCGCAGGAACAGATGGCCGACTGCTACGCCGGGCTGGACGTCTTCGTGCTCAGCAGCCTGTGGGAAGGCCATCCGCTGAGCCTGATCGAATCGCTGGCCATGGAATGCCCGACCGTCGCCACGCGCACGAGCGGTTCGCCGGAAATCATCGACGACGGCGAAACCGGTTTTCTGGTCGCCCCCAAGGATCCGCGGCAAATGGCCGACAAGGTTTGCTGGCTGCTGGAAAACGCCGCCCAAGGGCGGGCAATGGCACGCGAAGGCCGCGAACGCTGCCGCGACCGTTTCGACGAACGTCACATGGTGGACCAAACCCTGCACATGTACGAAGAGATACTCAAGGGAGCCCGATGACCGCAGGCCAAACGCTTTCGATTATCGCCCCCTGCTTCAACGAGCAGGACAACGTAGCGGAGTTGGCGCGCCGCATCGACCAGGTCGATCGTTCGCTGTCCGACATTCGCTGCGAACTGGTGCTCATCGACGACGGCAGTCGTGACGACACCTGGCTGGCGATTCAAAACGCTCGCGCGCGGCATCCTTTCATCGTGCCGGTGCGTCATTACGGCAACGCCGGGATCGTCGCCGGGTGGAAATCGGGGCTGGCCGCCGCGTCCGGCGACTACGTGCTGACCATCGACGCCGACCTGCAGTACAAACCTGAAGATATCCCCGCGATGCTCGCCGCTTTCCGCGAACACGACATCGACCTCGTGCAAGGCGCGCGGGTGGTCGAGCAGCAGCGTTCGGCGATTCGCCGTTTTTTCACCGGCAGTCTTTCCGGCGTTCTCAACCTGCTGTTCGGCATGCATCTCAAAGACAATAAAAGCGGCTTTATTTTATACCGACGCACGGTCCTGCAGGATATACTGCAGGTCGCCGATAAATTCCGATACTTTCAACATTTCATCGGCGTGGCGGCGCATGCGGCCGGGTATCGCATATACGAAGTGCCCATTGTGTTCGCACCGCGCCATGCGGGCGAAAGTTTCATCCGGCGGCCGTGGCGCTTCGCCATGCGCGCCGCGTTGGACATGCCGCGCGCCATTTGGGAGTTCCGTTTGGCCAAATTGTGGAGAAAAGGCTGATGTGCGGCATTGCGGGCATCTGGGGCCAAGGCGACATCGTCACGATGACCAGGATCCTCCAGCACCGCGGTCCGGACGAGGAAGGTTTCTTCCGCACCGAACCGGTGCAACTGGGCAGCCGGCGCCTGAAGGTCATCGACCTGGTGACCGGCACGCAACCGATCGCCAGCGAGGACGGCAAGATCGTCATCGTTTACAACGGCGAAATTTTCAATTACCGCGAACTGCGCACTGAACTGCAACAGGAATTTCCCTTCAAAACGCAGACCGACACCGAAGTCATTCTGCACGCCTATCGCCGATGGGGCACCGATTGTGTGCGGCGCTTCAACGGTCAATTCGCTTTTGCGATATATGACGGGAAGCAATTGTTCTGCGCGCGCGACCGCATGGGCGAAAAGCCGTTCTATTACGCACATACCGCCAAGGGTTTTTTCTTGGCCAGTGAGATCAAGGCGATCCTCACTCAGATCGACAGCGCGCCGCGCATCGACGAATCGTTCTGGGTGTTCGACTGCGCCATCGCGCCGCAAACCTTGTTCACAAACATCAACGAGCTGCCTCCGGGCCACTGTCTGACTTTTAACGGTCACACGCTGAAAATTGACCGTTATTGGTCGCTGCCTGAACCGGTCGAACAATATCGTCAGGAAAACGATCTGGTCGAAGAACTGCGCGAATTGCTCAAAGACGCGGTGCGTTTGCGCAAGATCGCCGACGTGCCGGTCGGCTTGTTCCTCTCCGGCGGCCTGGATTCGGCGGTCATGGCCGGCGCCATGCGCCCGCAGGAAGTGTTCTCCTGCCGCTTCCCGTTGGGCGACGCCTTCGACGAATTTCGCTACGCGCAGGTCATGGCCGAGTACATCGGCGCACGCCACCACGCGATCACGCCGACTTATGAAGATTTCCGCGAGCTCATGCCCAAGATCGTCTGGCACCTGGATCAACCGATCGCCACCGCCTCGTCGATCAGCGAATTCCTGCTGGCGCGCAAGGCGTCCGAGTACGTCACCGTCGTGCTCGGCGGTCAAGGCGCAGACGAAATTTTCGGCGGCTACATCCGCTACGTGCTCATGTCCATCGAGAACGATCTTGCCCGCCGGCCGGAGCTGGCGACATATTATCCCCTAGCCCGTTTTTTCTGGCGCGACGACATGTTCGGCGATCCGGCCGTACGCTACTATCATTTGATTCACCGCGCACAGGTGGAAGATCCGACGCCGCACGTCCAGCGCGTGCGCTCCCATTTCCGCAGCGATCGGCCGGTGATCGACAACATCGGCATCGCCGACATTCACCTGTCGCTGCCCAGTCTGATCACAATGAACGACCGCGCCTCGTCGGCCTACGGCCTGGAAAACCGCTGTCCGTTTTTGGATCACCGTCTCGTCGAGTTCGCCTTCCGCCTGCCGCCGACGGCCAAGATCAACGAGCTGACAACCAAATCGATTTTGCGCCGTGCCGCGCGCGGGTTGGTGCCCGACGAGATCATCGACCGGCGCGATAAAAAAGGCCTCGTCGTCCCCTTCATGCAATGGCTGACCGGTCCGTTGCGCGAATGGGCGAACGAACTGGAGCGCTCGTTGCGCGCGCGCGGGCTGACGATTCCGCCGACCGCCGACCGTGGCGAATTCGATCGCGGGCTTTATTCGCGCGTGTGCCTGGAACTGTGGTTCCGCAACTTCTTCCCGGATTGGCATGGATAAAATCAGCGCCATCGTCGCCACCCGCGATCGGCCGGAGATGGTCGAGGAAGCGCTCGCTTCGCTGCTCGCCCAGACGATGCCGCCCGATGAAATCATCGTCGCCGACGACAGCCGCGGACAGAGCGCCCGTCATCTGGCCGACAAGTTCCCCGTGCGCCTGGTGTTCACCAAGGCCGGCGGCCCGGCCGTCGCCCGCAACGCCGCCGTACGCGAGGCGCAATATCCCTGGCTGGCCTTTTGCGACGACGACGATCTCTGGCTGCCTCATCGCCTCGCCGCGCAGGCCAAGGCCATGCACCCGGGCATCGATTTGATCTACGGCGACACGGTCGACGCCGAGGGCGAGCGCGAACTGGAATTTCACGACACGGCCGAGGGTGCGGTCTTCGAAAAGCTGCTGCTGGACAACTGGATCGCCACCAGCACCGTGCTGCTGCGTCGCGCTGCCTTCGACAAAGCCGGCGGTTTCGAACCCGACTTCTGCCCCGCCGAGGATTACCGCTTATGGCTGAAAGTCTGCCGCCACGGCCGCGCGGTGAAGGTCAACAGACCGTTGGCCGCATACCGCGAACATGAAGGGCAGTTGCAGATGAAGATCGCGCCGATGTTCGCCGCCACCGCCAAGACGATCGAGCGAACGATCGCGGACTTCGGCATCGCCCCACGCGACGTCCTCGGTCTCACGCGCCGCTTGCGCCGATTGTATTTTGTGCAAGGCCGCATTGCGTCCGCCGAGAGCGACCAGGCGGCCGCGCGCGCGGCGTACCGACGCGCCTGGGCCTACGAGCGCTCCTGCGCGCGCTATTCGGCCGTCCGCCAATCGCT
>DAINPV010000256.1:0-6024 GCA_036743315.1 bacterium | reverse complement strand
CGCGACATCGAAGAGGTCATCGACGCCACCGAGCACATTTCGGTCGGCCCCTGCGTATGCCGTGCCGTTTTCGACGCGGGTTGCGACGCGCCGATTTTCACCTGTCTGAAGATCAACTACTTTTCCAAATTCATCACCGCCATGGAAAAAATCGCGGGGAAAATGAGGGAGGAGCGGGGGCTCAAGGTCGGCAATGCCAAGAGCAAGGCGCTCACCAAGGAAGAAGCCCTGGAAATAGTGCGCAACGCGCGACAACACGGTCTGGTTTTCTCGTTGGAATCGTGCATTGAACCGTATCAATACAGCATCTGTTCGTGTTGCGCCGATTGTTGCATCGAGCTGAACATGCGCTACAAGTTCGGCCTGGACGTTTCGCCGCGCGGTCCCTACGAACCGGTCGTCGAAGCGGCCGAGTGCAAAGCCTGCGGCATTTGCGTCGAGAAATGCCCCGTGCAAGCGATCGCGGTTGTCGACGAGCGGGCGACGATCGACCTGCATCGTTGCCTGGGTTGCGGCATTTGCGCCGAACAATGCACGCGCGGCGCGCTGACGATGGTTCTCGACGAAAGCCGGATTCCCTCGTACGATAAGCCCGGCCCGGCGAAGCTGACCTACGTCTTTTTATTGTCGTTCGTCACCTTCCTGGTTTTCTCCGGCTATAAAATGACGCACCGAAGCGAGAACGTGAAGTACAACCTGGCGGTCCCGCGACCCAGCGACGTGATTCAATGAAGGTCGAGCCCGCCAATTTCCTGTTCGTATTGTCCAAGATTCGTCAGCGGCAGTTCGCCTTTCTTGAAAAGGCGTTGTCGGCGCGCGGGATCGACGACATTTCTCCCTCTTTCGGCGATGTGCTGTTCGTCCTCGATCAAGGCGGTCCGCTGTCTTTGCGGGAGATCGCGCGCCTGACGATGAAAGACAAATCCACCGTCTCGGCGGTAATTAAACGGCTGGAAGCGGGCGGGTACGTCGCCAAGAAAAGGAGCGAGGACGATTCGCGTCTCGTCTTGATCGGCTTGACCGAAATGGCGAACTCGCTTCGGCCGTTGATGTGGGAAGTCTCCGACGCAATGAACGCCGGGCTGTTTGCCGGCTTGAGCGAACGCGAGAAGACCGATCTTTTCCGTTTGCTCGGCAAGGTCTATGCGAACACCGTCAAGAATTCGATCGCCGAGAAAGAAACCTCGCCTCGACGCAAATAGCGTCGGTCGATAATTGAGACTCATATCCATTTGTGTTGCCCGAATCGACATCGCCCGAAATTGTAATGTACAATTGCTTCTATTCCTAACAACCACTTGCCGGGAGTCGACGATGGTGCAGTGTCCGATCTGCGGTTTTACCGGCGATTCCTTCGACGACTATGGCAAGCCGCTTCGCGAAAATATCATGTGCCCCTCCTGTCGTTCTCTCGAACGACATCGGTTGATCTGGTTGTTCATGCAGCGCAACGAGTTGCTGCGTGAGGGGATGCGCCTGCTGCACGTTGCCCCCGAACCCTGTTTTCGCAACCGATTGCGTGAAGCGTTGGGAGATCAATACGTGACGGCCGATATCCAGCCGGGCAAGGAGGAGTTGACCGTCGATATTGCCGATATGTCCGCTTTTCCGACCGCCTCCTACGATGCGGCGATGGTCAATCACGTGCTGGAACACGTCCATGAGGATCGCCGCGCCATGGCTGAAATCCATCGTATCGTCAAGCCGACCGGCTGGGCGTTGATCACGGTGCCTTACTACTACGATCGCTTGACGGAGGAAGAGGATCCCGCCGATCCCTACACTCCCGAAGAACGCGAAACGGCGTTCGGGCAACACGACCACGTGCGCTACTATGGAATTGATGTCATCGATCGCTTGCGCCAGGCCGGTTTGCGCGTCACGCCGGTCGAGTTGTTCGACGAGTTGACCGCCGGGGAACGGGAACTGTATCGCGTGGCCAAAGAAACCATCTTCTTCTGCCGGCAGCGGTGAGTCGCTCAGGGCTCGCTCGGCAGCGTCAATCTCAGTTTGCGTTTGAGCAGCACGGCCTCGGTGCCGTCGGGCATCGGCCAGACGCCCTTGACGTCGAACATCTCGGCCAATTCCGGCGGGTGGGTTTCCAGAAATTCGAAAGCCGCGGGCAGATTTTGATAGTCGATGTTCTTGTCGGCGAAGGTGTAGATTTTCTTGTAGGGCCGACGGAACAGAATGTATTCGAAGCTCGGATAATAAACCGACGATTGCGGATCGAAAATCGATTCGTCCGGCCCCCATTGCGTGTACACCGCGACGTTGACGTTGCGCAGGTTGGCCAGGTACCAGACGTTCGACCAGGAAAAGAAATGATCGTTGTCCATCGCCAGAATCTTGATCGTGTTGGGTTCGCCGATTTTCTTGTTGATGCCCGCGAACATCGCGTCGGCGATTTCGTCGAGTTTCCAATCGGCGGTCCGGGGCGTCATGTAAAAGTGCGGTTCGTTTTTAAACCAATGGGCGTCGGCGATCCGCCCGTACTTGCCCGGCAACGATTGATAGCCGCCATGGCCGTCGGGCCAGAAGGTGACCATGAAAAAGCCCAGCCCGAGCAAGCCCGCCAGCAGCAGCAAACGCCAGGCGTTCAGCGCGTAGCTGACGAACGTGGCCGGCACGCGTCCGAAGCGGTTGGCGATTCCCGTTTTCGGCAGCGGCAACTCCAGGTGGGTGATGATCGCGGCGAGAAACAGCGACAGCGCCGGCAGCAACGGGATCATGTTTTTCGGGTTGTAGATGATCACGTAGGAAAACGAGAGATAAGAAAGGAAAAACCACCAGCCCACAAAGTTGAAGGCCCGCAGCCGCGCATTGAGCTTGCTCATGTTGAACACGAAGCCGGCCAACGGTTTGACCGCGAGCAGGCCGCCGAAGCTGAGCAGTGTGGCGACGGCGACCTTGAGCGAATGTTTGTCGTAGTAGTAGTCGCGGAACAGCACCGAGTAGAACTTGAGGCAGGTCAGCAGTGTGCTCTCGGTTTCCGGCCGGTTCAGATCCATCTGGTGACTGTAGGAGGAAAAATTGGCGAGGCCGCGCGGCAGGTACCAAATCGATGCGATCAACCCGGTAATCAACGCCGCGCCCAGCGTATTGGTCAGCGGATGCGAACGCCCGGTAAACAGCATGATCGTCGCGAACAGACACAACGCCGTGCCGCCGAGGAAAATCAGGTCGAAGGGCATTTTCGATTCGGGGAACAGGTCGAAGAACACCGACTTGGTGTCGGCGTTGTACATCAGGTAAGAGAGGACCGCAGCGACGACCAACGAAACGACCAGGCGCGCGGGTAGTTTCAACAACGGTTTGGCGGCGTGCTTTTCCTTGTGCTTCTTCCACAGCGCTTCCAGCCAGCCCGGGGCGATTCCAACGATCGCGCCGGACAGCACCATGACGAACGATTGCTTGGCCCACGCGGCCAGCCCGATGGCGACGCCCGCGGCGATCGAATACCCGCGATGCGTGAAGTGGTTCGACATCACCATCATCAGCACGGCCAGGGCGAGCATCGCGCCCAGTTGATGCTCGAGCAGATACTGCCGCGCCATGTCGTTGACCGCCGGATTGAACGCGGTCAGCGCCATGGCCAGCAAACCGGTGCGTTGGTCGAACAACCGCACGCCGAGGAAGAAAATGCAGACCAACAAAATGCCGGTGAAAAAAAGCTGGCTGATCATCGCCACATCGTAGGTGCGGCCGAACAACGCGTAGAACGCGGTGGTCGCCATCGCCAGCGGCGGATAGCCCGAAAATCCGCCGATCAGCGCGTCATAGAACGACAGTTGCGGATTCGCCAATCCGTTGAGGAACTGGATCGGTCCCATGATGTGCGACAGTTCGTTGCCGTTGGGCGGCCGCTGATCGACCAGGATGAACCACAGATTGTTGCCCAGCATGAACAGGAAAATCACGCTGAAGAGAATGATCGTCGTTTTGGTCAGCGGCTCGCGGCGCATTGCCTTACAGTCCCTTGAACACGCGCGCCAGCCACAACAGCCAGCGCACTTTCCACGGTTTGGGCCACAGCAGCGCCCGTCGCCGCTTTTCGGCCAGTTTCAGATACGACAGCGGCTTGCCGCCCGTGCGCAGTTCGCGGAAGCTCGACAATTCGATGAACAGCGCCAGGTACAACGGATTGAATTTTTCAGCGATCAAATCGGCGTACGTTTGATAGCCGTGACGGAAATCCAGACTCTGATCGGCTTGGCCCAACGCGTCCAGTGTGGTGATCAGGCTGATCTGCCCGCCTTCCTTGCCCAGCAGCAGCGAGGTGAACGGCCGTGCGCTTTCGAACACGAAAAAGCCCATCGTCGTGTTGTCGGGCCAGATTTTGTTGAAGATCTTTTCGATCTTCTCATACGGCGGCGGATTGAGCGTGAAAGGTTTTTCCGGATGCCACAGAGCCATTTCGTCCAGCGTGTGCAGGACCGCCGCGAGCAGGTCGAACAGTTGCTTGACGTAATTGTCGTTGACCGAAACCGCCGCTTGGGCCTCGGCGAACATCGTCGGCAGCGCGTGGCGCGGCAGGGCGAGCAGCGTGTCGGCTTCGGCCGCGGCCAGCGCATCGTCGAGACGATCCACGCCCGGCCAAGGGAAATCCCACAGCACTCCCTTTTCGCTGTGCAGCGCCTTGAGGCAGCGGTCCCCGTCGAGCAGACACAACAACAGCGAAGGTTGCGGCGTCTGCTCGCCGGCCATCAGCTTCAACAGGTTCAGCCAATGCCGGACGTCGGTATCGACCACCAAGACGTTCGGGGCTAGCACAGCTCCACCTCCAGAATCCGCACGGTGTAAGGATTCATTGCCAGGGGCACGAACTCGCGTCCGTAAAACGTTTCGCCGCTTTCCAGATCGACCAGACATTCGCCGGTGGATACTTGCACCTCGGGGCGTTGCGGCTCGCCGGTCGGATTGACGATGAACAAATACTTTTCGGCGTTCGGACCCAGGTGCAGACTGGTTTCGCACGGCGGCGTGCCCGGGTACGCCGGCTCGATGTGCAGATGCCGCGCGATGCTCTTGACCACCGCTTCGGCTTTCTCGACCGGCATCGGCACTTCGGCGACGAGAATCAGCCGCCCCGCACCGGCGTTGCATACCAGGGTGTCGATTTCGCAATCCAGCCGGTGCGTCGGCCGGCTGGTGAAATGGTCGAGGGTCGAAAACTCGCGCATGCGCTCGTCGGAAGACGGCACTTCCGGTCCGCAGATGAGGTTGCCGCCGGCTTCGATGTACGCCGCCAATCGCTGTTGCGTTTCGCGGTGGAGGAACTCGAAGGTCGGGCATACCACCGTGCGATACTGCGACAGCCGCTCCAGCGGCAAGTCGCTGGCGCCGATGACATAGGCAAGGCCCAGGTTCGTGAGCGCCGTTTCCCAACCGCGCAGCATCTTGGCGTGCAGCAGTTGAATCGGCCGCGAAAAGCCGAGCGGATCCTCGAAGCACAGATCCTCGAGTTGATATTGGCCTTCCATCACCAGCGGCGGAATGGGATTGAGGGCGTAGGCGGCATTCTCCAGCCGCTCGTAATCGCGCACCGACAACAGGCAAATGTCGACCTTGCGCTCCAACTGCCAGGGCTTGATTTTGTGCAGCATGTCGAGGTGCTGCTGATAGAAATTCCAGTAATTCTTGCGCATGCCGCCATGGCGGGTGATCGGGCTGCCGTACCAACGTTCGCGCTCGACGACCATGTAGAAATTGATGCCCTTCACCCCGTGCATCCAGGCGACCTTGGTGGTGAAAATCTGGTCGTCCAGGTCCACCGGCGGCCACGCGTGATAACAGCCGCTGCCGAACTCCGGGCATACCGGAAAGCGCGACTGGCCGGTCAGAAACAACAGGCGGCGTTTCGCTGTTTGCGACAATGGGTTTTTATAAAGAAGAACACATGATGATGCCTTGGTTCCTCTTCCTACACGTCCGCGTAATTGATGTAATTGTGCCAATCCAAAGCGTTCGGCATGTTCAATAACCATGATGGTGGCATTGGGAACGTTTACGCCGACTTCAATG
>DAINPV010000255.1:0-6032 GCA_036743315.1 bacterium | reverse complement strand
GACCAAGCTGCCGGGCATCGGGCGCAAAACCGCGAACGTGATTCTGGGCAACGCATTCGGTGTGCCGGGCATCGCGGTGGACACCCACGTGTCGCGCCTGAGCCAGCGCATCGGTTTGACCGACGAAACCGATCCGGTGAAGATCGAATATGCGCTCAACGAGCTGATCCCAAGCAAGGATTGGACGCTGTTTTCGCACACGATGATTTTCCATGGCCGCTACGTGTGCAACGCGCGCAAACCCAAGTGCGAACAGTGCAATATCACGGCACATTGCGACTTTTTCCAGAATTCGCAAAAGGCGAAATGAGCCGGTTGGTTCTTCCTTGACATCGCGCAGCAATAGTGCTACATAACCGCCCTCTTAGGCGTCGTGCTTGTGCGCCTGTAGCTCAGTGGATAGAGCAACGGACTACGAATCCGTGTGTCGGGGGTTCAAATCCCTCCAGGCGCGACGCGAAATGGCCCTGCTTTAAGCAGGGCCTTCTTTTTTTTCATACAATTTCTACGGCGTCACCCAGATCGGCGCGGCGACGAGCCAGTCGCCGTCGGCCTGGATGGCTTTGGCGACGAAGAAGGACGCTTCGGTCACCGCGATCTCGTCGAACGTTCCGGTGCAGATCGTTTTGGCGGTGCAATCGATCTGTCCCAGGTACGCCGCTTCCGGACCATACAATTCGATGGCGGTGAAGGCGTCGCCCTCGTCCAGGTCAAACGCTTCCACGTAAAGCGTGACGGATTCCAGACCGCTGAGAATCGAGCCCATCCAGCAGACATCCTGGGCCATCATCTTGATGGACGCGTTTTTGTCGTAGCTCATGAAGGTGCGCCGGTCGAGCATCGTGTTGCGCATTTCCTCGCGCGTGAGTTCGGCCATGTACAAGCCGCTGCGCCGGTCGTTTTTGGTGCCCCAGTCGGCGCTGTGGTTGTCCTGGTTGTACATCGGCGACACGTGCCAGCCGGCATCGAGCGCTTCGAAGAAGGATTCCCAGGCGTAATCGGTGCCGTTGAATTCCATCAAGTTCATGCGCTGGTCGACATCCTCGTAATACTCGTAATGACTCCAGTGCTGATACGGATCGTCCAACGGGTGGTTGAATTGGCCGATGCACTGTTCGCATTCGACGAGACTGTCGTAGAAATTATGGAAATCGAGTTGGACGATCGGCATCAGATCTTCCGCGAAGAAGACGTTATTGTGACCGGTCGACAGAAACAGCGGCAGAATGAAGCCGGAGCCGTATTCGTAACCGCAATCGGTCAGATACTCGCCGGGAACGTAGTAATCATCCGCCTGGTCTTTGCACTTGCCCCACTTGTTGATCGTAGGGAACGGCAGATACAACTGCTCGAGATGATCGGTGATCAACTGGATATCCAGACCGGCCGCATCGCGCGCATGCTCGAAGGCGTCGGCGGGAGTCAGATCGCCGTCGCTGTAGCCGGTGTGCGCATGCAGGTTGCCCCAATAAGGATCGTATTCGCCTTCGATGCACCCCTCGGGGACCGACGTGTCATCATCGCCGGTGTCATCATCGAGGGTGTCGTCGTCGCCGGTATCGTCGTCGAGCGTGTCGTCATCGGTGGTGTCATCATCGAGGGTATCATCGTCACCGGTATCGTCGTCGGTGGTGTCATCATCGTCGAGCGTGTCGTCATCGTCGGACGCATCGTCGTCGGACGCATCGTCGTCGGTCGGCGCCGCATCGTTATCGTCGTCATCGTCATCATCGCCGCAACCGGCGATCAGGACGGAAAAAGTAAAAAACGAAAGGATCAGGAACAATTGCCAGGCGCGCCTCTTCATGACCGTCTCCTTTATGGAAATCTCTTATCCTTTTAACAGATTCCCCAAGCCAACGCAAAACATGAGTTCGTCGAATGCGCCTTGCGGACCAAAAATCCACAAGCTACATTTTCCGATCATGCGGCCAATTATTAACACCCGCTATATCCTGGCGGCCGGCATCGTTTTGCTTGGTTGTCTGCTGGGCTTTTTTTTCGGTTTTCGCGAACTTCATTCGCAGCACTATTTCGGTTGGAAACATCTGTGTTGGCGGACGATAGCCGATCTTTCTTTAAATGGAGCGCTTGCCGGATTCGTTTTCGCCCTCTTTTTCTTATCTAGTTGGCGGATCGGCGGCCTATTGACGCCTGACTATCGTCGACGAGTACGTACTGTTGCCGGCGCCTGGCTGTTGGGTGCCGGCTTGTTGATATTGTTGTGGGAAAAAATCCCCGCCGTGCTGGCCAAGGGAGGTTCGCTGCCGTTTTTCTGCTCCGATCTTTTTTCGTTTGAAACATTTTTCCAACGGGCGCTTTCGCTTAAACTGTTGGACACACCTCTGTTGTGGGGCGTAATCGCCGCTTGGTTTTTATTGTTGCTCGTTCTTGTCGGTTTGGCTGTGCGTCTGCTGGTGCGGCCGGGAGAAATTACCACCCCCGCGACGATGAGCCGTCGCCGGTTGATCATCATTCTAACCGTCACACTCGTCGCGGTGATCGTGCCGCAAGCGGGCGCCCGTTTGACGCGCCCGTCGGCGCCGACCGACCAACCGAACATTTTATTGATCAGCATCGATACACTGCGCCCCGATCGTCTGGGTTGTTACGGCGGACCAGCGAGAACACCGAACATCGATCGCCTGGCCGAACGTGGAACTCGTCTCGACAACGCGTTGTCGGCATCGCCGTGGACCTTGCCCAGCCATGCGGCGATGCTGAGCGGCAAACATCCGGCCGACTTGGGAATTCGTGCGGTGACCGATAAAATCCCGGCGGAAGCGACCCTGGTTTCCGAGTATCTGCTGGCCAAGGGATTCGCCACCGCCGCCTTCGTCAGTCACCTGTTCGTCAGCCAGGTTTACGGTTTCGAGCAAGGCTTCGAACGCTTCGATTACATCGCATCGGAACAGGCATCCGATGTGGCCCGCCAGGCGGGTGAATGGATCGAGGCGCAAAACAAATCATGGTTCGTGCTGTGCCATTTTTTCGATCCGCATTGGCCTTACTCGTTGACCGGCGAAGCGGATGACGACCTGCGGCAAACCAAGGACTACGCTCGCGCTCTGCGCGCCGCGGTGAAGGATCCGGCGTCGGCGCGCGACACATGGTTGCCCATCTACGACAAGGAAATCGAGCGCGTCGACCAAGCCATCGGGCAATTGCTGAATGTTTTGGCAAGGAAAAACATGCTGGACAACACGGCGATCCTTTTGGTGGCCGATCACGGCGAAGCCTTCGGCGAATACCCATCTGAGGACGGCGAGGATAGGTTCGATCCAGCCCAACCCGGTGTGTTCGGGCACGGCATCACCTGCCAACCGTCCGTAATACGTGTGCCGTTTATCGTTTACGGAGCGAACCTGGAAAACGTGAACACGCAAAGCCAGGTATCGCTGTCGGAAGTGCCCGCGTTGATCGCCGCCATCATCGGCGAAGCACCCCATTTTACCTTTACCGAGTTGTCGTCGGCCTGGACCCGCCAGGAGCGACCGACCGACCCATTGGTCGTCGAGACCAGCCTGGGCGGCAAGGCGCGATTCGGCGTCTACGACAATGGGCAATTTCTGCTCTCGCCGGTCGACGTTTCCTATCTGGATTTGCATTTGAGTCTACCGGCAAGAAGGAAGCATATTACGGACGACGGGGGCGCTAAACTTAACGGCGAGTTGGAACAGTATCTGGCCAGGTATTATAAAAAGTCCGACGAACGAGTGGTTCTATCTCCCAACGAGATCGAACGGCTCAAGCAACTCGGGTACATCGGAGCAACGCCATGAGGCGTGCATTTAAAGCCTTGGTCATCGCCTGGACGCCGGCAGCCTGTTTGTTCGTACTGAGCATTGCGGGCGCATTGGCCGCCGGAATCGTCGACATCGTCGCGCAACGATATCTGCCGGCGGGTTTCTACCGTATGGCGGTTATCGACCTGGGCGGCTACGGCCAAAACGGTTTGGCGCTGGGTTTTGTCTTGGGACTGTCGGCGCTGGCGACGGCGTTCGGCGTCGGATTGTTTTTTACCGAACGGCGCGCCGGTTGGATCGCCGGGATTTTCAGCCTCGTTTTTATGACGATGACCTTGTTGATCGGTCAGAGGTATTTCACGACGCATTTCCCGGATTTGCTGCCTAAAGCATACGCAACAACCTCGGAGCTCGCCGCCGAAACGGTTCTGAAGGTCTTTCTGCCGCCGTTGGCGAAAACAATGGTGCTGGCCGATCCGACCGGTCACGCAGGGATGATCGCCCTGCTCTGCGGCCTGATCGTCGGCAGCGCCTTTTTAACCGCCCTGCTCGTCTGTGTTCTTCTGCGACGGCTGCGCCCCGCGAAGGACGCGGAAACAATCACCCTTCGGAAAGGATGGTTGTGGGCGCCGGTCGTCGCCATGGCCTTGGTGGCGCTGATCATCAGCGCGCCGGGCAAAGCCAACAATAGTCCTTTTACTCCCCACATCATTCTGATCAGCATCGACACCCTGCGCGTCGACGAGGTCGGCTGCTACGGGGCCGAACCGGGCAACACGCCGGCCCTCGACGAATTCGCCAAAGAGTCCATCCGGTTCACGCGCGCCTATGCACCGGCGCCCTGGACAATCCCCAGTCACGCGAGCTTGTTGACCGGCCTAGCCGGACATCATCACGGCGCGGTGACGATGGATTCGCGACTGCGCCCGGAAGTGTTCACGCTGGCCGAACGATGCAAGCAAAAAGGATATGCCACCGGCGCGTTCGTCACCTCGTTCATGCTTAGTCCGCGTTACGGTTTCGGCGCGGGCTTCGATCATTATCTAATGGCTCCCGAAGCGCCGGCCGAGCAGGTGGTTGACGCCGCGGTTGAGTGGATCCAGAACCACAAGTATCAGCCGTCGTTCCTTTTCCTGCACCTGTTCGATCCGCATTGGCCCTACGATCCGGCCGACCGCTCGCTGCCCGGGGCGAATGCCGACAGCTTCCACGGCTTCGTCGGCGAAGTGTTGCCCGCGGACGATACGCTGCGCGCGCAGTGGCGCGAACGCTACCGGCGCGACATTCGCATGGCCGACAAAGCGCTCGGCCGCTTTATCGCTAAAGTAAAATCCCTTCAACAATGGGAAAACGCCTGGGTAATCGTCACCGCCGACCACGGAGAAGAATGGTGGGACCACGGCTTTCTCGGCCATGCCGTTACGCTGCACGACGAAATGCTGCACGTGCCGCTGCTGGTGAAAAAAGCGGGGCTCAATCCGGTGCAAACGGTCGATTACCCGGTTTCGTTGGCAGACGTATTGCCAACTTTGACTTCGCGCATTAGCTTACCGGGAGAACAGCGCTTCGACGGCATGGATTTACTCGCGAAACCGAACGAAGAGCGAGCCATTTGGGCGGCGGATGCGATCTGGGGCGAACCCCGCTTTGCCTTGATTCGCGGCTGCACCAAAGGTATAACTGGGTACGCATGGCGTTTCGGAGACTTTGCGGGAGAGGCTCCGGACGCTTTTTTCGATCTTTGCAACGATCCGCATGAGCAACACAACCTCGTCGAAAGCGAAGAAGGCAGCAAGTTCCTTTTGGGTTTGTGGACGCAAGTGGAGAAAATCGATCCGCGAACGGGACCGAATTCAACGGCGTTGCCGCCCAACATTCGCGAGCGACTACGGAGTTTGGGATATCTGGAATGAGTGAGACGACAACGCAGGCCGCTATTAAAAAGAGAGAGTTTTTTCCCTCGGCAATCACGACTTACCTGTTTTTCGGATTGAGCGTCGGGATTCTCTTCGGTTTGATCACCGGCATCGTCAATGTATACAATTCGGCGGCGCTGCCGTTGAACTTGCCGCGTTTGGGCATGGAAACGCTGGCGCGCGATCTGAACAACGGGCTGCGGTGGGGCATCATTCTGGCGTTGTTGCTGATCACCTACTCGTGGGTGACCGCCAAGCTGATGAAATCGAACCGGCGTGCGATCATCGCCCAGTTGATCGGTTTGGGATTCTGGCTGCTGGGCTTGGCGTTGATCGCCTTGCCCTTTCTGCGTTCGCTCGGCGAGCGCTT
>DAINPV010000254.1:0-6068 GCA_036743315.1 bacterium | reverse complement strand
TGCCGGCGGCGTTTCTGCTGAGCTTTCTGGGCGCGCGCAACCTGATGGCCGGCTCGCGTACGGGCGTGGCGGCGTACTACGCGGTGCGCACGTTGATGAACGTGACGCGCTCGATCGAGCCGCTGGTGTGGGCGATCATTTTTTCGGTGTGGGTGGGCATCGGTCCGTTCGCCGGCACGCTGGCGCTGGCCATCCACTCGATCGCCGGGCTGGGCAAGCTCTACAGCGAGCAACTCGAAGCGATCGACCCCGGTCCGTTGGAGGCGGTGCGCTCGACCGGCGCGCGCACGCTGCCGCTGCTGCGCTGGGGCGTCGTGCCGCAGATTGTGCCGCCGTTTTTGTCCTTCACGATTTACCGTTGGGACATCAACGTGCGCATGGCGACGATCATCGGCCTGGTCGGCGGCGGCGGCATCGGCCAGATGCTGATGCAGTATCAGCAACTGGTGAAGTGGCCGGCGGTCGGACTGTGCATGTGGCTGATCGCGCTGGTCGTGTGGATCATGGACATTCTCTCGGCGAAAATCCGCGAACGGCTGGTGTAGGCGTCAAATACGGTTCGTCGTTTTTTACTCGGCAAGCTGGGGGAAAAGCTTGCTATCGGGCGTTGGATTCACTCCCTCGAAGTTGATTGCATCGGTTGCTCATCAATTCCGAAACGAATTGTCATAATCGGATAATACGATAGTATCCACACCGGTTTGGATGCTTTACAAGCCGGGTTTCGGGGGCTACACTGAGCCGCCGAAAAAGCGGGGATTTGCGGCACGAATCCTCGCGCTGAAAACGCAAAATTCGAGAAATACAGCGATGTCACATTTGACGGTAAGCAGGCCTTGGCGCGTCGGGATTTTCTTGTCATTGGCAATCCTGGCGCTGATGTTCGGATGCGCCTATCAGGGCGCCGAGGTCGATCTGACGGACCAGGATGTGCGCTTGACCCTGCTGCACACCGCCGACATTCACAGCCGGATTCTCCCCTACGATTACAGCCCGCTGTACACCGAGCGCATGCTGGGGTTGGTCGAGGATCGCGGGCCGTTCGGCGGACTGGCGCAGATCGCCACGATCATCGATCGCGAGCGCGCGAAGGCGCGGCGGAGTTTGTGGCTGGATTCGGGCGACGCGTTCCAGGGCGCGCCCATCTTTAATGTATTCAACGGCGAGCCGGAAATTCGCGGCCTGTCGACAGCGGGGCTGGACGCGTTCGTGCTGGGCAATCACGAGTTCGACGCCGGGCCGGAAAACACGGCCGAACAACTGGCGAAGTGGGCGGCGTTCCCGGTGCTGGGCGCGAACTACCGGTGGGAAGTCGAGAAGACGCACACCGACATCATGAAGAGCCTGGTCAAGCCGTTCATCATCCGCAACATCCAGGGCCTGAAGGTGGCGATCATCGGCATGGCCAACACGTCGTCGATGTACTCGCTGGGCGAGGGCGACAATTCGCTGGGCGTGCAGCCGGTGAACTTCATCCAGTTGACGCAGGAACTGGTCGATGAGTTGCGGCCCGATGTGGACGTGGTGATTCTGCTGAGCCACCTGGGCCTGACCGAAGACCTCGCGGTGGCGCGCAACGTGTGCGGCATCGACGTGGTCATGGGCGGGCACCACCATGTGGCGCTGGACCCGCCGACGGTCGTACCCTATGCGCCGGTCGCCGACGAGGTCGAGGACATCGACGGATTCACCTATCGCGATAGTTGCGCCGAGCATAAAACGATCGTCAGCCATCCGCAGGCCTTCGCCAAGTTCGTCGGCCGCTTGGATCTGATCGTCCGCAACGGCCATGTCAAATCGCACAGCTACAAATTGATTCCGGTCGACGCGACGGTGCCGCGCAAGGCCGAGGTGTGGGAACTGCTCGAGCCGTATTACATCGAACTGGCGCACACGATCGACCTGGATCGCGTGCTGGCGCGGGCCGAAACGGATCTGAACCGCTTCGGCTTCACCGGCGGCGATTCGATGCTCGGCAATTTCGTCGCCGAGGCGATGCAGTTGCGACCCGGCGTGGAAACCGATTTCTGCGTGACCAACTCGCTGGGCATCCGCACCGATATTCAGGAAGGCGACATCCTGCTGGAACATCTGTACAACGTGCTGCCGTTCGAAAACACGATCACCACGGTGTATCTGTCGGGCATCGAGGTGCAGGAACTGCTCGATTACGCCACGCAGCGCAGCGCCGGGCGCGGCTGTTCGAGTCAGATTCAGGTGGCGGGCATCGCCTTCACCATGAACTGCCGCGAGGGCGAGGCGCAAGACATCGAGATCAACGGCATCCCGCTCAATTACGGCTCGGTGTACGAAATGGCCACCAACGATTACATGGCCTGGGGCGGTTCGGGATTCGAAATTCTGGCGCGCAATACGTCGAAGGTGGACACCGGCATCAGCATGCGCAGCGCGGTGATCGACTACATGAGCCGGCATGCGCAATTGCCGGTTTGCGACGACGAGGGCACTCCCATCGATCAATGTACCAGCGGCCTGGCGATCGAAGACGGCCGCATCAAGACGGTGTATTAGAATGCGCAAGACGATACTTCTGGCGGCGATCCTGTTGTTGTCGATCGCGGCCTGCGTCCAGGAATACGACGCGCCGGCGGGCGTGAGCAGCTTCGCCGTGCTGATCGAGGAAGGCGAAACCGGCGACGACAACCACCGCATTGCGTTTCCCGACGAACCGGTGGGCTACCGCTTGACCATCGCCGCGCTGGACGAGACCGGCGACGTGGACCGCGACTACGACGGCAAGGTCGTGTTGTCGGTCGAACCGGTCGGCCGTTTGATGGAAGGACAGGCCAGCCGGTTGATCATCGAAAACGGCGTCGCGCAGAACGTCGAGGTCTGGCTGGAATCGACCCACGGCGATGTGGCCGTGTGGGTCGAGGACGCCGGCGGGCTCGACGTCGAGGGCAGCCGCGCGGTCGGCGCGAGTCCGGTGCTGTACTTCGATCATCCGACCATCGCGCAGACGCAGCGCTGCGACGATTTCGAAAGCTCGGCGTTGCGCGGCGACTTCGCGGAAATCAAGGTGGCCGAGCGCGACGTGGTGGTGACCAACGTCCGTCGCGACGGCTTTTATTGCCAGGATCTCAGCGAGCCAGGCGGCCAGTACGGCGGCATGTACGTGTACACGCACAACCAGCCGACCGGATTGGAAGAGGGCATGACGCTGACCACGCTGCGCGGGCAGATTGACGAATTTTTCGGCTTCACCGAGTTGGGCTTCCCCGATTATCAGTTCTCGACGGTGAAAGTCGAGATGCCCGAGCCGGTCGTGCTGACCGCGCTGATGACGGCCAACGACGATGGCATGGAGGCGCTGGAATCCAGCCTGGTACGCGTGGAGGACGTGGTCGTGTGCCCGCTGGACGACCAGTACGCCGCGTACGATCAATGGCGCGTGCTGATCAATCCCGACGGCGATTGCGGCGAACCGGCCGACACGATCCTGGTTTCGGAAACCGCCGGCATCGAAGGCGTCGATCCGCCGAGCATGGTCGGCGACGAACTCGAAGCGGTGACCGGCACATTGCGTTATCACTACCTGGCCGAACCGTCGTGGATGATCGTGCCGCGGCGCGCGGCGGATCTGGAATAGCGGCGGGGAGGAAAAACGGATGAAGCAGACAACCGCGATGATCCTCCTGACCCTGTTGCTGGCGGCGGCGAGCGGCTGCAACGCGCTGGACAACGGCGACGCCGAGGACGTGAAAGAAACGTACGACGGCAACGGCGTGGGCGTGCCCGCGACGATTTACGAATTGCAGCGCGGCCGCGTCGCGGCGGACACGCGCGTGCTGTTAAGCCGGGTGATCGTAACCACGCCCCTGACCGAACGCGGCGACGGCTTCTTCGTGCAGGAAATGGAAGGCGGTCCCTACAGCGGCATTTACGTGTTCGTCACCGGCGAGGCATCGGGCGAGATCCGGCCCGAGGTCGGCGACGTGGTCGATATCGCCGGGCTGTACGACGAATACTACGAACTGTCCGAACTGACGCTGACGGCCGTCGGCGACCTGGAAGTGCTCGACAACCTCGGCTCGCCCGATCCGGAGGTCGTGGACGCCGAGGATTTGTCCACCGGCAGCGACGGGGCCGAGCAATGGGAAGGCGTGTTGGTGCGCGTCCAGGATGTGAAAGTGACCGAGCCGGACCTGGGTTGGAACGAATTCGAGGTCGACGGCGTGCGCGTCGACGACCTTTTCTGGCCGCCCGAATCGGCGTTCATTCCGCCCGCGGACGCGCACTTCGATTCGATCGTCGGCGCGTTCACCTACACCTTCGAAGAGTACAAAATCTGCCCGCGCTATGCGGCCGACTTCGACGGCGACTGGGAGCCGGTGGGTCCGTTGGGCGAAGCGACGATTTACGAAATCCAACAGGGTGACGTGCCGCTGGGCGCGACAGTCACGGTGACGGCGGTGATTTCCTCGCCGCTTAATTTCAACGGCGACACCTTCTTCATCATGGATGAATCCGGCGGGCCATGGAGCGGCGTGGCCGTGTACATGTACGACGAGGTCGCGGCGGTGTACGACGGCCGGGTTGGCGACACGGTCGAACTGACCGCGCAGGTGACCGAATACTACGAACTCACGGAGCTGGTGGTGAAGGATCCGGGCGACCTGGTGCTGCTCAACGAGGGGCAGGCGCCGGCCGCCGAGGAAATCGCCCTGGACGACGTGGGGGAAAAGTGGGAAGGCGTGCTGGTGCAGACCGGCGCGGTGACCGTCGCCGAGGCGGTGAACAATTACGGCGAATTTACGGTCGGCGACGGCGGCGGGGAACTGATCGTCGACGACTTGTTTTTCGAAAAATATCACTGGGAAACATACGGCATCGAAGCGGGCGACACATTCGGCCGCATTCGCGGCATCCTGACCTACGATTACGGCGAATTCAAATTGGAGCCGCGGACCGATTCCGATCTAAGCGATTAACGGGAGGACCTGATGAAACGCAATTGGCTGTGGATGATTTTGATTTTGGTTATGGCGCTGAGCTTCTCGACATTAAGCGCCTGTGCCCTGGGCGGCGACGACGACGATGACGACGACGACGATTTGATCGATGACGACGACGATGATGACGACGATGACGATGACGACACCGTCGACGACGACGATGACGACGACGATGACGACGACGATGACGACGACGACACCGACGATGATGACGATGACGATGACGACTCCGATTCGATCTACGACATCCAGCAGGGCGAGTACAACGACGGCGACGTGGTGACGGTAGTCGGCGTGGTGGTCACCCCCACCGATTTCAAGGACGAAACATTCTTCATCATGGACGAGGACGGCGGCGAGTACAGCGGCATCGCCATCTACATGTACAGCGAAGTGGCCGATGAATACGACGGCGAACCGGGCGACAAGGTTCGCATCACCGGCGAAGTGACCGAATTTTTCGACATGACCGAAATCAAGGTGACCGAAACGGGCAACATCGAAGTGATCGGCGACGGCGACATTCCCGCTCCCGAAGTGCTGGGCATCGGCGACATCGGCGAAGAGTGGGAATCGGTGCTGGTGGAGATCCAGGACGTGACGGTAACCGAGGGCGTCAATGATTACGGCGAATTCGTCGTCTCCGACGATGCGAAGGTGACCCAGATTGTCGACGACCTGTTCTTCGACATGGTCGGCGAAGATTTTTACTTCGCAGACATGGGCGTAGAAGCGGGCGACTCGTTCTCGTCGATCGTCGGCGTAATCAACTATAGCTATGAAGAATTCAAACTCTGCCCCCGCGAGGCTGGAGACCTGAGCGAATAATTTCTTGTCAGAGGTGAGGACCATGAAGGCGAAATGGGTTTGGTTGCTGCTGACGTTGTTGTGCGCAGCGACGTTGTTGCTGGTCCAGGCTTGTGCCCTGGGCGATGACGATGACGATGACGACGACGATCTGGATATCGACGACGATGCCGGTGACGATGACGATGATGACGCCGCCGACGACGATGATGATGCCGCCGACGACGATGACGACGATGATGATGACGACACCGGCGACGACGACACCGGCGACGACGAGACCGG
>DAINPV010000253.1:0-6071 GCA_036743315.1 bacterium | reverse complement strand
CAAAACCGGCACAACGAAAAGCAGCAGGCGCAACAGCCAGGTCCATACGAATTGCGGAGTCAATTTTTCATCGATACCGGTCCTGGTCGGTTCATTCTGCATGGCGACGATGCATACCCTTTAATAATTACGGACAACGATCCTTTTCATTGCGCCCAGGACGACGTCAAATCGATATCCGCCGGATACTGGTTGGTCGAAAGATATTCATCGTACCGTTCATCGCCGAGCAACGTCGCCTTAAAAAAGGACGTCAGGTAGCCGTTGAGAATCTCGTTGGCTGCGTCGCTGGTGATGAACTGGGTGCCGCCGCACCCGGTAACGCCGTCGGGGATCAATCCCGGCGGCAGCAGCAGACACGCGTCGGTCGCACTGTAGTGCCCGCCTTTGATCATGTCGACAAACACTTTATCGGACGATTCGGCCTCGTTCCACAACTCGCGCACCGGATCGTTGAACAGGCCGACGATGTTGTCGATCTGTCCTTGCAGCAAAAAGAACGGCTTGGTGAAATCATGCGGAAAAAGACCGACCCACGCCGGGTTGAGCGGCGCGATCGCGTCGACGAAATCGAACGCCGCCCCGGCTTGCAGGGTGGTCATGCCGCCGTAGCTGTGACCGGTCACGCCGAATTGGTCGAGGTTCATCAGGTCTTCCCAAGGCCCGCCCTGCTCGGCGTTGAGCTCCTCAAGGCGATGGTAGAGGAACTCGACATCCTCCACTCGGTCGAAATACGAATCGACGATCGTCAGCGGATCGGCGAGAACCAGCGCGCCGCCTTCCGGATCGTTGGTGAAGATCGCGTTGCCGTAATGGTCCGGCGCAACCACGATGAAACCGTGGCTGGCCAAATGCTCGCAGGTGGTGAAGTTCTGGAAGCGGATCGCGGTTAAACCATGGCTGAAAAAGACCACGGGGAACGGCGTGTCGCCGACCAGAATTTCCGCCTCGCGCTTAGCGGTGGTTTCATAGGCCAGCAAGTCGGCGAAGGAGTCGCCGTAAAGCAGATCGAAAACCCATTCGCCCCAAAAGGGGATCGGACCGATCATGTCTTCGAGCGTGTTGGTGCGGCCGCCCTCGCCCGTCGAGGGATACCAGATTTCCAACGGCAGGAAACGGTCGCGCAGACCCCACAATTCCCAACGGCTGTCATCGGTGAAGCACAGCGTGGTAACACCGACGTCATAAGGGCCGCGCTCGGCGGGCGGATCGAAATCCTCATCGGTGTCGTCGTCCGCCGGAGGAGAGGTGTCATCGTCGTCGTCAAAGGGCGTATCGTCATCATCGTCATCGATGTCGGATGTATCGTCGTCGGCGATCACATCGTCATCCGCCGTTGCCGCGGCATCGTCGTCATCGTCGTCCCCGCCGCCGCACGAAATCGACAGGATCATCAACAGCGCGCACAACAACCAGAGAGCACCATGCCGAGCACCGTTCGCCATGTCCGCCTCCATCACTATCATTGGAACTTACCGCATGTGGAATGTTCTATCATTAAATAAAGCCGATTTCATCTCTGCTGACGAGCGGACTTTGCTTTTTCACCCGATTTGGGGTCAAATCATTCCCGATGGGATACAAGCCCAACTATCGACCTCTTTTCCTCGTTTGTTGGCTGGCGCTGGCGTTGGCCGGCGGCGGCTGCGATTGCGCGCGGGATAAGGCTCCCGCTTCGGATCAGGTCACGGCGACGCCGTCGCCGTTCGGCCGACCGCAGACTCATTTGCCCGGCTGGCGCGGCCAACCGTGGCTGGCCGGCAATGAACTGACCACGCCGACCGACGTCGCGATCGCCGCCGACGGCACGGTCTACGTCGCCGAGTCGTGGGACACCCTCAGCCGGATCGTCGAACGCGACGGGCAATGGCGCGCGCGGAACGTCATCGACGATCCGCGTACGCCGCTGGTCGAAAAGCGGCGGCTGTATTCGCTGGTCGTCGACGATCAGGGCGCGCTGTGGGGTTACAACTTCACCGAGAGCGCGCTGTGGAAGATTGGGAGCGACGAAAGCGGCGACTCTCGTTTCGAGCATTTCCGCAATGACCAGCTGTTCAGCCCGTTCGAAAGCGTGCTCGCGGCAGGCCCCGATCATTCGCTGTTGGTCGGCGTGAATCATCCGCCGACGAGCGATCAGGCGCGCGTCGAGATTTTCCGCTTCGAACCGGCCGCGCAGACGTTGACGGTCGTGGCGGAACTGGCCGAGGATCTCAAGGGGCTCGCGCGACATCCGATCTCCGGGGAATTGTACGCGGTGTCCGGCAAGCGCTTGTTGAAGATCGATCCGGCGACCGGCAAATCGACCGCGCTGCCGTTGACGCTCGCTTACGATATTTCGTGGAACGGTCTGGCTTTCGCGCCTGACGGTCGCCTTTATCTGGCCGTCGGCGACTGGAGCGCGAAGGGCGAGATTCTGTGCCTCGATCCGCAACAGAAGATCCCGACGCTCGAAACGTTTTACGTCACGCCGCAGTCGGGCCTGCAGGGCATTGCTGTGGGACAGGCGAACGGACCGGCGTATTTGTACGGCGTCAGCCGGCGCGGCGGCGATCTGTACCGCATTCCGCTGGAACAACCAGACGCACAGACCGACTATCGACTGATTCGCGGCAACGGCCTTTCGATCGCGCAGAACCTCGCCTGGGCGAAAAACCTGACCACCGGCCGCGCGGAAATTCTAGTCAACGACGGCGAGTCGGGCCGCCTGCTGCGCATCGACGCACGCGACAAGACCGTGCGCTTGTTGACCGAGACGATCACCTACAATCATTTCGGCGCGAAGATGTCGATCGACCGCAACACCGACGAGTTGTTGTTTTGCATCAACGCGCCCGGTTTTGAAAACCGCTTCGGCCTGCAACGCATCTCCCCACGCGAGCCGGCCGACGTCTGGCCGGTGCTCGCCAAGGACGCGTGGGCCTCGTTTCGGCCGGCTTCCGCGGTCGTCGCCCGCAACGGCTCCACATGGATCACCAACCTACAGGAACGCGGTGAGATTCTGGAATTGTCCGCCGACAACCAGATATCGCTGCTGGTCGACGCGGCCCGCGTGCCGCTGTTGCGCTTCCCCAACGGACTGGCGGCGCTGGACAACGGCAGTTTGTTCGTCGGCGTTACCCAGTACAACGAGCACGTTTACGCCGGCGTGCCGTGGAGCGACACGATTCTCATGCTCACTCGCGAGCGCGACATCGGCTGGCGCTGCCGCACGGTGTTCGCCGACAAAACGCACGTCGACCGCGCAGCGATCAACGATTTTACCGTCGCGCCCGACGGCCGTGTGTTCATCGCGCTGCGCGACAAGGTTTATCTGGCCGCGCCGCCCTACACCAACGGCGTCGCCGAGGTGCTCGCCGACGGCTTCGGACAGGTGCTGGGTTTGACGCTGGACGGCGACGGCAACCTGTACGTTGCCGACGGCGAAAATGGATCCATCTGGCGGTTCACGCCCCCGGCGAACAAGTGACGGCGATGCAGCGATTGTCTCCGCGTTCGGCGCAGGTCTTCATCATCCTCGGGTTTCTCGCCGTACTGGCCGTCACGCTGACGACGCACGCGCACCTAGCCCATCTGGCGCCCTATGTGGACGAGGGCGACATGGCGATGGACGCACGGATCATCCATCGCGGCGGGTTGATGTACCGCGACGTATTCAACGAAAAGGGGCCGGGGCTGTATTGGCTGGTGGCCGGGTTGTTTGAAATTTTCGGCGACCGGCTGATCGTGCTGCGTTACGCCTCGGCCGGCGGCACGGCACTGACGCTGCTGTTGTTGTTCGCCTTCGGCATTCGTTGGCAAAGGCCGCTCGCCGGCCTGCTGGCCGCCGCGGGTTATGCGATCGCGCACCTTTTTTTTCTCGGGTTTATCTATCAAGCCGAAGCGCCGATCACGCCGCTGCTGATGATGGCGCTGTTCCTGTTGGCGACCGAGCACGACCGGCCGCCGTCGCCGGTGGCGATCGTCTTTGCCGGGTTGGCGTTGTTCGGCGCAACGACGGTCAAACAAACGTCGTGGTTGTTGGTCGCGGCGGCGACGCTGTCTTTGGCGTGTTCCAGCCGGCGCACAGACACGCGGACGGCCAGCAAGCGCACGGCGCTTTTTCTGGCTGCCGTGGCCGCGCCGTGGCTGATCGTGCTGGCCGCGTCATGGAATTATCTTGATGATTTCCTGCGCGGTTACCTGTTTCCGTTGTTGGAGTACGACACCGAATTTTACACCTACCGGCCCAATCGTCTGGAATTCTTCCTCGAATTGCCGGTCTGGTGGATGGTGATCGTTTCGTTTATCGCGCTGCCGCTGACCCGCCTGGCGCGCGCCGACAAATGGCTGCTGGGGCTGATGCTTGCGGCGGTGCTGGCCACGATGTTCCCGGCGTTATTCCCTTACCACTTTGCGCCGTTGCTGGCGCTGAGCTGTCTGGGCACGGCCTTGGCGTTGACGCATTTGCCGCCGGCGTACCATGCGTGGCGGTGGATCGCCCCGGCCGGCCTGCTCGCGTTGACGACGATCGCCGCGTACAACGTGACCGGGCAGCAGTTGAAAAATCAATTTTTTGCGCCACCCCACCCGGCGGACGCGGCGATCGTGCGCGACATTCAAACGCTCGCGGCGCCCGACGAAACGATTTTCGTGTTCCCCTTCAATTCGCTGTACTACTACCAGGCCGATCGCGCGCACCCAGGACGGCACGGGTTCTTTTTGCCTTGGGTGATTCCCGCGCACGTGCTGCCCGAGGTGCTCGCCGAGTTCGAACGGCGTCCACCGGCGCTCGTGTTGTACGTATACTTCGATAAGTGCACGACCAACGGCGCTCGTCCGAAGGATTACGTCGAGCCGCTGTTGGCGCGCCTGCTCGACGATTACCGGATACGCGAGATCTATCCGAACAATGTCGCGATGCTCGAACGGCTCACGTCCGGGATGAAAATCGAGCCCGGCGAGCGCTGTCTGTTGGAAAAGCTGCTGTACACCGATTTGGATTGTCGCGGCGTCGTTCCACCGTTGGCGCAATGGCGACAAGAATGCGGGATGTAGGCTTCGAGCCGGAAAGGAACTCCCCATGAAACGAATTTCGCTGTCGTGGGTTTGTGCGTTGACGGGCTGCCTTTTCTTCGCCTTCGCCTGCGAAGACGAAGAGGATTGCGCTTGCGACGACGACGATGACGCGTCGCCCGCCGACGACGATGACGATGATGACACTGCCGACGATGACGACGCCGCGCCCGCGCCGCCGACGCTGAGCGATCCGGCGATCGTCGTTCCGTCCTTCGGTCTGCCCGCCGGTATCGAGTTGCAGAACGCGAACAACAACCTGGATGTCGTCGCGCATGACGGCCGTGTTTTCCTTGCCTGGCGCACGGCGCCGTCGCACTTCGCCAGCCGCCGCGCCACGTTGTTTGTGGCGAGTTCGACCGACGAGGTCGATTGGGAGTTCGAGGCGACCTTTCATCTGGCAAAGGATTTGCGCGAGCCGCGGTTGCTGTCGTGGAACGGCCGGCTCTTTTTGTATTTCGCCGTGCTGGGCACCAACCCGCTCAATTTCGAGCCGGGTGTGATGATGTTCAGCGAGCGCCTCGCGCCGGGCGAATGGACCGAGCCGGCGGAGTTTTACGAAGAGGGCTTCATCGCCTGGCGGACCAAGACCATCGACGGCATGCCCTACATGTTGGCCTACGTCGGCGGCGAAGGCATTTACGATGTCGATCCCGAGCCGATGCAGGTGCATTGGTTGACGACGACAGACGGCGCGACGTGGAAGCCGGTCATCCCCGATCAGCCGACGGTGCTGGAGGGCGGCTGCTCGGAAACCGATTTCGTGTTTCTCGATGACGGCACACTGATTGCCGTGTGCCGCAACGAAATGGGCGACGAATCGGGATGGGGTTCGAAGATCTGCCGTGCCGACGCCGACGCACTCGGCGACTGGCAGTGCGTCAGCGACGCGCGCAAGTACGATTCGCCGCTGCTGTTCCGCCATGGCGATGAGGTTTACCTCATCGGCCGACGCAACCTTAACGATTCGGGCGACTACGACCTGGGTTTCGACGACCTGAACCCGACGCTGCAACATC
>DAINPV010000252.1:0-6116 GCA_036743315.1 bacterium | reverse complement strand
CGCAATTGTCCAGCACGATGTCCCGGTCGATCTCGGTGAAGTATTCGTACCACGTCGCCCAGCCGAAGGGCGCGGCGCGCTCCGGCTCCAGCGGCGGCGTTTCGGCCGCGGCCGCCTGCGCGTATTCGTACTGATCGTACGCCGGTCGCGCGGCGAGCTTGAGCCAGATCGGCTCCATCTCCAGCGTGCCGCCCGGCATCAGCGCGCGTTCGTCGCCGGGCGTGCCCTGCACGATCTGCAACCGCACCAGGTCGTCCGCGTGCGTCAGCGAACCGCCCGCATACGTTTTCCAATGCCGCGCCGCCAACGCGCCCCACAGCAGGCCGGGCCCGCGCTCCGCGTCGGCCACCGCGCCCATCCACCACGAAACGCCGTGGCAGGTGGACAGATACTCGTAGTTCTCCGCGCACGTCGCCGGCGCGCCGTCCACCTTCGTCGGCGGCGGATCGTCCGGCAGCAGGTTCTCGACGCCGGTGAAGGTCCACGAGTCGTGACCGTTTTGCACCCACGCCGCGCGCCCGAGGTTCGCCGGCAGCCGCACGCCCGCGCCCTTTTCGCCGGTGCTGGGCAGATCCAGATACACCAGGCGCGCGCCCTCGCCCAACCGCGGCGGCCACGCGACGGTCGGACGCAGCACGGCCGTACCCGCTTCGGCGTCGAAGGCGATCGCCACGCTCAACTCCGGCGCCTGGGCATGGCCGCTCAGCGACCACTGCCGACCGTTGGCCGTCTCGACGACATCCCGTTGCGGATAATCCTTGGCCGCGACAATGTGCAGCGCGCCGTCCGTGTCGCGCCACGCCAGCCGCGCGGTGGCGTCGAGCAGGCCGATCGCGCACTCGTCGCTGGTCAGCGAAAAACTCGCACCGTCGGCGGCGAAAACCAGTTCGCTCGCGCACGTCGCGGGCAACGCTTCCGGCGGCGTCTGCTCGCCGGGTACTTCCTCGAGGCCGTTGCTTTCCACGCAACCGACGAACGCCAACAATAAACAGATGAAAAGGATAAAGTGTTTCATGTCGCGCAATTTAACAGCGCCGCGCCCGGACAACAAGGGCGATATGAACGGTCAGGAAAGGCATCGGTTGATCCTGGATGCCCGCCTGCGCGGAAATAACATCCCTTTCCGTCATCCTCGGGCTTGACCCGGGGATCCAGGGTTCCTTTACCGCCGCGCAAAGCGCGGCATACCTTTTTGAAAAGGTCAGGAAATGCATCGGTTGGTCCTGGATGCCCGCCTGCGCGGGCATGACATACAGCTATTGTGCGCGTCAGCGCCGGCCGAAGGTCCACACAATGACAGCAAATCATAGGTCCAGGAATTATTCCTGGTAGGTCCAGGAATTATTTCTGGTGGTTGACGGATGGCTGGCCATCGGTTGAAATCGAGAAACCATGTTGAGCCAATACCGCCTGATGATCGTCGATCCCGACCCCGCCGAGTTGGAGACCGCTTTGCTCGGCGCCGAGGGCGTGCCTGTGGTCGGCGTGCCCGCGCTGCCGGTGGCGCAATTGCCCGCCGACATCGGCGCGGTGCTCGTGCCCTACCGTTTGCTGGCCGGCCTCGACATTCTGCCGAACTGGACCAAGCGCGTCGCCTTGATCGTCTACGCCACGCCGGGCGCGCCCGACATCGACCGCGCACTGTGGGACAAGGGCGCGCAGATCGTTTCCGCGCGTTCGCTGGCCGCGCTGGATCTGCGCTCGATCGCCCAGGCCGCGCGCCGCTTCGCCGCGATGTTGCGCGAGCGCGATCACCTGCAGGCCGCCTTGGCGCGCATCGACCAGTTCGGCCGACAGCTTTCGCTGGTGGAAAGTCCGGGCGCGTTGCTCGAGCGCATTCCCAGCCTGCTGCAAAGCCTGCTGCCCTTCGACGTGCTGCTGCTGTGGGACATCACCGAAAAGGACCTGCGCTTGTTTCTGCCCTACATGTGGAGCCGGCCGCAGATCGACGCGGTGACCAAACAAGCGCGGCAGTTCGTCGCCCGCCAGCCGGATCTGCCGCCGCTGCCGGCGATGTCGCAGCGCCATGAGTTCGATCCGGTGCATCGCCAGCCGCCCGCCGAGCGCATCGCGCATCATCTGATCAGCCGCGTCGGCACGCCGCGCTCGGTGTTCGCGATGTTCCGCACCGGCGACCTGCCCTTCGCCGCGTACGACGGCAAGCTGTTCGACCTGGCCGCCAACCTGATCACCTCGGCGTTGGCCAACGCCCGCCTGTTCGACCGCCTCGAGCAGCAATCGCAGAAGATCATCCTCAAAAACCGCGAACTGCTCACGGCCAACCGGATGAAAACGAATTTCATCGCCAACACCAGCCACGAGTTGAAAACGCCGCTGCACTCGATTCTGGGCCTGACCGAACTGCTCGTCGAAGCCGACGACGACGCCGAGTTGTCGCGCATGGCCGGGCGCATCGCCGTCAACGCGCGCCGGTTGCTGGAGACGGTCAACGACCTGCTCGACTACAGCCAGATCCTCAGCGACCGCGTCGAGGTCTTCGCCGAGTCCTTCAACCTGCGGCCGTTCCTGCACGAGATGCTCAACAACGTGCGCGACCTCGCCGAGGTCAAGGGGCTGACCCTGTCTCTGGAAATCGACGACGATCTGGGTTCCGTGCACACCGACCGCGAAAAGCTCTATCGCATTTTGATCAATCTGCTCAGCAACGCCATCAAGTTCACCCCCGCCGGCAAGGTGCTGATGCTGGTCAACCGGCAGAAAGAGACGATCCAGTTTCACGTCACCGACACCGGCATCGGCATCGCCAAGGATCAACTGACCCGCATCTTCGAGCAGTTCCACCGCGTGCGCGGTCCGCTGCACGAGGCGCAGGAAGGCACCGGCCTGGGTCTGACCATCGCGCAAAGCCTGGCGCACATGCTCGGCGGCGTCATTCGCGTGTTGAGCACCCCCGGCGTCGGCTCGACCTTCACCCTCACCCTGCCCCTTGCGCCGCCGCCGCCGGACGACGATGATATACCCCTGTTCGGCGAACACCCCGGAGGCAACGCCCCATGACCGAAACGTCCCCGCGCATCATGCTGGTCGAAGACAACCCCGATCACGCCTTTTACATTCAGAAGGGGCTGAGCAAGCGCGGGTTCCACGTCGATTGGTACACCGAAGGACCGTCCGCCCTGGCCAAGGCGAAGGAGGATCCGCCCGACGCCATTTTGCTGGACATCATGCTGCCCGACATGCACGGCCTGGACGTGCTGCGCGAATTGAAAAGCGACAACCGCACCCTGTTCGTGCCGGTCATCGTCGTCACCGCCTATGCGACCTTGCAGTTGAACCGCGAAAAAGAAATGGCCATGACCTACGGGGCGACGGACTTTTTCAAGAAGCCCTTCAAGGTGGACGAACTGGCTACGACGCTGCGCAAGATTCTGAAACTTTAATCGCCTGCGGATCGCAGAAAATCAAAAACGCCATCGCCGGCCGCCGCGACGCGTCGCTCATCGCGAAACGGATCGTCTCGAGCGCGTATCCCTCGGCGTGCATTTCGTTGAGGATCTTTTCCAACGTTTCGGCGGAGACGTCCATGGTTTCCACCACGCGGATGGGGCGTCGCGGCTCGCTCATCATCCCTCCGGCAGGTTGGTGAAAAAGACGGCCAGCATCGCGCCGATCGCGTTGCCGATGAAGTGCAGCAGTTGCTTGTTCGGCTTTTTCTGGAACTGGCCGAAAATGCCGCCCATTGTGCTTTCGACGTGGTTGGCGATGATCGCGGCAAAGGTGATGATCACGATCTCGCGGATGCCGATTTCGAAATACTGGATCGAAAAGCCGCCCAGGTGCAGCAGGATCGTCGACAGGATGGCGAAGGCGACGACCGCTCCCGCGCCGATTAGGCTGCCCTCGACGCTCACCCCGCCGCGCGTGCCGACGCGCACCCGTTCCAGCGTGATCAACCGGTAGACGCGCCGTCCGTAGGCCTGTCCCAGATCGGTGCTCATGATGTCGCCCAGCGCCGAAGCCATCGCGGCCAGAAAAGCGACCGCACATAAAAAGCGCGTCTCCGGTTCGCCCGACAACATCAACACCACGGCGCACAGGAACGGAATGAAGCCGCGTACGAAAATCATCGCGAAATTGTGCAGCCCGGTTTTTTCTTCGCCCACGGCGACCTTGCGCCGGATCATCACCCGCACCGCGTATTCCCGGGCCGCGCCGCCCAACAGGAAAAACAGGCACAACAACGCGAAGCCCGACCACCCGAAGGCCAAGTAAACCGCAGTCATCACCACCGCCAGGCTCCAGGCGCCCGGCTTGGTCGTCCATTTGAGTTTCCAGGCGATCAGGCTCAGGACAAGGGCGAGCGCGAGCCCGATCAGCGGATTGCCGTTGAAGTGCAATTGAAATGGCATCGTCGTTATTCCACAACCATCCTGAAAACACGGGAAAAATCAGTTCAAACTATGCCCCATCGCCTCGCGCCGCGCAACAGGCGATGTGGATCATCCCCCGGCGATGATTAAAAAACGGCGCTCGCCTTGGAACGCGCGAACGCCGTCGATGCGGTTCATGTCTCGCTCAGCGACCGGGAACCTCTTCCGGGTCCGGCTCGACCAGCCAGTGGCGAACCTCGCTGCAATAATAGCGCACGTTGATCAATTGCGTATCCACCCGCCCGTCGATCACTTCGCGCCGGTAACTCATTTTCAGGCCCGACACCCAATGCTTTTCCGGGCAGACGTTGGCCATGCTGTCCACGCCGTTGCCGAAAACGTCCTGGCTGCGCAATTCGTCGTACGGCTCATACCGGCGGCAAACCCGGCGCACGCCGGTCAGGTGCAAGCGCTTTTCGTTCGTGAAAAATTCCGAACCCGCCAGCAAGTAGCCGACCGGGCAATAATCGGTGACCACATCGCCGCTGAACGTCTCGCCCGACGCGCCCACCGTTTCCGGCTGCTGGAACGCGTTCGGATCGGCGCACACCAGGCTCAGGCCGGAGAGGATCTTCTCGCCCCGGTCTTCTTTGATGTTGTAAACCAGCGCATGGGCCGCCTTGCCCTCCGGGCACATGTACGAGCGTTCGCAATAATTTTCCACTTCGTTCAGACACGGCTGGCCGGATCGTTCGGTCAGCAGCACCTCGCTCTGCTTGACGTACAATTTGCCGATCATGCTGCCGGCCGCGGCCGCCGAAGCGGCGATCAAAGTGGCCAAAAGAACCACGACCACCGTCTTGTGTCGTTTCATCCGCACCGTTCCTCTCTGCTAAATGTCGGGACGTTCGCACCGCGAACCATGACTCGGTACACTACA
Source organism: bacterium (assembly GCA_036743315.1). Classification (GTDB taxonomy): domain Bacteria; phylum Lernaellota; class Lernaellaia; order Lernaellales; family Lernaellaceae; genus CALBTQ01. The sequence goes on along the minus strand of DAINPV010000252.1, from coordinate 845 downwards.
AAAGACACCACAAATACGCAAGCGGATAAACGTAAATTGACGCTCCAAAAAAGGTGTGCATTTTTCTGTAGTTAAATCCCAAACTCTTGACAAGCTCCGGGGCAGGCGATATGTAATCGTTGTGGTGAGAGTTATTCATTCGCTATGAAAATCATGTAGGGAGGCAGGCCCATGCGTGTTCGCTATCTGCTGATAGCAGCGACGATTATTGCTTTATCGCTTCTTGTTTTCATCGACGACAAAACGCAGGCCCAGGGTGGAGCTTATGTCGATCTGGCGCAGGTCACCAACGACGACTTCGACGACTTCTATCCCGACGTGTCGCCCGACGCCAAACGGGTGGCCTACATGAGCTACCAGAAGAGCGATTCGGCCGGTAAAAACTTCGATATTTTCATCAAGGACACCGCCTCGGGCTCCGTGCAACGGTTGGACGTCGACGAAGCCGATGACGCCTTCCCGTCCTGGATGGCCGACGACCATACCATTCTTTTCGATTCCTACCGCCGCGTGGACATGCGCGCGATCTGGAAAAAGAACGTCGGCGGCGGCACCATCTCGAAGGTGACCAACATCCCCAAGCTGGCCTTCGGCGCCGACTGCCACTACGACAACGTTCGCATCGTCTTCAACGCCTATGACAAGAGCAAGGACGTGGGCATCAACCGCAACGGCATGTTCTGGAAACGCTGGAAAAGCAAGATGCCCAACATCTACATCATCAACGCCGACGGCTCAAACCTGCTGGACCTCAACACCCAGGGCCTTTTCCCGAAGTGGAGCCCCGACGTGAGGACGTCCTGCTGCCGGTTGAGGATGAACCTGGCCGTGAGCAGGTTCATGTC
>DAINPV010000251.1:0-6159 GCA_036743315.1 bacterium | reverse complement strand
TACCGGCGTCGAACCGGAGGCGCCTTTCATGTTCGTCGCTTACGGCGACACGCGCACCAACAAGGAAGATCATCAACAAGTGACCGACGCGATTATCGATGAGCATCCGGAATTCATCATGCACGGCGGCGATTTCGTCGAGATCGCCCTTTTCGTGTGGGAATGGAGCGATTTCTTGGATGTCTTCGGCGATCTTTCACCCTACATGCCCATCGTGCCGGTGATGGGCAATCATGAAATGTGGGGCGGGCAACCTTTTTATCGCAAGTATTTCGCCACGCCCGACCATCACGGCGATGACAGCTCGATCTACGCGTTCCAATACGGCAATACGTACTTCATCAACATGGACGTGGCGCAGCTTTATATGACGGGCACCGCCCAGTACAACTGGGTTGTCGAACAACTGGAGTTGGCTTCGGAGATTCCCAGTGTCAAGCATTGCGTGGTGCAGGTGCACTTCCCGCCGTATTCGGCCAGCAACCACGGCACCGATACCGACGTACTGTTGTTGCGCGACACCTACGTGCCGCTGTTCGAACAATATCATGTCGACGTGGTCTTCTCCGGTCACGATCACAACTATCAGCACAGCGAGGTTAACGGCATTCACTACGTCGTTACCGGCGGAGGCGGCGCACCGCGTTACGGCGTCGATCCCGAACCCTGGACCGTCGTTTGGGAAAAAACCCTGCACTACATGCGCATCGACGTCACCGACGATACGATGTCCCTCACCGCCAAGCGCGCCGACGGTACGGTGATCGAGCAGTTCGACATCGTCAACGATTTCGGCGGACCGGGCTCCGGCGAGGAACTGCCCGTGCCTTGCGCCGACGGCGATTACGACGAAGACGGCCTGTCCGACGGCGAGGAATACGGCATGTGCACCGATCCGTACAATCCCGACACCGACGGCGACACTTACAGCGACGGCGAAGAAGTCGAAGCCGGCTCGGACCCCTGCGATGAAAACTCGATTCCCCAGACCGACGATGACACCGTCGACGATGACGATGACACCGTCGACGACGATGACACCCTCGACGATGACGACGACACCGTCGACGATGACGCGGTCGACGACGACACAGCCGACGATGACGCGACCGACGATGACGCCGTCGACGATGACGATGACGATGACGATTCGACGCCCACCGGCGACGATGATGATGACGATGATGACGGGTGCGGGTGCTGAGTAGACGATTGAGCGCAGCGAAATCCCGCCAACGGCGGGACGATGGGTGCGGCTGTTGACAATATAGAATGAAGAACGCGGAATGAGGGCGGCCGAGCGTGCCGCCCTTTTTTTTATGAACGTTCCGCTCTTCACTGGACTGTCGACAAATGGGCCACGAGCCCCATCAGGGGCGATAGAGGGTAGCCCGCGCCGGGTAAAATCCATCAGCCCCGTAAAGGCGCTTGTTTAACGAAAAGGGCGACCCAATGGTCGCCCTTTCTTTTTAGCTGATCGCCTAAGGATTTCAGGGGCATCCCTGACCGACGCAGGTATCGCCGACGTAGCAATAACGTCCCGAAGGTTTGCCGGTCGTCACGCCGGGGCAATCCGCCGCGCAGGCTGTCGTGCCGTTGCGCCCGTCGCAACTTTCGCCCGCATCGCACACGCCGTTGCCGCAATCGCCCGGCGTCACCGCGCAGTCCGGATCAGCGCCCGCCACACACTCGGGATTGCAGAACCCGTCGGCCGAACAATCCGGAGTAATCGGCGGGGTCAGGTAATCGTCGATCCACCCCTGGAAAGCGTCCACGCGCGTGCTCACGCCGTAGATCGAGCAGTACCGGTCGCCGTAGGAGGTCACGCCGCCAACGTACGCCGCACCGTCGCGATAGAAGAAAGCCGGGCCGCCGCTGTCGCCGAAGCACGGACCGCCTTCATACTGCAGGTAGGCGATCTGCGTAGCCGCGTCGCCCGGATCGGGGCAGCCGTCGATGGTGCAGCCCAGGCTCGCCAGCGGCACGTCGATCTGCAATTTCACGCCGCTGGTTCCCGTCTCCGTCTCGCCGAAGCCGGCGATGTTCAGCAGCGAGCCCACATCGCCCGCCGTGAAGCCGATCGCCGCCGGCAGCGCGGGCACCGGCGTCACCGGTTCGGTCACCGCCGTAGTCAGCCGGAGCAAACCGATGTCGTTGCGGATCGTCTTGCGGTTGTAGCTCGGATAGATCTGCACATCCTCGACTAAATACAGATGATCCAGGATATCGACCGCCGGATCGTTCCCCACATACACGGCCACCGCGCTCGGGGCGATCGTCTTGAATTTCGGTGCTGTCGCCCGCGCCGTATCCAGACAATGCGCCGCCGTCACCACAGTATGATCGTCGATCAGCGTGCCGCTGCAGAACGGCGTCACGTACACATAGCCGTTGCTGAGCTGATGCAGGCCGACCACGGCATTGTGCTCCGGCTGGTCCGGCGGATTTCCGTAATATATGGGGTTGGTGATTTGGCCGTAGCCATTGTCGTCCGTGGCGTCGCCGGGGCCGCAGGCGGTTAGCGCCAGCGCCATGACGAACGCCATGAAAAGAAAGACCCTCCTTATCATCGTCCACCTCGTCTTGGTTTTACAGTTCATTAGAACGAATATTCGAAGAAAAACCGATACCTGAAAAACTGTCCCTATTTCTTCTTTATTTTCTTTTCACCACGATTGCCCTTGAACAATATTGCTGTTTTTCACGCATGTCAAGAAAAACTAAATATGCATAAATTTGCAGAAAAAACCGGATAAAATGCAAAACACCCACCTTGATTGCATATTCAAAGATCAGCCGCCGCAAGCCCGATCACGACAGTTTGGAGGATTGTCGCCTTCATAGTTATCCCAAGATTCAAAGGAGACACATTTCGAGAGAAGTTTTAAATAGAAAAACCCCGCGAGATTTCCCTCGCGGGGTTTTGATGACTGATGTTCTTCTAAGGTGATGATTTTAGCAGCCGCAGCCGCCAGAATCGTCGTCATCATCGTCGTCGTCGTCGTCGTCATCATCGGGCGTGGCGTCGTCATCATCGTCGCCACCGATGTACGCCGTACCGGACACGACCGTACCTTCGTCACCGGTCAGGATCCAGTTGAACCCATCGGTCGGACCTTCATCGGTCGTCGCATTGAAGGTGAACGTCTGGACGTCCTGCTCACGGATGTCGCCGTATTCTTCGGTCGTCACGATACCGAACGACTGCCAGGTGATCGTGGCGGAAGTGGCGTCAAACTGCACGTCCCAAGAGCCGTCGCAGTAGTCGCCGGGATGCAGACACGGCGGACCTTCCAGGTTCGTGTCGTCGACGAGATAGCCATCCGGCAATACCATGTCGACCTGCTTAATCCACTCGCCCTTTTCCTCCGCCGCCGCAGCAGCGTTGAAAACCTGGAACTGGAACTCATACGGAGTATTCGCTTCCAGAGCAGCCGGGCTGGTGAATTCCACAGTCGAATCCTCGAAAGTGGCATCGTCGTCATCGTCAGCAGCGTCATCGTCATCGTCGGCGGCGTCGTCGTCAGCGGCATCATCGTCCTCCTGGGCGAACGCCAGACCGCTCAGCGCGAAAACGAAGCTGAGAATCAGAGCCATCAAAAGAAACTTCTTGGTCACGTTATCCCTCCTTTCTTACACCCTCTCGAATGTGGCCAACACCGAGACTGAGTGTTCTTTTTGAGATCGCTCTCATTAATTACCAAGACAGTATAACGAGAACTATCACCTCCTTACAACCAAACTTTTCAAGGCCTGCAAAACAGGTATACCGCTTACAGCGGTACAAAACCGCTTGGACCTTTTTACCACGCTCGATTATTAAAAAGCAACTAAAAATACTAAAACAACAATCACCTTTTTGTATCGTTGGTGAAAATTATTGTTTTTCAATAAGTTAGCTTATAATAGGTTATAAACTAACTTGACGATCATTCGTCCGCGGCAGGCGAAATGCCCATTTCGCGGAGCTTGGCTATTGCATTCTTGTGATAATTGCTCACTTGCAGCGTCTTCTTGTACCACGCCGCCGCTTGCTCTTTATCGCCCTCGCGTTCATACGACAAGCCCATCGCGAACATGGCTTCGGCGTTGTTTGGATTGTCCTTCAAAATGTCGGTCAGCACTTGACGCGCCACAGCCGGATTCGTCTCGATCGCCACCGTGGCATAGGTCATGCGCGCCAGAACATGTTTGGGCTGCAACTGCAACGCGCGCATCACATGCTTGCCCGCTTCTTCGTATTTCTGCTGATTGGCCAGTAAAAAGCCGAGCGCCGCATGCAATTCGACATTGTCGGGATTCGGCATCAGCAGATCGCGCAGACGGCCGATCGCCGCGTCGGCGTTGCCCTGGCGGAAATGCACGAAGGCCAGGTTGATCTTCGCCTGCAGCAGGTTCGGGTCCACCGCCAGCGCCGCTTCCAGATAGCGTTCGGCCTTTTCGTAGACGCCCAGGCGATAGTAGTTGTAGCCGATGTGATTGAGCAGCGACGGGTCGTGCGGCGTCAGCGACACCGCCGACAGGAACGCTTTATTGGCCAGATCCCAACTGTTGAGCTGCTGCATGCACAGGCCCATTTTCACGAAGGCCTGCAGGTTGTCGCGGTAGATTGACAGCGAGTGCTGATAGTAACGGATCGCCGTCTTGCAATCGCCCATCGCCCGATAGATTTCGCCGTAGTTGTATTTGACGGCGCTGTTGTGCTCCAGCGAGCGGCTGGCCAGCTTCATCACGCGTAAGGCTTCATCGAACCGTCCCTGTTCGGCGTAAATGCCCGCCAAGTCGTTGTAGATCCACGTCGGCTCTTCGCGGTTGCGCGGCGAGATGTACTCGAGCGCCTTTTGCAGCACTTTTTCCGCCTCGTCATACTTTTTGTTGATGCGATAGATATTGCCCAGAACCACATACAGCAGCGTGGCATTGGGAGCATCGGCGATCATCTGCGTAAACAGCTTTTCGTTGTCGTACCAATCGGTGTTGCGCCGCCAAGTCAGCGCGGTGAAACTCGCCGTAATCGCGACCAGCAACACCAGGGCGACGGTCCGCCGCAGCCAACGTTCGCCGGACCAATCGCGGTCGGCAACCAGCACGCCCAGCTTGCCGATCAGCCGCGCAATCAGCAGCGCCACCAGCAGACAAACCGCCGCGCTGGGGATGTACAAAAAGCGTTCGGCGGTCATGAAGCCCATATCTTTCGGACCGCTGATGCGAATGAAGTTCGACATCGGCAGCATCGACAGCGGCAGGAACATCAACGAGAATACGACCAACTTTTCCTTTTTCATCAACCGGATGATCAACGCGATCAGCACCGCCAGGAAAAGGAACGCGGCGATGAACTTCGGCTCGAACACCGATTGCACCAGCGGATTCTGGATATACGCCGACAGGTGCACCGGCACCAGCATTTTCACCGTGTAATAGCCGATCGTTTTGATGAACGTGAGGATCGTCTCGATCGCTTCGAACGGCTGCTTGGCTTGCTGGCTGAAACCGACGCGGTAGCTGCGGAAGAGAAAATACCCGATCGTCAACGCGCCCAGCAAAAGAAACGACGGAACATACGCCGCGATCTTGCGCCACCGGAAACCGGTGACGAACACCACCAGATACGCTCCGGCGATCACCGGCAGCGCCACGTTCATTTCTTTCGCCAACAAGCCGATGACGTAAAACACACCGGTTAGAATCAGCATCGGCAGTCGCGGTTGTCCGGCAGCCTGAGGCGATGTGCCCGGCGGCAGGTCGTCGAATCCGCGCGCCGCGGCCAAGCGTTCGGCGTACACGATGAACGACAACAAGCCGGCGAAAAAGAAGATCGCGCACAGCACGTCGGTGCGTCCGGAAATCCAGGTGACCGACTCGGTGTGGATCGGATGCACCGCGAACAGCACCCCGACAAGCGTCGGAAGCAGCAACTTGCGGTCGGCGAGACGATAGACAATAAAAAACAACAGCAGCGTGCATAGAATGTGCATCGCGATGTTCGTGTAGTGATAGCCCGCCGGTTTAAGTCCCCAGGCGCGCCAGTCAAGCGCATAGCTGATGGTGATCAGCGGCCGGTAATAGCCGTATTTGCGGTTGTCGTCGGAAAAACCGAAGAAGTCGCGCGTGAACACCTCGCGCATGAAGTTCCAACTTTTAATCTGGTAGTCCAGC
>DAINPV010000250.1:0-6174 GCA_036743315.1 bacterium | reverse complement strand
ATGCAACAAAGTTCCCAAGATCGCAGGACACAAAGTGCATTTCATCGGCGCGCCGTCGAACCTGACGCGCACCGATTGGAAAGAAATGTCGATCGAATGGCCGCGCAGCCCGCTGCACCTGCACACCTTCGGCAAGCTGACGAAGTTTTTCGAAGGTTTGAAGAAAGGCGAGCTGTGGGGCACGCGTTGCGCCAATCCCAAATGCGACGAAAAAGGCATTTGGCTGCCGCCGCGTGCGGATTGTCCGGACTGCCTTCAGCCGATGAAGTGGGTCAAGTTCAAGAATCCGGTGATCGGCGAGATCTTCACCTTTACGTACGTCGAGTACCCGGGCCAGGGCATCGAGCTGTCCACGCCGTACTACCAGATCGACGTGAAGATCCCCGGCTGCTGCACGATCATGAAAGGCTACCTCGTGCGCGGCAAGGCCGAGATCGGCATGAAGGTAAAAGCCGGCTTCCGTACGGAAAATCCGGTCAACAACATTTTGGACTTGTATTGGGAACCGCTGGATTAGTAAGATCGGTTCAACATACCTGGATTTTCATTTGGGTATAGGGTCATCCACAAGGTGATTCGACCTTTGGAGGAGGGAGACAAGCGAGGTGATGGGCGCTTGTCTCCCGTTTTCTTTAACCCTTGACCGTCCGCCGCTTCGGTGCAATCTTACCGCTTGTCCGCATCCATTCGCATTACGGAGAAAGGCCGATGGAAAACTGCATTTTCTGCAAGATCGACCGGGGGGAAATTCCGGCGGAGAAGATTTATGAAGACGACAAAGTCTTCGTCGTCAAGGACATCGCGCCGCATGCGCCGGTGCACTTGTTGATCGTGCCGCACGAGCACACGCCCACGCTGCTGGACCTGGAGGACTACGGCATCGTCGCCCACGTGTTCAAGGTGGCCGGCGAGTTGGCGAAGCGGTTCGAGATCGCCGAACAGGGATTCATCATTCGCCACAACGTGAACGAGTGGGGCGGCCAGCGCGTGTTCCACATCCACTTTCATTTGCTGGGCGGAAGGAAATTCGATTGATGAAGTGCAAGCTCCCCATCCTCATTGCGTTGTTGCCGGTTGTTTTGCTCGCCGCCCTCGCACAGGCCGCCGAGCCGTGCGCCGAGGACGACGTCGCCTGCTGGATGAAACAATTGGAACGCCAGGACGCCAAGGCGATGCAGGCGGCCATGCAGTTGGGCCGGTTGCAGGCGGAAGAAGCCGTGCCGGCGTTGATCGAAAAACTGGCGGCGAAAGATCAGTACATGTCCACCGCCGCGCTGCACGCGCTGATCGCCATCGGTCAGCCGGCCGTGCTGCCGCTGGTGAAGGCGACGAAAAGCGAGAAAGCTTCGGTCCGCCGCTACGCCACCTACGCGCTGGGACGCATCGGCAACGGCAGCGCCTACGACGCGGTGATCGCCATGGCCAGGGACGACGAACCGACCGTGCGCCGGCAGGCGGCCGAGGCGCTGGGCGTGCTCGGCGACGCGAAAAGCCTGCTGCCGCTGTTCGAGCTGCTGCGCGATCAGCACGTGTCGGTGCGCCTCGCGGCGGCCAGGTCGCTGGGGCAGATCGGCGATAAGCGCGCCGCACCGCAGTTGATCGAAAACGGGTTGTGCGATTTGTCGGCCGAGGTGGGCGTGGAAGCAGCGCAGGCGCTGGTGGCCATCGGCGAGCCGGCGGTGGAATTTTTACTCAACGATTATTCGAGCCGGCCGTCCTTTGCGCGCAAGCGCATTCTGATCGCCCTGGGCAACATCGCGGCCACGGCGGAGCAGGGCAACAAGGGACGGATCGTCGCACTCAACCTGCACGTTTTGCAAAATAACAACGAACAACCCGACGTGCGCGCGGTGGCGGCGTATGCGCTGGGCTCGCTGGAAGAAAAATCTTCCGTCGACGCGCTCAAGCAGGTATTGAAGGAAACCGCCGACGCACAGACCGACGAGGGCAAGAAATTGTCCGCCGCCTGCCGCATGGCCCTGGATAAAATCTACCAGCGTTATAAGATGACTACAGATTATTAAAGCGCTGGAGGCTTCCATGCGCCGCAGTCTCATTCTTTTGTTGATTCTGACGGTTTTGTCCGGCTGCCTGGCATGCCAGCAGCGCCGCGCCGATGCCGAATCGCCGACGCCGGCCGCGCCCGGACAACCGCATCGGAACGAGGAGGCGAACATGGTTTTCCAACCGGTGGTGGCGGGCTCGTTTTACACCGACAACCCCAACCAATTGGCGACCATGGTGAACGGCTTCATCGACGAGGCGAAGGTTCCGGACAACCTGGGCGACGTGTTCGGCATCGTCACGCCGCACGCGGGCTATGTGTATTCCGGGCCGGTTGCCGGACACAGTTTCCGCGCGATTCAGGGCAAGCAATACGACGTGGTCGTGGTGATGGGACTGAGCCATCGCGTGCCGGTGGACGTGTGCGTGCTGGATTACGACGCCTACCGCACGCCGCTGGGCGACATCAAAATCGACCGCGAAGCGGCACGCAAGCTGATCGCCGCCTCACCGCTGATTACCGACGACGAGGCGATGTTCCGGATGGAGCATTCGCTGGAAGTCGAACTGCCCTTCGTGCAACAAGCGCTGCCGCAAACGCCGGTTGTGATGGTCGGCATCGGCACGGTGCGCCGCAAGCACTTGCAGGAACTGGCGCGGGCGCTGGATGAGACGTTCGCCGGCAAGAAGGCGCTGTTCGTCGCCAGCACCGATATGTCGCATTTCCGCAGTTACGATGCGGCCGGTAAAATCGACCGCGATACGCTGACCTACCTGGAACGCGGCGACATCGACGGCCTGTTGGCGACGCCCGATTGCCGCGAGCGCCTGTGCGGCCTGGGGCCGGTCATGGCGCTGTACGAATTGTTCAAGCGACGCGGCGGCAAGGACTTTAAAGTACTCACCTACCAGAATTCGGGCGACACGGCCGGCGATAAATCGCGGGTGGTCGGCTACGGTTCGATCGTGCTGCTGGGCGGCGAGAACGGCGCGACAGGGACCGAAGCGAAGCCGGGCAAAGACGAGGACGATCCATTCACCGACGCCGAAAAGCAACGGATGTTGTCGATCGCGCGCGAAACGGTGATGACTTTCGTGCGCACCGGCAAGAAACCGGATTTCACGATCGACGATGAAAAGCTGAAGGAACCCGGCGCGGCGTTCGTCACCTTGCATAAAAAGAGCGACCACCAACTGCGCGGTTGCATCGGGCAGATCATCGCGACGATGCCCTTGTGGGAGTGCATCCGTGAAATGGCCGTCGCCGCGGCTTCGCAGGATCCGCGCTTTTCGCCGGTGCGGGAAAAGGAACTGGACAACCTGCACATCGAAATTTCGGTGCTGACCAAACCGGTGAAGATCAAAAACGTCGACGAGATCGTCGTGGGCAAGCACGGCCTGATCATGAGCCGCGGCTGGCAGCGCGGTCTGCTGTTGCCGCAGGTGCCCACCGAATGGGGTTGGGATCGCGACAAGTTTCTCGATCAGACCTGCCTCAAAGCGGGCATGAGCCCCGGCTGTTGGCGCGAGAGCGACGTGGTCATCGAGAAGTTCACGGCGGTGGTTTTCGCCGAATGAAGCAAGGCAAAGGTTCGCCGCCCCGCGTTTACATCGAGACGTTCGGCTGCCAGATGAACGACTACGACTCGGCGCAGATGCTGCGCCTGCTGGCCGCCGAGGGATACGAAGCCGCCGCGCAACCCAACGAGGCGGACGTGATCGTCATCAACACCTGTTCGGTGCGCGACAAGGCCGAGCAAAAGGCGCTCAGCCGCATCGGCCGGCTCAAGAAGCTGCGCAAACACAATCCCGATTTGAAGTACGTCATAGCCGGCTGCCTGGCGCAACGCCGAGGCGGGGCGTTGCTGCATCAAATGCCCTACCTGCACCTGGTGCTGGGTACGGCGGCGGTCGATCGGCTGCCGCAACATCTGCGGGCGCTGGAACGGGGCACGCGGACGATCGTCGACATCGAACAGGAAGACGAAGGCGCGGGCGCGTGTCGCGATTTCGGCGACATCGTGCCGGGTAAGGGCAGTCCGGTCGCCGCGTTCACCACGGTGATGAAGGGCTGCGACAACTACTGCGCCTACTGCATCGTGCCCTATGTGCGGGGGCGCGAACGCTCGCGGGCGCCGGCGGAGATTTTGCGCGAAATCGGTTTGCTGGTCGCCCACGGCGTGCGGGAGATCACGCTGCTGGGGCAGAACGTCAATTCCTATGGGCAAACGCTGACGCCGCCGATGGACTTCACCGAATTGCTCCGGCGCGTACACGAGATCGAAGGCCTGCGGCGCATCCGCTTCACCACGAGCCATCCGAAGGACCTTGACGAACGGTTGATCGCCGCCTTCGCCGAGCTGCCGAAATTGGCCGGACACATTCATCTGCCGGTGCAGTCGGGCTCCAACCGTGTACTGGCGCGGATGGGGCGAGGTTATACGATCGAGCAATATCTGCAACAAGTGCGACAATTACGGCAGACGCGGCCGGAAATTGCGCTGACTTCCGATATTCTGGTCGGTTTTCCCGGGGAAAGCGACGAGGACTTCCAGCAGACGCTCGATTTAATCGAAACTGTTCGATATTCCAACACTTTCAGCTTTCGTTACAGCGTGCGGCCGGGCACGGCGGCGGCGGAATTCGTCGACGATGTACCGGAAAAGGAAAAAATCGATCGGTTGATGATCTTGCAGGAGCGCCAACGCGACATTACGTTTGAACTTCACCGGGCGTTGATCGGCCGCAGCATGGACGTGCTGGTGGAGCGCGAACAGACCGACGCCGACCAACCGCAGTGGTCGGGGAAATCCGGATGTTATCGCGAGGTGCATTTCTCCGGGGATGGCGTCCAAATAGGAGACGTGGTAACGGTTAAAGTGGAAGAGGCTTTTGCCAGCAGCTTGCGCGGTACGGCAACCGGGTGAGCAAAAGCAAAAGGAGGGCAAGATGGCCACAAAAATGAGAGTCGCCGGTCTGACCGTCGATCCGTCCAGCAATGTGCCCATCGTCGTTTTGCAAACGGAAAACGATGAAGAAATGCTGCCGATCTGGATCGGAATCATGGAAGCCAGCGCCATCGCCTCGGAATTGGAAAAAGTCGAAATTTCCCGGCCGATGACCCACGATCTGTTCGTCAACACGCTGAAGGCAATCGGCGTTGCCTTGGAGAAAATCCTGGTCAGCGAGTTGAAAGACAACACCTATTATGCCCGCCTGTTTCTGGTCGACCGCCAAGGCAAGCGCTACGAAGTGGATGCCCGTCCGTCCGACTCGATCGCGCTGGCGTTGCGGGCCAAGGCGGAAATCTGGGTCGAGGAAAGCGTGCTGGAACTGGCGCATAAACTCGACAAGGACGCCGTCTCGGACAAGCAGAGAACGGAAGAGGAAAAGTGGCAGGAGATTCTGGAAAACATCGATCCGGACGACCTGGGCAAATACCGCATGTGATCCTTCGGCGCGCCGTATGGCTTTACGCGCCGCCGCTTTTGTGGGCGGGAGCGATTTTTTTCATGTCGCACCGACCGGCGCCCGCGGAAATGCCGGCGATGGCAGGGTCGGATAAAGTCATCCATTTGTTGGTGTATCTGGCGTTCGCCTTGCTGGTCGTGCGGGCGTTGAACGAGGAGCGGCAAGTCGACGGATTTGGATTGGTCGCGGTGAGCGTACTGGTTGTCGGCCTGTACGGCATCGGCGACGAGGTGCATCAAGCCTTCGTACCGTCGCGCAGTCCGGATGTGCTGGACGCCTATGCCGATCTGGCCGGCGCGATGATCGGTTCAGTCGCCGGCGCATGGGGCCGCAGGCGCAAAAAGTGAGCCGTTTCGGCGCTTGCGCCTATTGACACATACCGGTCGCAAACGTAGGATGGCGCATCATTTTTATAGGGAGATCTGTATCCGTGGCTAAAAAATACAAAATCACGCGGAAACAAATCAAGCAGGACGATAAGTTCCTGGCGGCCATCAAAGACGTGACGAAAAAGATCGTGGTGCACGAAGAAGGGGAAACGAACGTCGATTGGATGCGCTATCTTAAAATCGGCGTGACCGTTCTTTCCATTCTGGTGCTGATCGGCGGCGCCGTGTGCGGTTTCACCGCCTATCGCGCCAAAAAAGCCGAACGTCTGATGGCGCAGGCCGACGTCGTTTATCGCGCCCCGATCGTCAC
>DAINPV010000249.1:0-6180 GCA_036743315.1 bacterium | reverse complement strand
ACGACGACACCCTCGATGACGACACCCTCGACGACGATACCCTCGATGACGACACCCTCGACGACGACACCCTCGACGACGACACCCTCGACGACGACACCACCGACGACGACACCACCGACGACGACACCGCCGACGACGACACGATGGAGCCGACGGTCGAGTCGATCACACCCGATTCCGGTCATAACTTCTACGCCGTGCCCGTGACCATCGTCGGCACGGAATTCACCGATCATATCGACAAGCTTTACCTGGACGATTTCGAGCTTACGAATGTCCAGATCGTTTCGGACACGCAGATCACCGCCGCGGCGCCGTCGGGCCTGGCCGGCGGCCTGCACGACCTGAAAATCAAACAAGGGCCACGCACCTTCACCTACTTGGCGCTGTACACGGCCATCGACGATTACACGGCTTACGCGATGATCGACGGATTCGTATACGATCCGGACGGAGTGCCGCTGAGCAATCTGAGCGTCTACCGCTCGGGCGGATTGTTCTCCACGACGACGCTGGTCAACGGCTTTTTCGTGCTGCCGGTGCTGCCGGGGACGGGCAACCTGATGCTGGCCAACAACGGCCCGGCCAACGCGGCCGCGCCGCAGGAAACGATCAAGTTGCTGGACGGTCACGTGTTCGCCGACGACGAAAGTTTCGACTTCGATCTGGAGTATTACACCCTGAGCGGCACGGTGAGCAGCGCGGACGACGGCCCGGTGGACAACGTGGGCGTCCAGGTTTGCCCCTATGACAATTTCACGCAGGTCGGTTCGGTGCGCACCGACGTGAACGGCGTATATTACATGCCGCTGTACGCCAACACGTATTCGGTATCGGCGGTGGCGTCGGACGATCCGACGTTGGCTCCGTTGTATATCGAGCAATACGCGTTCACGGGCGACCAGACGCTGCCGTTGACTTTAACCGGCGGCTATATCCTGTCCGGCCGGATCACCGACCGCGACGGCTCGCCGATGCCCAACATTTCGGTCAGCCCCCACCTGTTGGCCAACCACATGATCGCCCAGGTCGGCGACAACACCGACGCGGACGGCCATTATTCGATCCACTTGCAACCGGGCGAATACACCATCATGCTCTCCGACTTCAGCGGCGCCTATCCGCAACTGCCGCGGGAAGGCGTGTATTTCGTCGGCAGCGCGCTCGTCGCGGGCGACACCACGTTCGACTATCAATTCGATTACGAGATCGTCGACGTGACCATCGCCCTGGGCGGGGAGATGGTCGATTTCGACGTCGAGGTCGTGCCCGAGGGCGAAATGGGGCCGATGTCGCCCACGACGATCGAGGCCGGCATGGGGTCGCTCTCGCTGCGGCCGGGCACGTATTTCATCCACCTCGTGCCGCCTTACGACGAGGGTGCGGCATTGACCACGCACAGCAACGTGGCGATCGGTGACGGCGATCTGCTGACCTTCGCGCTCGACGCCGGCGTGGTGCTCGACGGCGTAATCCAGGATCAGGACGGCGGCGCCTTGAGCTACATGCGGGTTTGCGCCGACCCGACCGCGCCGCCGGGCTCGTCCAGTTACAGTCGGCAGCGCTGCCGGCAGATCGAATCGGGCGGCGCGTACTCGCTGGATCTGGCGCCGGGCCAATACAATCTGACGGTGAACAAGTACTGGGATCTGCTGGCGCGCAAGGTCGCCGGACCGTACCTGACCGTGCCGAACCTGGGCGTGTACGCGGACACGACCTACAACGTGATCGTCGATCTGTACGAGCTGAGCGGCACGGTGTATCGCGGCGCCAACATCGCCACCGGCTGGCGGGTGCGCATCACCTCCGGTCAGGGGCACAACCTGGATACGATTCTGAATCCGGCGGGACAATTCGCGGTGAAGATGCCGGCCGGCTTTTATGATATCATGTTCTATCCGCCAAGCCCGAGCACGCCGCGACCGATCGTCGCGCGCAATATGCCGGTCGATGAATCGGCGGTGATCGTCGCCCACGTACCGACGGAGTGATTCGATTATCGAAAAGAAAATCATCGCGGAACTAGTTCAGATCAAACGCCTGGTTTTCCTGGCGTTGGTCTTCGTGTTTTTCTTCGCCCTGCTGTCGATCCTGTTCGCCGATTTCGTCTTTCGACCGCAAACCTCCCGCGACGGATTGTTGTCCTATCCGCCGCTCAACGAATATTCGCTGTCGTACAACAATGCCCGGCTGAACCTGCCGAAAGCTACCGGTTGGCGCAGCGTGGAGTTGCATTACGCCATCGAGCCGGGCGAAGTGCTGCATTTCGTCATCAACAAGGTGGAAGACAACTCGGTCGTGCTGCGCCTGAGCCGTTCGCCCGACTACGACCACGCGCTGCTGGCCTACAACGACGGGATGGTGACCGAGAAGAAGCCGCTGCCGAACCTGCAGCCCGGCGCGGGCGGCAAACTGAAGTTCGTCAAAGACAACGACGGCATCCAGATCGTGCTCGACGACGAAAACATCGCCTATCCGCCGCTGCCGCAAATGGACGGTGATTTTGAAATCGCCCTGACCCCGCCCGGCAGCATCCGGCTGTTCGACCGCGTGCACGTGACCGAGGCGGTCCTTTCCGATCGCAGCCAGGCGCCGCGTTCGTATTGGCGGGCCATCGTCTTTTCACTGCCGTTTATGGCGTTGCTCGCCGTCGGCCTCACGGCGTTGTTCATTCCGTTGCTGCGCTTCGCCAAGACGCTGAACAGACGGTTGGAGGAGTCCGCGCGGCCGTTGCTGCTCTTCCTGTTCACGCTCGACGCCCTGTTGGTGTTCACCGTTTTTTATTTCCATCGCGTTTTTCTCGATTTTTTATCGCCGATCTTTGCCTCGCGGTTTTTGATCAAAGCCCTGGTCGTCGCTTTCGTCTTCGTCAGCATCGCCCTGGCCGTTTTGTTGCCCCTGTTGTTGCGCGCGTTGCGCCGGCGCAACTGGGCGGCGCATCCGCTGTTCTATCCGCTGCTGTTCGCGATTCTCACGCCGCTGGCCGTGTTTTTCAGCATCGTTTTGTTCTTCCAGTTCGCCAAACCCGCCCCGACGGCCGGCGAGCCGCCGGGCCGGGCGGAAACGCCGCGCATCCTGTGTTACGGCGGCTCGAGCACGGCCGGATTCCCGTTCAAGCAAAATTGGGAGCATTCCTGGCCGATGATCCTGCAGGCCATCATGCGCGTCGACGACAATCCCGCGACCGAAACGATCAACCTGGGCGTGTGCGCGCGCAATATGGATTACATCCTCGACCGCCTGGAGAACGATCTGAAGGTCTACAAGCCGAGTCTCGTGATTTTCGACAGCGTGGACAACAACCTGAATTCGTCGATCAAAAAATTCACCGTGCTCACCACGCGCGCCCTGGCCTTGTGCCGCCAATACCACGCGCGGCCGGTGCTGGTGCTCGAGCCCTCGTACGTCGCCGTTTATCACCTGCCCGAAACCTGGGAGAAGGATCGACAACGGCGCGAAAAGTTGCAGCCTTATTTTGAGGAACTGCGCCGCCTGGCCAAGGAAAACAACGCTCTGCTGGTCGATCCGAACCCGGTGTTCCATCAATTCCGCGAGCGCTTTCTGTTCATCGACTCGCGCATGCACCTGACCAAGTACGGCCACATCCTGCTGGCCGAAGTGATCGCCGAAGCGCTGCTGGGACCCGGGCGGTAACCGTTTGTTTTATGCGCTCCGCTCGGCCGCCGATCGTCGGCAACCGCCGACCGGCGGCTTGCCCGGTTTATCCCGGCACGGAAGGAAAACCGTCGTTCAGGATAGTTTGCGGATTTCCTCGGCCAGCGCCGCGAGCATCTGCGCGCCGTGGCTGCGCGGTCTGTAATCCCAGATCGTGCGCCCGAAGCTCTGCGCCTCGTCGATGGCGACGTTGTAGCCGACCACGGTTTTCGCCACGCGGTCGGCGTAGAAGTCGCGCAGCTTGGCCAGGATCGCGTCGGCCAGATTCGTGCGGCGGTAGAGCGTGGGCACGACCAGCGAGATTTTCAGGTCCTTCTTGCCGTAAGTTTCGCGCACGTTGGCGACGGTCTCGTCGATTTCGCTGCACCCGTCCAGCGCCAGGTAGGTCAGGCTGACCGGGATGATGATTTCCTTGACCGCGAGCATGATGTTCAGGGTGATCAGGCCCAGCGACGGCGGGCTGTCGACGATGATGTAATCGTAGCCGCGCAGCTTGTCGAGCTTGTCCTTGAGCTTCATCACGCGGTCGTCGTCCGCCGCGGCGATGACCGGAAAATCGACCAGCAGCTTGTTGGCCAGAATCACGTCGAGGTTGGCGATCTCGGTGCCGAACACCGCGTCGCGCGCGGCGACGTTCGCGTCGGTGAGCACCTCGAAGATCGTCGGGTCGGCCGCGGCCACGTCGAAGCCCAGCGACTTGCCGACCTGCCCCTGCGGATCCATGTCGATCAACAGCACCTTCTCGCCCTTGGCGGCCAGATACGCCGCGGTGTTGACCGACAAGGTCGTTTTGCAACTGCCGCCCTTTTCGTTGACGAATGCGATTTTCCGCGTCACGACGCCCTCCTCGCGTTGATCGCGTTAGCGCTTGTGCGCCGCGTCGGCCAGCGCCTCCAGCCGTACCAGAATCTTGTCCAGGCGCTTTTCCAGCTTGGCGACCTCGTGGCCCAGACCGGTCACCTTCTGCACCAATTCCTCGTAATCGGCCTTGGTCGGCACGTGCGCCAGGTGCAGCGCAGTCTGCAGGTTGCGGTCGATTTTGCTTTTGGTGCGCGCGCCTTTTTGCAGCGCCTTGCCCAGCGCCTCGGCGAAGCGCGGGTTGCTCACCAGTTCGTTGACCATGTCCTGAAATTTCTCCTCGCCGTCGGCGAGCAGGCGTTGGACCGGACTTTTCGGCTCGCTCATCGCTTGTCACCCATGATTGGAATGTCGAAAAACCGTACGATCGGCCGGCCGGCTTGTCAAGCGAGCCGCTCAGCGGCCCGGCTGATTCAACCACCAGGAAAGCCGATCGCCGGCCATCTGCGCGGCCATCATGCCGTCGTGGTCGCGCACCAGCATGACGATCGCCTGGGTCGGCTTGTCCGCCGGCGTCAGGCCGACGAACACGCCGAGCTGCCGCCCGTCGAGCGTGTGCCCGGTGCCGGTTTTGCCCATGATCGAAAGCATCGGACTCGACCGCCGGGCCGTCTTGCCCGTCCCGGTCAGGCAGCATTCGATCAATCCCTGCCGCAGCGCCGCGCGGCCGGCCAGACGGATTTTCGGCGGCTCGGCGAAGGCGTTCAAATACGCCCGCGCCAATTCGTCGGCGGTGACGGCGATGCCCTTGGCCGCGCCCATCCACGCCTCGCCGCCCAGCGCGCGGAAAACATCCTTCGCCGGCAGGCGCTCGCCGAAACCGAGGTCGACCAACAGCTTGCGGTAGCGGTCGGCGTCGACGTACTTGGTCGCCCAGCGCGTGTAAGCCGAGCATGAATTCGCCAGCGCGGGCGCCAACTCGACCGGCCCGTGTCCGTCGGCCAGCCAGCAACGCTCCTGAGCGGGAACGGTCAGGGGGAACGGCTTGCACGTGTACTTCGTTTGCGGATCCAGCCCGCCGGCGACCGCCGCGGCCAACACGAAGGGTTTGAGCGTCGAGCCCGGTCCGAACACGGCCAGCGCCGCGGCCTCGCGTTCGTCGAACGCCCCGCCCTGCTCGCTCAGCTTGCCGTTCACGTCGTAGATAAACCACCGATGGACCGGCAGCACCGTCAGCGCCCGGGCCGTCGCGGCAACGACCGCCAGCAACAACAACGCCGCGAGCAACGTTCGCTTCATCGCCATGTCGTCTCCTGCCGCCAACCGTCGGCGTGCGCCTGGGTGACGGCGTTCATCCGGTCGAATTTGCCGACGGCCTCCAGCAGCAGCGGCAGCGTTTCGACGGCGAAGGTCGCGCCCTCGCCCTGCGCGGCGTCGAGCCGTCCCGCCTGACGCAGAAAATCGGCGAGCAGGTTCGCCGCCTCGCCGTCCACGCGCAACGCTTCTCTCATCGACGCGCCGTCGGGCTTGGTCGCGTTGCGCAGACGATCCAGCAGCGCGCGATCGTTGCCGAGAAACAACAGGTTGTCGCGCCGCGCCGCGTAAGCCCCGGTTAACTCCGGTGCGATGCGTAGCGACACGACGCCGTTGTCGTTTTGCGGCGCGAAGGACGCGGGCAGATGCGGCATGGCCCGGCGCAGGCGA
>DAINPV010000248.1:0-6214 GCA_036743315.1 bacterium | reverse complement strand
GATCTGCGGAAAGCGACCGGCTGCGCCAACCTCGTGCTGGCCGGCGGCGTGGCGCTCAACTCGGTCGCCAATCAACAGATCGTCGAACGGGCCGGCTTCGACAACGTGTTCATCGTGCCCTGCGCCGCCGACGACGGCACGGCGTTGGGCGCGGCGTTGTGGCCGTGGTACGAGGCCGGCAACGAAAAGGTCTGGTCGATGGCCCATCCCTACCTGGGCCGGACTTATACACGCGAAGATTACGCGGCGGCGCTCGCCGGGCACGACGCGGTGCTCAAATGGTTCGATTACGCCGACAAGGTGCCCGGGGAAATCGCCAAACGCCTTGCCGCCGGCGCGGTGGTCGGTTGGCACCAGGGCGGGGCGGAGATCGGTCCGCGCGCATTGGGCAACCGTTCGATCTTCTGCGACCCGCGCCGCGCCGCGAACAAGGATCTGCTCAACGAGAAGGTCAAGTATCGCGAAGCGTTCCGTCCCTTCGCGCCCGTCGCGCCGTTGGAAAAGGCGGCGGGGTACTTCTCACTGACCGGCGCCAGCCCGTTTATGCTGCGCGTCGTCTCCGTCCGCAAGCCGGAGCTTGTGCCGGCCGTCACGCACGTCGACGGCACCGCGCGCCTGCAGACGGTGACCGCCGAGTCCAACGGTTTGTTGTACGAATTGCTGGCGGCCTTCGAACGTGAAACCGGCGTGCCGGTGTTGCTCAACACCAGCTTCAACCTGGCGGGCGACCCGATCGTGGAAACGCCCGCCGACGCCATCGACTGCTTTCTTAAATCGGAAATGGATGCGTTGGCTCTGGGGCCCTTCGTCGTCGAAAAGCGCAATCCGGAATTGGCGCGGCAACTGGCGCGCAAGCATCGCGAGTTGATGGCGGCGCAAAAAAAGGTGGCCGCGCAGGAAGCGGAGTTGGAAGCCATTCGGCAAAGCCGCGGTTGGCGCTTGCTCAACGCCCTTAGTCGATTGCGCGGCAAATAAAAAAAAAGGCGACAAACCTTTCGGTTCATCGCCCTTTTCGTGAATTTTCCGCTATTCGAGACCCAGGAGAGTTTCGATCTTCGCGCGGAACTGATTCAGGGCACTGGCTTTGTAGTTGATCACCAGATCCTGGTCCACCAGCCAGTAATACGGAATGTACCCGGTTTTGTTGTACATGCTGCCGATCGTGAAATACGGATCGGCCGCGACATCGTACGTGATCGTCGCGCCATACTGCGACTTGATGTAATTGATCCACGCGATCAGATCGGCCAGCTGCGGATAAGCTCCGTTGAAGTCGGCGCCGATCAACTGCACAACGAGGAAACCTTCGTCTTTGTAATCCTGATATATACTCTCCAACCCGGGAGAGTCGGCAGCGCAGCTGCCTCAGTACATGCCGGCTGTGTCAAATAAGATGACTGTGCCTTCATGCTCATAAAGATTGAAGGAGGATCCGTCGCTGAGCGTGACGGTGAAGTCGGCCATTTTATCGCCGACGTTCGTGCCGATCTCTACGGTATCGTCGTCGCCGGTATCGTCGTCGCCGGTGTCGTCGTCGCCGGTGTCGTCGTCGCCGGTGTCGTCGTCGCCGGTGTCGTCATCGGCAGTGTCGTCATCGCCGGTATCGTCGTCGCCGGTATCATCGTCGCCGGTGTCGTCATCGCCGGTGTCGTCGTCATCGTCGTCGCCGGTGTCGTCGTCGCCGGTGTCGTCGTCATCGTCGTCGCCGTCATCATCATCAATGTCATCGTCGTCGTCGCTGTTGTCATCGTTATCGTCGTCATCGTCGTCATCGCACGCGAGGAGCGTGCTCAACGTCATCAGACTGATAAGGATGAGGATCCAAAATAGTTTGAAGCGCACTTACGTTCACCTCCTTCCATTTCGAATTCTTGTTCGACACCCGGCCGGTCAGCGACACGGCAGGAATCGATTATCAATGAACCCTACAACTATAATCGGTTTAGTCTAAATGAAAATCCGCAGAAGATAAACTCCCCGGTCAAAAAATCCCGGCAACAAATTCCGCTTGGTCGTCGTCTAATTACTGGAAATTTTTCTGCACTTACGGTAAATGAGTTTCACAGTAATTTTCGTTGTGGATAATCTGTGGATAAAATGGAACATGGATTTGTGAAAATTGGCCAAAATCGCAATTTTTGTTTTTCTGACGATATGAATAATCTTTATAATACGAATGATTGCATTCATTACTTAATGTAATTTGTTATACTTGATGATTAATTGCTCAATATGATTTATTTATCCACACTTCCGTAAGAAAGGGAGTCGTTCAATGCCGGAAATTGCCTATGTCAATGGACGCATTTTACCCTTCGCCGAGGCGACGGTTTCCATCAATGATCGCGGCTTCACCTTCGGCGACGCCGTTTACGAAGTGATCACCGCTTACAACGGGCGATTGTTTTTATTTGCCGAGCACATGGAACGTTTAAAGCGTAGCCTAGTCGGAATCCGTATGGAATACGTTGACGTTGACGACATCGGCGAGCAGATCCAACAGACCTATCACGCGGCGTTGATGCCCAAGGCGATGGTTTACCTGCAAATCACCCGTGGCGTTGCTCCGCGCGCTCATGCGTTTCCCGCTGTGCGGCCCGAACCCACGGTTGTGATCACCGTACGCGAGTTTCCGCACAAGGAAGCCGAGTTGGTCGCGCGTGGCGTGAGTTGCATCACCGCCCCGGACGTCCGTTGGGCTCGCGTCGATATCAAATCGACCATTTTATTGCCCAACGTGCTCGCCAAGCAGCTGGCGATGGAAGCGGGCTGCTATGAGGCGATTTTCATCGGCGCGGACGAGCGCGTCCTCGAAGGCACATCCAGCAACATTTTCATCGTCAAGGACGGCACGTTGTTTACCCATCCGCTCAACCACAAAATTCTGCCGGGCATCACCCGCCGCTTCTTGATCGGTCTGGCCGCCAAGGCCGGCATCGCTGTGCGAGAGGAGTGGGTGACGCGCGCGGATCTTTACACGGCCGACGAGGTGATTCTTTCGGGAACGACCACCGAGGTGACGCCCGTGCTGCGCATCGACGATCATCCGATCGGCGACGGCAAACCAGGTCCGGTAACCCAAAAAATGTTCGACCTGTTTTTGGCAGCGATTCGTTCCTGAAGCGTTCAACCGAAAGGAAAAGCCCGGGATCAGATCCCGGGCTTTTTTCTTGGGTGGATGCTCGTCAGCGCGAGGTGATGATGAAGTCGATACGCGTGTTCGCCGCGCGTCCGGCTTCCGTATCGTTGTCGGCGATGGGTACTTGATCGCCTAAACCTTCGGCGGTCATGCGCGATGCGGCGATGCCGCGCCGGTTCAGGTAGTTCATTACCGCCGTCGCCCGTTGCTTGGTCAGTTGTTCGGCGTTGGGCGCTCCGGCCGCCACATGCCCTTCGATGCTGATGTTCACCCGCGGGTATTCCTGCAGAATCACCGCCACGTCGTTGAGCAGCATTTTGTCGGTTTTGGTCAGCATCGCGCCGTTCGGATCGTGGAAGACCAAGGCGGTCGGCAGAACTATCTGGTTTTCCAGCATCATCACGCCGCTGGGCTTTTTCGCCACGACCACCTCGGGTACGCCGTCCTCGTCCATAAAGCCGTTGATCGTTTCCGGCTCCAGCGGCGCGCCGTCGATGTTGTCGGGGACGTTGTCGCCGTCGCTGTCGGTGTTGAGCGGATTGGTGCGCAACTCGTTGACTTCCTGTCCGTCGCTGATCGTGTCGCCGTCGCTGTCGGGATTGAGCGGATCGGTGCCGTACAAGCGCACTTCCGCGCCGTCGGCCAGACCGTCGCCGTCGCTGTCGGCTTTGTTCGGATCGGTGTTGTACTTCTGCACTTCCTCGTTGTCGCGCAGGCTGTCGCCGTCGGTGTCCGGGTTGTCCGGATCGGTTTTATAGACCTGCTCTTCCATGTAGTCCGCCAGGCCGTCGCGGTCGGTGTCGGTTTTATATGGATCGGATGCCGGTACGACTGCTCCGGCTTGCTCGCCATAGGTCAGTTTCGGATACGAGAAGGAGACGCCGGCCAGACCACGATACAACGGGCTGCCGATGCCGTCGGTCAAGCCGAAGCCGCCGGCGAGGGCGAAGTTGACGCCGAGCGGTGTGTACAGACGCACGCCGACCAACGCTTCCATCGGCACGGTGGCGTCGATTTCGTCCACGCCGTAATCGACCGTCCGCCCGATCAGTTCGCCGGTCAGCCCGACCCACTGCGCGAGCGCCACATCCAGACCGAAGCCGCCGTAGATTTGTCCTGCCGGCGACAGTTCGTCCACATCGCTGAGATACTTGTAACCCACGTTGGCAGCCAGGTTGACCATCGCCAGCCGTTTGTCGATGATTAAATGACCGCCGAAGGTCGTCGCGCCCGCACCGACGTAGTATTCATCGCCGCCCGTGGGCGCCGTGACGAACCCGCCGACCGCCAGACCTAACAGTTCCGGCTTGTTGCGCAGCAAGCGCAGTTTGGCGCCGACCATCGCATCGCCGAGGCGCGCGACCATTTCGTCTTCCGGCTCGCCGAAATCGGGAATGATGAAATCGTTCAGATCGTCGCCGACGACCATGTTGTAGCTGCCGCCGGCCATCAGGTCGATCCTGTCGAACAAACCGACGGCCAAATAGCCTTGTCCGCTGACCATTTGCTCGACGACATCGAATTCGTCGCCGTTCTCATACTCGAAGCGCACCGGGCCGGCGGCGTAGTTGCCGAACACGCCGACGGCGAACTGGCCCATGGCCAAAGGATCGCTCGTGTACAATGTCAACAGGTTTTGCGGACCCATGGCCGGAACGACGTTTTGCGCATCGATGGCCAACGCCGGCGAGGCGGCCGCCAGGAGAATCGCCAGAAGGAAAAACAACCGCCGTTTCATCGCAGACTCCTCTTGCGGGACCCGAGTTTCAGCACGAGGACGAGACCGAACAACAACAGCAAGGGAAGGGCGTCGGCAGTATTTCCACCGGCGCCGGCCGCGCAACCGTTGTTGCAATAGGTTTCCTCGTCGTCGTTGTCATGTTCCCGATCCGGACAACAATCGTCGATCGACAAAATCGTCTGCGCCATTGCTTTCCCGCCGTTGGCGTCCAAGACGGTCAACACGACGGAAAGGTCGCCGCCGATTTGATAGGTATGCGATGTTTCCGCGTTCGTTCCCGTGCGGCCGTCGCCGAAATCCCAGAAATAGCGCAACTCGCCGCCATCGGGATCGGCCGAAGCCGTCGCATCGAATTCCCACGTGTCGTCCTCGATCTGCGTCACGGTGAATTCGGCCGTTGGCGGTATATTGGTCGGATGCGCTTGTGTGCGGAAAATCGTCCGCGCCTCCAAGCCCCGCGCCGGCGGGAAGCCCGTTTCGTCGATGTTCACACCCGCGGCCGATCCGTGTGCATACAGCACGACTTCGCCTCGTTCGCCCAGCCCCAGATCGGCGATCGGCACAGACGCGTCGGCCGCCATGTTGATGATTTGGTAGCCGTTGGGCGAACCCGCCGTGTAAAACTCCAACGATACATCCACGTCGGTCGGCAAGGCATTGACCACCGTGATCATAGCGTCGTCCGAGGAGCCGTCGTTGTTGATTACCTCATACCAGAGGTTGCCGCCCGGCACGCTTTGCACGCGCATTTCGTCATTGTCGATGAAATTGATGCTCTGCAAAAAGCCGTCGACCACTTCCATCAAACGGTAGCCGTTGTAACTGGACGGTTCGTCGACGCCCGAAGACAGCGTCGTCGTCTGCACGATCGTTAACGGACGACCGGCGGTGATGTTGTCGCCCACTGGATTGCCCGCGCGATCGAATATCGGATCGTCGGTCATGTATTGCCAGAATTCGTCGAAATGATTATGCCCGATGAACAGGTGCGACACGCGATGCTGTTTGATCAGGTTCATCAACTTGACGCCGGTGTTGAATGCCGGCGTTTCGTTGCTGATCGCGTCGTATGGATTCGAATCCCACTCGGCCGATTCGTAGTTCCAGTATTCGCTGCCGTCGCCCAGGAACGGATTGGTCGGGTAGGGCTTGTTCGCTGTGTAGGGTCCGCGCGGATCGTGGTGCATGAACAACATGCTGGTCAGCCCGGCATCGTCCGCTTCCTGCAGATCGCGCGCGATCCAGCCGAACTGTTCCTCGCTCAGGAAACCGCCCCAGTTGTCGACCGGCGAAGCCACCGCCATCTGGCCTGCCGAACGCCGTAACGGGCCGCC
>DAINPV010000247.1:0-6239 GCA_036743315.1 bacterium | reverse complement strand
GCTGTGGGTCGGTGTTGCGGAGGCTCAGGGTGACGGTCAAATCGACGACCACGGACTCCCGATGGTAACTATTCGAATACACAGGAATATACAACATCTGCTCGACGGCTTTCGTCATCTGTTTCGCCTCGTCGAAACCTATGAGCGTGCCCCCCGCCCGCAACAAGGCGGTCGTGTGACTGGGCTGCGACGGCGACGATCAACCGGCGCCGAGAGCGGCGACCAGGAAAAGCGACGCCACGAGGCTTAGTGCTAAAACACATTGATTTACTTGACGTTTCATCAATTTATCATGCAATAAGGATTGGATGATCGATCGTTTCCCCTAATTTTTTGTGTCTGGCGGTTCTGTCAAATCGTTTCCTTTTCGAACCGATCCGATTAACTATAAAGTACTTTTGAGTTTTTTTACAACAAAAGGTATTTAATGTTCATCCTCGCATTCGAATGTGCCGAAAGAAAGAGAAATTGAAGCTTCAAACGATTTAAAAACCACGGAGAGTACGATGAATAAAAGCATCATAATTTTCCTTACGCTTTTTAGTACGCTGTTTTCATTCAATCTGGCTTTGGCCGCAACGCCGGCTTGTTCGCAGGGCTTTGAAACCTCGCCGACGAGTCTGCCGAACGGCGCCTTTCGGCCGGTGGCCGCCACCGTCGGCGATTATTTCTACTTCATTGGCGGTTATGCCGACGGTACATCCACCGATGACGTGTACGCTTATTCGCCAATAACCGATACCTGGGAAACCAAAACCAACCTACCGTTGCCTCGCAACGGCGCCTGCGGCGCGGCGATCGACGGTAAAATTTATGTCGTCGGCGGCAATTTCACGAACAGCCTGTATATCTACGACACCGAAACCGACACCTGGGAAACCGGCAGTTCGCATCCGGAATTCATGACCGGTTGCTCGGCCGCGGCGATCGACGGCGTACTGTACGTGGCCGGCGGCCGGCGAGGCGACGATACCGTACTGGCTTCCGCTTACACGTACGATCCGCTGTTGGACGCCTGGAGCGCCATTGACGATATGCCCAGCGCCAAATACTACGGCAAGGGCCTGGCCTATGCCGGGTTGTTCTTCGTCGTCGGCGGCTGGAACAACGAAAGCAACTATTCCTACGAACCGAACGCCGGCGATTGGACGACCGAAGCGGTCGTGCCGATCGACGCCAACGACGCCAACCTGATCGCGCCTGAGTATGAGGAGTCCTATCACTTCTGGACCTTCGGTACGGGCGATCAGTGGGTTCCCGACGCCACCATTCGCGGGTACAACCTGAACACATCCTCATGGTATCTCGCCTCCCTGTTCGGCACGGTGCCCACGCCGGTCTTCGCTTCCGGCGCGGACAACTTCCACGACGCGGTCTTCGTCATCGCCGGCGGCGCGACGGGCAACAGCACCGAAACCGATGCCGTCCAGGTGTTCCGCTATTGCCTGCCCTATATTTCACCGACGCTCGATCCGGCCGAGGTGGTCAACTACCAGACGACCGAAATCACCATCACAGGCCTTAATTTCGACGACGAACCAGGCAGCGACTACTATATGTTCGCCTCCCCGCTCAAGGCTCCGCGCATCGATTTCGATTCGTTGAGCGTAGACGATGCGAAAACCATCACCGCGACGGTGCCGGCCGAATTGCCCGCCGGCGCCTATACGCTGGCCGCCGACAACTATTTGACCGGTTACCTGGGCATCTCGCCCAAGTATTGCGAAGGCTGCCTGACGGTCGTCGCGCCGACGCCGGAAGTGACCGACATCGATCCGGCCTACGGCGAGCAGGACGAGCAGGTCAGCGTGACGGTAACGGGCAATCATTTCTTCGGCACGCCCACCGTGACGCTCAACGGCCCCGACAAAGACGAAATCGCCGCGACGAACGTGGTGGTGGTGGGTGTGGATTCTATCACCGCCGACTTCGATCTGACCGACGCGGCCATCGGCGAGTACCACGTGATCATCGTCACCGACAACGGCGCCGGCCAGTTGAACAACGGCTTCCAGGTGCTCACGCCCGCCGACGATGATACGGTCGACGACGATACCACCGACGACGACACCGCCGACGACGATACCGCCGACGACGACACCACCGATGATGATACCGCCGACGACGATACTGCCGACGACGATACCGACGACGACGACGATGACGATGATGACGACGATGACGACGATGACGATGATGACGATGATGACGACGACGCCGCCACGGACGACGACGACGATGACAATGACGATGGGTGCGGTTGCTGACCTCCGCTAACCAACCATAAAAAAGGGCGGCCGAACACGCCGCCCTTTCACTTTAACCGTTCCGCCCTTACACGCGGCCGAGCGCTTCGTTCCACAGCACAAGGTGCTCCTCGACCTTCGCCGACGGCATGGTCGGCGTGAAACGGCGATCCTCTTTCCAGCGCGCGGTGACCTCGGCCTTGTTTTTCCAGAGGCCCACCGCGAGCCCGGCCAGCAGCGCCGCGCCGAGGGCGGTCGTTTCGACCATCGTCGGGCGGCTGATCGCGCAATCGAGAATGTCGCTCTGGAACTGAATCAACAGATTGTTCGCGCTCGCCCCGCCGTCCACGCGCAGCAGTTCGAGTTTCGCGCCGGCGTCTTTCTCCATCGCCTTGAGCACGTCGTAGTTCTGCAGCGCAATGCCCTCGAGCGTGGCGCGGGCGATGTGCGCGCGGGTTGTGCCGCGGGTGATGCCCCAGATGACGCCCTTGGCCTGCGCGTTCCAGTGCGGCGCGCCCAGGCCGACCAGCGCGGGCACGAAGACCACGCCGCCGGTGTCGGGCACCGAGGCGGCGAGTTGCTCGACCTCGGGGCTGGACGAGAACATCTTCAGGCCGTCGCGCAGCCACTGCACGGCTGCGCCGGCAATAAAGCTCGATCCTTCCAGCGCGTAGTTGACTTCGTCGCCCAGTTTCCAGGCCACGGTGGTCAGCAGGCGGTTGTTGCTGCGCACGATTTTTTCGCCGGTGTTCCACAGCAGGAAGCTGCCGGTGCCGTAGGTGCACTTGGCCATGCCCGGTTCGAAGCACGCCTGGCCGAACAGCGCGGCCTGCTGGTCGCCGGCGATGCCCGCGACGGGGATGCCGTCGGGCAGCATCGACAGACCTTTGGTCGTGCCGTACACCTCGCTGCTGCTGCGGATGGACGGCAGCACCGAGGCGGGAATTTCGAGAATGTCGAGCAACTCGTCGTCCCAGGCGAGCGTTTTCAGGTTCATCAACAGCGTACGGCTGGCGTTGGAAACATCGGTGACGTGCGCGACGCCGCCGGTCAGTTTCCAGGTCAGGAAGGTGTCGATCGTGCCGATGGCCGCCTCGCCCTTGGCCGCCGCGGCGGCGAAGGCCGGCACGTTCTGCAGCAGCCAGGCGATTTTCGTGCCCGAGAAATAGGGATCCAGCAGCAGGCCGGTGGATTGCTGAAACACTTCTTCCAGCCCGCGTTTGCGCAGCGCCGCGCACATGTCGGCGGTGCGGCGGCACTGCCAGACGATCGCGTGGTGGTACGGCCGGCCGGTCGCACGTTCCCAGGCGACGACCGTTTCGCGCTGGTTGGTGATGCCGATGGCCGCGATGCGCTCGCCGCCGACGCCCGCTTTGGCCAGCGCCATGGCGATCGTCTTTTCCACGCTTTCCCAGATCTGGTCGGAGTCGTGCTCCACCCAGCCGGGCTTGGGGAAATGCTGCTCGTACTCGGCATAACCTTTGCCCAGCACGTTCAATTCGCCGTCGAAAATCATCACCGTCGAGCCGGTGGTTCCCTGGTCGATGGCCATCACCAAATCGCGCATGACGCTCTCCTTCTCAATGTCGGTGCGTTGATCGGCGCTAGGCTACCACCGCCCCGCGCGGCGTTCAACCGGTTGACAGTCGGGCGGCGTCGAGGCATCCTGATTTTATCCATCAGGGAGGCAAGTATGTCCGAGCCCAAAGAAGCGCCGGCGAAAACGATGCGCATGGAAATCAAGATCGACGACGAGGTCGCCCGCGGCGTTTATGCCAACCTGTGTCTGATCAACCACAGCGACGCCGAGTTCATTTTCGATTTCGTGTTCATTCAACCGGCGCGCAAGAAATCGAAGGTCGCCAGCCGCATGGTCATGGCGCCGAAAAACGCCAAGCGGTTGATGATGCTGCTGCAGCAGCAGGTTAAAGCGTACGAGGACCGCTTCGGCAAGTTGGATATCACCCCGCCGATGAAAGTGGACATCGACGAGATGGAGATAAACTAACTTAAAAAAAGGAGCATCGCGCATGAGTGACGATGCGAGGCTTTCCCCGGACAATGTCGTGGCTTTCCACAACAAGAACGACGGCAAACCGCCGACGCTCGAGCTGTCGCGCCAAAACATTCGGCAGAACAAGATCGTCCTGAAATTTCTGTTCGCCGTCTTCCTGTTGATGATCGTCGTCGCCAGCGTGCTGATGGCGGTAACCGGCAATTGGTTTTTCGCCGCCTTGTGCTTCATTCTGGGGATGTACCTGCTGTTCCGTCTCGATCAACGCTTCGGCCCGCGTCTCGACTTCATCTGTTCCCACTGCGGCAAAGAGTTGAAACTGTACGTGACGCCGAACATTCCCATCGACGGCTCCACGTTCAACGCCACCTGCATCTATTGCCGCGGAGAAATGAACTGCCGGTTGGTGGACTAGACATCCGCCGGCGACCGTTGAACTGCCTTACCCAAGTGGGTTAGAATTCAAGTAACCATCGACCGCGCTCATTCATCGGAAAGCGAGGGAGTCCATGGAACGAATTCTTTGCGCCCTGTTGATCGCCCTGCTGCTGTGCCTGTCGTTCGCCTGCCAATCCGACGATGACGACGACGACGCGCCCGCCGACGATGACGATGACGATGACGACGATAACGATGATGACAATGATGATGACGACGACGACGATATGGACGACGATAGCGACGACGATACGGACGATCTCGACGGAGCGCATCCGATCGTCGCAACGTCCTTCGGCAATTTTCTGGTGTTCTTCGATCTGTTCGACGCCACCGCGGCCCTGCCGAAGTTGTCTGCGGAAACCGAATTCGGTTTTGTCGAACAACTTATCGGCGGAATGTCAGGCAATCGATTCGTCGGCTTGGCGATGGCGCCGGCGGAATCCATCGGCCAACTGACCGCGCAGTCGCTGTTCAACGTTTACGAAGCCGCGCTGGCCGCCGATGCAAACGGTGTTCTGCATCTGGCGACGATCACCCGCAATCCGAACCGGCTGCATTACTACACCCTGCAAGACGGCATGCCGAGCGAAGAACAGACCTGGGACTATTCGTCGCTCATCGGCTTCAATTCGCTGTCGCTGATTTTCGACGCCGACGATCAAGCGCACCTGTTTTTCATCACCGGCCTGCCGCCCGATTACACGCTGCAGCACATTTACCGGGACAACGACGGTTGGCAATCGGAGAACGCCTTCGCCGGATACGTAATTCGATACCAGGCGGTCGGCGATGCGCAAAACACGCTGCACGTTGCGCTGGGCACAGAGCAGGCGATTTTATACGGCACGAACGGCTCGGGCGCCTGGCAGTTTCAAACGGTACTCGACGATTACATCACACCGGGCATTCCCACCGACCTGAGCCATCCTCAAATTGCCCTCAACGGCGACGGCAGACCGATGATCGCCGCCTTGTACTACGGGCACACCCAGGGGTACCTGCCCAAGGTGATCACCCACGTGTGGTTTGCCGAACAATTCGACGCCGGCACACCGCTGGCAAAGGTGTGGGAAAACAATCAATACGATTATCGGCAACTGACCATGGGCACGGACGCCGCGGGTGCGCCACATCTTGTTTTGACCGGCGAATTCGATCGGCATCTCTGGTTCGCCGACGGCGTCTGGAACGATAAGTACCTGTCGTTCCCCAGCGACAATCACCTGCTGTTGGTCGGCGACGAGCGCGACCGCCTGCACCTGCTCGGCTATGGTCCGCTGGAATACAGCGACGAGAAAAGCGTCCTGTACAAGCGCTACCGCGAAGGTGAATGGAACGATACCTCGCGCGTCGGTCCGGACGGTCTGGAAATGCGCTCGTTGCTGGTCGCCACCGCGACCGACGGCCGACGCAACATCTTTGCGCGCGGCCACGATCCCTATTTCGTCAGCGGCGAGCCCGGCGATTGGGCTGTCGAACCGCTGGCGTTGCTCATCCCCTACGGGCTTTACCACAATCTACTGTTGGATTCCGCCGAC
>DAINPV010000246.1:0-6242 GCA_036743315.1 bacterium | reverse complement strand
AAGCCTATCGCTGCCGTTGCGCAGCCGAAGATCTGGAAGCCAAACGGCAAAAAGCGCGCGAGGAAAAGCGCACCTATCTGTACGACGGTGCGTGCCGCGAGAAAAATTTCGGCCCCGAGCAGCCGTATGTCGTGCGCTTTAAAATGCCGCAAGAAGGCGCGACGGTCGTCGAGGATAAGGTCATGGGTCGCGTCGAAGTCAGCAACAGCGAGTTGGACGACTGGATCATTGCGCGCACCGACGGCACGCCGACTTACAACTTCTGCGTGGTCGTTGACGACTCGGACATGGGCGTGACGCTGGTCGTGCGCGGCGCGGATCACCTGACCAACACGCACAAACAGGTGCCGTTGTACGCGGCGCTTGGCCTTACCCCGCCCTCGTTCGCGCACATGCCGCTGACCCTGGGCGCGGACCGCAGCAAACTCTCCAAACGCCACGGCGCAACGAGCCTGATCGAATATCAGAAGATGGGCTACCTACCGCAGGCGATGCGCAATTTCCTCGCGCGGCTGGGCTGGTCGCACGGCGATCAGGAATTGTTCACCGACGAGGAGTTGATTGCCGTGTTCGATACCGACGGCATCAATTCGTCCAACGCGATTTTCGACACCGACAAACTGGACTGGATCAACGCAACCAAGCTGCGCGAAATGCCGCCGGCCGAGGTCGTCCCCCATTTGCTGCCGTTCCTGCTTGAACGCGGGTATGCCGCGCAGGACGATCCGCGTCTGCCGCAGATCGTCGAGCAGTTGGCTGACCGCTCCAAGACGCTGGTCGAAATGGCGGAGTGGGCTAAAATGTTTTTCATTGCGCCCGCAGAGTACGACGAGAAAGCGGCGAAGAAATGGTGGCGCGGCGAGGCGAAGGTCGTCATGGAGCGTTTTCTGGATTGGGTCAAACAGGACGACCAACTGCGTCAGGTGTTGATTATGCCGATGGTCGAGAAGATGGCCACGGACATGAATCTCAACCTGGGCAAGATAGCCCAGCCGATCCGCGTGGCGATGACCGGCGCGGCGGCCAGCCCGCCGTTGGACGTCACGCTGGCGCTCATCGGCCGTGAAGAAGTGATCCGCCGCCTGGAAAAAGCGATCGCCAATTATCCGCAATAAAAAAGGGCGGGATCGCTCCCGCCCTCTTCCCTCCATCGATTGAACTAATGCAGGCGTTCGCCGGGCTTGCCGCCGGGCGCTTCGACCAAGGTGACGTGCTCGCCTTGCGGCGTCTTGTTCGACGCGGCGATCACCATGCCTTCGCTGAGTCCGAAACGCATCTTTCGCGGTGCGAGGTTCGCCGCGCACACGACCAGTTTGCCGATCAACGAGGCCGGATCGCCGACATGCTTGGCGATGCCCGCGAACACGTTGCGCTGCCCCAGCGGTCCCAGGTCGAGCGTGAGCTGCAGTAGCTTGTCGGCTCCCTCTACCGCCTTGGCTTCAAGCACCTTGGCCACGCGCATGTCGAGCTTGGTGAAATCGTCGAAGGAAATTTCCGCCGCCAGCGGTTCGACCGGAAGCGGTTCGGCGGCCACGACCGGACGCGTCGCCTCGACCTTTGCCGGTTCATGGTCGGTCGCTTCGATTTTCGCCCATGAATCGCGCAACGTCACCGTGCGGTTGAAAACCAAATGTCCCTTTCGATGATCGCGGCGATCGGTGACGAAATAGCCGTTGCGCTCAAACTGAAAGCGTTCTTCCGGTTTGGCTTCGGCCAGGATCGGCTCAACTTTGCAGCCGGTGAGCGTGTGCAAGGAATCGGGATTGAGCACGCTCAGGTAGTCGCCGGAGGCCATCGGGTCTTCCACGCTGAACAGGCGATCGTACAGACGCACTTCAGCGTCCAGCGCGTGTTTGGCCGAAACCCAGTGCAACGTGCCTTTCACCTTACGCCCATCGGCCGGCGTGCCGCCCAGCGACGCGGGATCCCACGTGCAGCGCAGTTCGACGACCTTCCCGGTCTCATCCTTGACAACCCGCTCGCATTTAATCAAACAAGCCGCGCGCAAACGCACTTCAGCTCCCGGCGCAAGACGGAAAAATTTCTTCGGCGGATCCTCGCGAAAATCGTCGCGCTCGATATAAAGCTCGCGGCTGAAGGGCGCCTTGCGCGATCCCAACTCCGGGTGCTGCGGATGATAGGGAATCTCGAAATCGTCAACGCGGTCTTCCGGATAATTTTCGATGACCACTTTCAGTGGATCGAGCACGGCCATCACGCGCGGCGCGCTCTCGTTGAGGTAATCGCGCACGGTGTGCTCCAGCAGCGCGAGGTCGACGGTCGTGTCGGCCTTGGCCACGCCGATGATGTCGGCGAAGTTGCGGATCGCCGCGGGCGGATAACCGCGCCGACGCACCCCGGCGATGGTCGGCATGCGCGGATCGTCCCACCCGCTGACCTTGCCGCTTTCCACCAGCGCCAGCAACCAGCGTTTGGAGATGACCGTGTACGTCAGGTTAAGCCGCGCAAACTCGATCTGCCGCGGCGGATTCGGCAAACGCAATTCGCGGAGGAACCAATCGTAAAGCGGCCGATGATCCTCGAACTCCAGGGTGCAGATGGAGTGGGTGATTTTTTCCAGCGCGTCGGACTGGCCGTGCGCGAAATCGTACATCGGGTAGATCAGCCATTTGTCGCCCGTCCGGTGATGATGCGCGCGTTTGATGCGGTACATCACCGGATCGCGCATGTTCATGTTGGGCGATTGCATGTCGATCTTAGCCCGCAGAACCTTCGAGCCGTCGGGAAACTCGCCATCGCGCATGCGGCGGAACAGAGCGAGGTTCTCCTCCGGCGTGCGGTTCCGATATGGGCTTTCCTTGCCGGGCGTGTAGAAGTTGCCGCGGTATTCCTTGAACTCGTTTTCATTAAGTTCGCAGACGTAGGCTTTGCCCTCCACGATCAACTGCTCAGCCCACTGATAAAGCTGATCGTAGTAATCCGAGGCGAAAAACAAGCGGTCTTCCCAATCGAAGCCGAGCCAATGAATGTCCTCCATGATCGACTCGACGTACTCGATGTCCTCGGCTTCCGGATTGGTGTCGTCCATGCGCAGGTTGCAGGTGCCGCCGTAATCGCGGGCGATGCCGAAATTCAGGCAGATCGACTTGGCGTGGCCGATGTGCAAATAGCCGTTGGGTTCGGGCGGAAAACGCGTGGTCACCCGGCCGTCATTTTTCCCTTGTTTCAGATCTTCATCTATAATTTCACGAATGAAATTGGATTTTACGCTTTCGTTATTGTTTTCGCTCATAGTCGCTCACCGTCATAAGAGGTTAATGCAGCCTTTCGCCCGGTTCGCCGGCGGGCGCTTCGATAAACGACAAGTGCTCCTGCTTCCCGTCGGGCGTGGTGCTCACACCCATCACAACCATCCCTTCACTGACGCCGAATTTCATTTTGCGCGCCGCCAGATTGGCCACGCAGATCAACTTCCTACCAACCAGGACGGCCGGATCGTCAACATGTTCGGCGATGCCCGCGAACACGTTGCGTTGACCTAGCGGACCCAGATCGACGGTGAGGCGCAACAGTTTTTTCGCGCCCGGAACCGTTTCGGCTTCGATAATCTTCGCCACGCGCATGTCGACCTTGACGAAATCGTCAAAAGAAATTTCCGGGGCCAGCGGCTCGACCGTATAGTCGAACTTCGGCGCGGGTTTGGCCTCGACAACCTTACTGGCTTCGACCATCGCCTCGATCGCCGCCGGATCCACGCGCTGCACCAGGTGCGTAAATTCGCCGATGCGATGTCCGGCGCCTAAGTCGGCCTTGGCGTCAGCCCAGGTCAACGGTTTGATGGCGAGCACCGTTTCAATGTCGGCCGCGTATTTCGGCAGCACCGGTTTGAGGTACGCAGCGACAATCTTGGTCACGTTGACCGCGGCGGTGCAGATGTCGCGCGCGCGCTCCGGATCGCCGGCTTTAACCGCATCCCACGGCGCGGCATTTTGCAGGTACAGGTTGCCCGCTTCGGCCACGCGGCAGATGCGCTCGACGGCCTGGGCCGTATTGAGCTTGGCGTACGCGGCGGCAATGGCCTCGCCTTCGCCTTCGGCCAGGGCGATCAACTCACGCGCATCGTCGGGAATGTTGCCCAGCGCACCACCGAGACGTTTCTCGACAAAGCTGATCGCGCGGCTGGCCAGGTTGACGATCTTGTTGATCAACTCGGCGTTGACGCGGTTGACAAAATCCTCGAAGACCAGATCGATGTCCTCGATCTTGCCGCTGAGCTTCGCCGCGTAGTAGTAGCGCAGGTACTGGGGATCCAGATGGTCCAAATACGTGCGCGCGTTGATGAAGGTGCCACGCGACTTGGACATCTTTTCACCGCCGACGCGCAGAAAACCATGCACCAACACCTGCTTGGGCAGGTTCAGATCCGCCGCCATGAGCATCGCCGGCCAAAACAGCGTATGAAAGTAAACGATGTCCTTGCCGATGATGTGATAAATTGCAGTACCCGGTTTTTCCCAGTAATCGGCGACATCGAGCCCATGCTCCTTGCAGTAGGCCTCGGTGCTGGCGATGTAGCCGATCGGCGCATCAAGCCAGACGTAGAAGAACTTGTTCGTCTCGCCGGGAATCTCGAAACCCCAATACGGGCCGTCGCGGCTGATGTCCCAGTCGCGCAAGCCTTCTTTGATCCAGTTGTTGACGTAATTGCCGACCTCTTCCTGGAGATGATCGTCGCTGCCGGTCCATTCTTTGAGTCGGTCGGTCATTTTGCCCAGTTCGAAAAACAGGTGTTCGCTGGATTTGAGTACGGGTTGGCTGCCGCAAATGGCACATTTCGCTTCGATCAACTCGGTCGGATGATAGGTGGCGCCGCATACTTCGCAGACGTCGCCGTATTGATCCGTCGCCTTGCATCGCGGGCACGTGCCGCGCACGAAACGATCAGGCAAAAACATAGCGTCGTTTTCGCAGTACATCTGTTCGATGGAACGCCGGGCGATCAAGCCTTTGGACTTGGCCGCTTCATAAATGCGGGCCGACCACTTGCGGTTCTCCTCGGAGTGCGTCGAGTGGAACTTGTCGAACTGAATGCCGAACTCGTTGAAGTCGCGTACGTGCTCGTCATAACTGCGGTCGATCAACTCCTGCGGCGAGATGCCTTCCTTGCGCGCACGGATATCGATCGGCGTGCCGTGCGTATCGTCGGCGCAGATGTAAATCGCGTCCTCGCCGCGCATTCGCAGGAAACGAACCCAAATATCGCCATAGGTGTATTCCACCACATGACCGAGGTGGATGGGTCCATTCGCATACGGCAATGCACAGGTAACTAAAATACGGCGTGACACGATTTTCTCCTTTCCGTTTGAAAACGCACCAAAGGCGGCATTAATAGCACGCTTGCCCGGCCGAGGAAAGATTCTCCTTTATTTTATGGGGGTATCGATCACCAAGGTCACCGGTCCGTCGTTGACCAGTTCGACGTCCATCATCGCGCCGAACTCGCCGGTGGCGACGGTGACGCCCTGCGCGCGAGCCTGGGCGCAGAAGCTTTCGTAGAGGGGAATGGCGACGGCCGGCACGGCGGCCTGGTCGAAAGACGGGCGGCGGCCCTTACGTGCGTCGCCGTACAGGGTGAATTGACTGACGACCAGCATCCCGCCGCCGTTATCGGTCAGCGAACGGTTCATCTTGCCTTCGTCGTCGCCGAAGATGCGCAGGCCGACGATTTTGTTGACCAGCCAAGTCGCCTCCGCTTCGGTGTCGTTGGCATGCACGCCGAGCAGCACCAACAAACCGGGGCCGATTTCACTGACCATCCGGCCGTCGATGGTCACCGACGATCGTTTCACCCGTTGCACAACCGCGCGCATGGTTCCTCCTTATCGCTCCAGAATGCGCCGCATCAACTCGACGGTTTGCGCCCGCGTGGGCCGTGCGGGGACCGTCAACGATAAATCGCTAATCACCAGCAAGCGGCTTTGTTGCTCGTCGTGAATGAAGACGATTCCACCGCCTCGTGGACCGGCAAGCGCCAGCAGGTCGCGCACGGCGTCGGCACAGTATGCGGGCAAGTCCGGCGCACGGGCATTCAATTTTATGAACAGCACCGGCGCACGATCGCGGGCGACGATTTCGGTGGCCAGCGCCCGGGCGGTGTGCGCGGCCAGCACGCGCCGTCGCACTGCCGGATCGACTCCGGTCACCGCCGAATTCTCGCGCGTGTGATTGAGAAATCGGGCCAGGCGGCGCAAAGTCAATTCATCCAGCGGCGGATCGCT
>DAINPV010000245.1:0-6262 GCA_036743315.1 bacterium | reverse complement strand
CTTGTAGACGGACGTCTGCTTCACGCGCGGCATCCACTGCGGATAGGTTTCGTAGGCGAGGATCGCGTTGAGGATCTTGGTTTTGTCGGCCTTGATGTAACCGATGGCCAGGCCGCGGCCGCGCGTTTTGCCTTCGGCGTCCTGGTATTTCTGACTTTCGAGAATGACCTCGCCGGCCTCGACCTGCGCCTGTTCGGCGGCGGTGAGGGCCCGCGCGTTGACCGGTCCGGCGTGGGCGACGGTCGCGGCGGCCAGGGCGGCGACGAAGGCCAGGGCGATGAGCAATGCAAGCGATTGGCGCATGTCGGCATCCTTTCATGGAAAGTATGCGGGGGATTGTAGCGAAAAGCGGGGCAAAGCCCAAGGGGCGGTCAATCGCGCTCGATGGCGGCGATGCGCGGGCCGTGGGCGGTGTCGGTGATCTGCAAACCGCGTTGCGCCAACTGATCGCGAATGGCGTCGGCGGCGGCGTAATCGCCGGCGGCGCGGGCTTTCTCGCGCTTTTTCAGCAGGCGCTCGATCTCGCGGTCGAGGGTGTCTTCGGCGAAGGGCAGGATGTTGAGCACGGCGTCGGCGCGGTAGAAGGTCGCCAGGATATCGCGGGCGTCGGCCGGCGACAACGGGAAGTCGATGGTCATCTGATTGACCTTGCGCATCAGATCGAAGAGCACGGCCATCGCGGCGGAGATGTTCAGGTCGTCGTTGAGCGCGGCGAAGAAATCCGCTTCGGCCCGCCGGGCCAACGGCAGCAGTTCGGGATGGCGCTCGTCGCCGCGCACGTGCTTGAGGCGGCGCAAGAACAGATCGAGACGATGCAGCGCTTTTTTGGCCGTCTCCAGATTTTCCTCGCTGTAGTGCAGCGGATGGCGGTAGTTGGCGGTGATGATCCAGTAGCGCAGCACGCGGCCTTCGTAACCGGCGTCCAGCAACTCGCGCACGGTTTTCGCGTTGCCGGCGGCGCGGGTCATTTTTTTGCCGCCGGCGTACACCAGTTCGCTGTGCACCCAGGTGTGCGCGGGCGGCTCGCCGGTGAGCGCGCTGATCTGGGCGATCTCGTTTTCGTGATGCGGGAAGGCCAGATCCTTGCCCGAGACGTGCAGGTCGAATTTCAAGCCCAGGTAGTGGGTGGACATCGCCGCGCATTGCACGTGCCAGCCGGGGCGCACATGGCCCCACTCGGATTTCACGCCGATGCCGCGCCGGATTTCGGCGAGGTCGCAGCGCTTGAACATGACGAAATCGCGCGGGTCGTTTTTCTCGTAGTCGTCCAGGTCGACGGTGGCGCCGCAGCGGATCTTACGCGTGTCCACGCCCGAGAGCCGGCCGTAATCCTTGGCCTTGCCGACGTTGAAGTAGACGCTGCGCAGCATTTCGTAGCAGTAGCCGGCGTCGATGAGCCGGCGCGTGAGGGCGAGCATCTGCTCGATGTGGTCGCTGGTGCGCGGCGTATGATCGGCGCTCAGGCAGCCCAGCGCGGCCATGTCGGCGAAGAATTCGCGCTCGAAGCGCCGCGTAAGGTCTTTGATGTCCTCGCCGGCGTCGGCGCTGGCGTTGATGGTTTTGTCGTCGAGATCGGTGACGTTCATCACGTGGGTGACCGCATAGCCGTTGGCGATGAGCACGCGTTTGATCAGGTCGTTGACGACGATGCGCCGGGCCAGGCCGAGGTCGGCCAGCGCGTGGACGGTCGGGCCGTCGGTGTACATGCGCACGCGGCCTTCTTCCAGCGGGCGGAAAGTCGCCTTGCGTTTGGTCAGCACGTTGCGCAGCTTCACCGACATGTTACGCCTCCGTCGCGCCGAACAGGTCGGTCGACAAATACCGTTCGCCGCCGTCGGGCAGAATGACCGCGAGCACGCCCTCGTCGAGTTCCTTCGCCGTTTCCAGCGCCGCCCACATCGCCGCGCCGCTGGACATGCCGCACATCAGCCCTTCCTCGCGCGCCAGCCGGCGCGTGGTGGCGTAAGCTTGTTCGTCGTTGACGGTCACGCGGCGGTCGATCGTCTTTTTGTCCCAGATGCCCGGCACGTAGGATTCTTTGAGGCTTTTGAGGCCCTGGATGTGATGGCCGATGCACGGCTCGACGGCGACGATTTGGATGTCGGGGTTTTGCTCTTTGAAGAAGCGGCCGCAGCCGACGACCGTGCCGGTGGTGCCGATGGCCGAGAAAAAGTGCGTGAGGCGGCCGGCGGTCTGCTCCCAGATTTCCGGCGCGGTGCTGGCGTAATGCGCCAGCGGATTGGCGCGGTTGTTGTACTGATCCAGCAGCACGTAGCGCTTGTCCGCGTCGGCGCGTTCCATCTCGTAGACCTTTTCGATCGAGCCGTCGGTGCCCAGCTCGGGCGGGGTAAGCATGAACTGCGCGCCGTAAGCGGCGAGGATCTTGCGCCGCTCGAGGCTGACGTTTTCGCTCATCGCCAGCAGGCAGCGGTAGCCTTTGATCGCGCAGATCATCGCGACGCCGATGCCGGTGTTGCCGCTGGTCGGCTCGATGACGATCTTGCCGGGCACGAGCTCGCCGCTTTTTTCAGCGGCCTCGACCATCGCCAGCGCGGAGCGCGCTTTGATCGAACCGCCGGGGTTGTAGCCCTCGAGCTTGGCGAGAATCGTCACGCGCGGATTGGGGTTGAGGCGGCGGATTTTCACCAACGGCGTGTTGCCGATCAATTCGAGCAGGTTGTGCGGTCGCAGTTCGCCCACGTTCGCCTCGCGATCGATAAATCGGTTAGTGAATTAGCAGCAAACGCGCGCGGATGCAAGGATCAAGCGTGGTCGTTGTCCGCCAGCCAGTCGCCGATGGTCGGGAACACCTCTTCCGGAGCCCGGCGGCCGACGATGAAATCGCCGTGGCCGTAGTCGTCGGCGTCGCCGTTGGCCTTGGAGAACAGGCGGTATTGCGTTTTCTCGCTGGCCACGATGCCGGGCACCTGTTCGATGACGCGCGGCGGGCACCAGAAATCGTCGGCGCCGGCCAGGCAGTACAACGGCACGGTGATTTCGTTCAGGCGTTGCTGGTACGTGTTTTCCGCGGGCGCGCCCCAGTCGCCGAATTCCACCCACGTGCCGAATTCCAGCAGCAGCTTGCGCGGGATGGGCGCGATCAGGTTGGCGCCGGCGCGGGCGATGACCGGCCCTTCGACGTTGCGCGGGTTGACCTCGGTGCGGGCGATGGCCGGGAAGAAATAGGCCAGCGGCGAGATGATGCGCATGAAGACGTTGTTGTGCAGCACGGGGAACCAGTTGAGCAGCCAGCGATAACGCAGGTGGGTCTTGAACTGCGTCATCTTGTCGAACATGGCCGGTCCGGCGATGGAGGTCATGGACTGCACGCGCTGGGCCAGCGGGCCTTCGGCGACGGCGTAGCCGATCATGCCGCCCATCGAATGGCCGATGTAATGCACCTTGTTCTGCTTGGTGAG
Source organism: bacterium (assembly GCA_036743315.1). Classification (GTDB taxonomy): domain Bacteria; phylum Lernaellota; class Lernaellaia; order Lernaellales; family Lernaellaceae; genus CALBTQ01. The sequence goes on along the minus strand of DAINPV010000245.1, from coordinate 2,843 downwards.
TTCCTTGACCTTGGCGAAGATCGCCGGCATATCGCGCTCGACGTAGTCCGCGAAGCCGATATGCCAACGATCGCGCCGATGCCAGGTGGTGATCATGCTGTCGCCGGCGCCGCGCAGGTCGGGCAGGAAGCAATCGTAACCCAGGCCGGCAAGGTAGAGGCCGAGGCTGTAGCGGTCTTCCAGGTCGTGGTTGCGGTGGTTGGCGGCCAGGCCGTGCTGGAGGATGACCGGGATCTTCTTCGCCTTGCCGTTGCGCGGACGCAGCCGATGCACGGCGATGTCCCAACCGTCGTCGGTTTTGGCGTAATGGATTTCGTCGGTCCGACGATGATCGACGAGCCAGATCGTCGCCAGCACATACAACCCGGCCCCGCCGATAACGACGAGCCAGAACAGCCACACCACAATCGTCCAGAGCATTGCTTAACCCATCCGTTTTGGAATGTCGTTGTTTAAATGAAGGTCAACCAGCCGTGGCGGTCTTCCTTCTTGCCGTCGATGATCGCAAAGAACTCTTCCTGCAGCCGCTTGGTCACCGGCCCGCATTTGCCCGCGCCGACCTGGATTTTGTCGATGAAGGCGATGGGGGTGACTTCGGCCGCGGTGCCGGTGAAGAACACTTCGTCGGCGATGTAGAGCATCTCGCGCGGGACGATGCCTTCGGTGACCTCGTAGCCGCAGTCGCGGGCGAGGGCGATGACCGAGTCGCGCGTGATGCCCGGCAGTACCGAGTTGCCCAACGGCGGGGTGAGCAGCCGGTTGCCGAACACGAGGAAGATGTTTTCGCCCGAACCTTCGCTGACGAAGCCGTTGGTGTCCAGGGCGATGCCTTCGCTGTAGCCGTTGAGGACCGCTTCCATCTTGATGAGCTGGCCGTTGGCGTAGTTCGCGCCGCATTTGGCCAGCGCGGGCATGACGTTGGGCGCGAGGCGGTTCCAGGAGGAAACGTGGACTTTCACGCCCTCGTCGAGCGCGCCTTCGCCCAGGTAGCTGCCCCAGATCCAGCAGCAGATGGCCACTTCGATCGAGTTGTTGAGCGGATTGACGCCGAACATGCCGGTGCCGCGATAGACGATCGGCCGGATGTAGCATTCCTTGAATTTGTTGATGCGCACCGTTTCGATCATTGCATCGATCATCTGCTGTTTGCTCATTTCAGGCGGCACCATGCGGTACATCTTGGCCGAGTTGTACAGCCGGTCCGCATGTTCCTTGAGGCGGAAGATTGCCGGACCCTGGGGCGTTTTGTAGCACCGGATGCCCTCGAAGACGCTGGATCCGTAGTGCAACGCGTGGGTCATGACGTGCACGGTTGCGTCTTTCCAATCGACGAATTCGCCGTTGAGATATACTTTGGTGTCGCCGGGTACGTCTCTGAAATGGGTCATGATCAACCTCCAACCTATTGATTATTTACTTACCGCCCGCTCGGCGGTCGATGCGTCCTCGCCGAGGCAGGCTTGGATTTCCGGTTGAATCTTGCCGTGTTCGCAGCCGGGCAAGCAGGCTGCCGTGCATTGATCGCTGGTTTCGAACGTGCAGGCCGCGGCGGAGGTGTCCGCGCAAGCGTCGTTGCAGGCCGTGGTGCAATCGTGCGGGTTGTCGTCGGGCGCGGCGGCAACGGCGGGGGAGGAAACGGCGGCTTGCGCCTGATCGGACGCGGTCGATTGACAGCCGATCGACAAGCAAAGCAACAGTGCGAAACCGATGGACAGTCGACCTATGTGCAAGACATTTCCCCCTATCGCGGCCAGCAAATGTTGACATCCAAGGCGCGGCTTGTCAAACCGCAAAAAGGGGCGTCTTCGGGACGCAAGATAATCGGAAAAACGGCCCCGGTTGTGACCGGCCGGGGCGATCTGCTAGAAGGAAGATGGAAAGGCAACCTTTTCGCGGGAAAGCGAGTCGGCCATGTCCCGAAAAACCGAGATGGAATATCGGTGTCCGCAATGCGGCGCCGCGCAGAAGACCCAGGTGTATCAGAGCGCCAACGTCACGCTGGAGCCAGAGCTCAAGGAGCGCATTTTCAACCTGGAGTTGTTCACCGTGCAGTGCGGCAACTGCGGCGCGCGGCTGCTCAATGACGGAAGCCTGCTGTACCACGACATGCAACGCAACGTGATGCTGCAATTGCATCCGGATGCGCAGCGCGGCGAGTGGGCGGAAGTGTCCGGCCGCGATCGGGAGGCGATGGCGGGCAGCGTGCGGGTGATGGGCGGCGAAAGCGTGAAGGACAAACCGACGTTCCGCAGTTGTTTCGGGCTGATGGAGTTGCGCGAGAAGATCGAGCTGTTCGATCGCGGGCTCGACGATAAGACAGTCGAGTTGATCAAGCTCGTTTTTCTGACGCAAAACATGGAGGAGTTCGCGGACAATCCGCCGCCGATCTACTTCATCGACCAACTGGCGGACGGTGACCTGGTGTTCTCCGTGTTCAACGAAAGCAAGCTGGAGGAACTGGGGCAGGTGCGCATCCCGGCGACGATGCTGCAACAGGATTTCACCGGCTTGCTGGCCGACCAAAGCGCGACGATGGCGGTGACCGAACCCTATGTCAACATGCGCAAGCTGTGGGCGATACCCGCGGAATCGCCGGAGAAATGAGTTTCCTCGTCCGCGCGGTGACGGATCTTGCGGCGGCCGGTGTTTTATGGGGCGGAGGAATTGGCGGGGGCTAACCGCAACGGGGAGGTAATCATGTTACGCAATCATTGGCTATGGCTGTTGCTGCTGGCGTCGGCGCTGTCGTTCGTCGGCTGCGGCGGCGACGACGATGACGACGACATCGCCGACGATTTGGACGACGACGATGACGATGGCGGCGATGACGACGACGATAGCGG
>DAINPV010000244.1:0-6313 GCA_036743315.1 bacterium | reverse complement strand
GACATTCACAGCGTGCCGCCCTACGGCTGCGCGCTGACGTTGGCGCTGGTGGCGCTGCTGACGGGATTGATTATCGCGGAGATCGTCCGGGCCGTACGCGGCGACCGTTGGGCGCGCCTGTTTTGCTTCGCACCGGCGCTGACCATGGTTTCCGACCTGACGCTGCCCGTGCCGTTTGCCACGTTGCAGCTTTTCTTTTCCTATTGGCTGGCGCTGTATCTGCTGTTCGCGTGGCGGCGCGCGGCGGGCCTTACTTCCTGATCAGCTCGGCGTAGATCGAGCCGACGAAGGCTTCGGTTTCGACCTTCAGCACGTGGTGCGGCGGCTGCTTGTCGATCCACAGTGTTGCCTTGCGCACCTTGTTGACTTTCGATTCGACGTCCGCGCCGGACGAACGCTCGATGCGCGGCCAGATCTTCCAGGCGTCGAATTCGCCCAGACCGATTTTGATGTGCTCTTCGCCCATCACCGTGTAGGTCAGGTCGTGGCGGCGTTTGCCGTCGAAGGCCTTGAGCTGGTAGGTCTTGCCCAGTGACAGCGGCGCGCGCCGGGCGAAAATCAACGCGCTGAGCGGATCGTAATGATCGTCGGGCGCGTGGTTGGGCTTGAGCGGCTGCGCTTCGCCCTGGCGCAAACGCGTGCGCGAGCCCAGCAGCAGGCCCTGCGCCTTGTCGTGCCGGATTTCCGTATCGAGATGGAACGAACTTTCGCGCTGCTTGAACAGGTAATGTTTGCAGCGCAGATCGGCGACGGTGGTGACGACCTCGATTTCGTCGCGCACCTTCCAGATCCAGTCGAGCTTCGGCTGGCCTTTGATGCGCATCTGCACCTTGTAGCAGGGCACGCCGTCCGTGACGACCGGCAAAACGCGGATTTCCGCGGTCGCCGCGCTGATGCCCGACCAGCCGAATTCGTACACGAGGTTTTCCCCGGCGAAATCGACCGTCCCTTGCGCCGGGACGACCGCGACGATCGCGAGCGTCAACACGGCCGCCGCCGTCAGCGTGACGAACCATCCCCTAAGGTTGCTGCGCGTTTTGGCTGAGCGTTGCATATCGTTCCCTCGTTTGCCGGACGTACTCGGACTCGACTTTCAGATCGCCGGCCAGCTCCAGGTTGCGCCGATAGGCCTGCAGCGCCTTGTTGAGCACCGGCTGCAATTTTTCCCGCAGTTTTCGACGATACTCCGTTTGTTCGGCGACGGTCAAACCTGCGGGAAGCGGCGCGGCCAACACCGCTTCGTAAAACAACTCGTAGCCCAGGCCGATGCGAAACAGCGAGGCCACCACCCACTCGGGCTCGTAGGTGCGGATCGCCAGCGTGTAGTAGCCGCGCGCCGCGACGAACGCGTCGGCCTTTTCGCCCAGACCCCGCGCCAGCGACTCCTCGTCCCCGCTCAATTCGACGCCGCGAAAGCGCGCGAAAGCGATTTCGCCCAGCACGAAGTAGCCCTCGGCGTACGCGGCCCGCGCATGCACCACCCCGCGCTCGGCGTTGTGCTCGAACGTTTCCAGCGCCGCGCGCAGATGATGCTCGGCGAGAATCTCGTCGCCGCCGTGGTAATAGGCGATGCCCAATCGCGCGCGCGCCTCGTTGTATTCCAGCGGCGGCACGCCGAACTGATGCAGAATCGCTTCGAGCCGTTGTTGCGTTTCCCGGTGCCGCGCCAGCCGCGCCAGACACACGGCCTGGCGCATGCGGACCTCTTCCCGCCGGACATCCTTGCCCAGGTCGTCGCCGAAGCCCTCGTAGACGCTCAGCGCGTCGGCCCAGCGCTGGGTGCGCTCGTACACGAGCCCGAGGTTGTAGCGCGCCGGCGGCGCGACCTCGCTGGCGGGGTATTTTTCCAGGAGCAAACGATAGACCTTTTCGGCCAGGGGCCAGTCGGCGGCGACGAAGGCTTTATCGCCGCGATCGAACAGATCGTAGGCGTCGTAGATGTCGCCGCGGCGTCCGGCGGGATCGCCGACGATGGTCACCGGCGGCAGTTCGATCGCCGTGTTGCCGCCGCTCGCGCGAAACGACGCACACCCCGCCGGCAGCGCCAACAGGAGCAGCACCGGCAGCAGGCGTCGAATCGCCGAACGCGTCACTTGCTGATATTGAAGGGGAAGGTGACGGTTTTCGACGAACCTTCGAATGCCGGGAAGCGCATGAGCATCACGCGGCGCACGAGGCATTGTTCAATCTCCGCATTGCCCAGCGTGGAACTGGTGATCGCCGCGCTGGCCACGTTGCCCGCCGGGGCGATAACGAATTTCACTTTGACCACGCCGGAGGCATCCGGATTTTTCGCGAAACAGAACTTCACGCGGCCCATCGAATTGGCGATCGTCCGGCGGATGTGGTCGGCCGTCAACTGCGGCAGCGGGCCGGTCGTCGCGACTTCCGGCGTCGGCTGCGGTCCGCCGGGCGTCGGCGTGGGCGTCGGTCCCGGTTTCTCGCCGGGCAGGGGCGTCGCTTCCGGCGGCGTCTTGACCAGTGAAGCCAGCTTGGTCAACTCGCGCGCGGCCTCTTCGCTCTGCTTGTTGACGACCAGCACCTTGCGGAACGCCCATTGCGCGCGCGGATAATTTTTCGAATTCATGAACGCGCGGCCGAGGGTCAGGTAGCGGTTTTCGATCGCCGCGAGGCCTTCCTGCGCCTTGGCGTTTTTCGGATCGATATCCAGAATGAAACTGTACAGACCGAAGGCGCTTTCCTCCGGCGGATCGGTGATGCGATTCTGGTTCACGTAGGTGCTGGCCTGCAGCAACAGCGCTTCCATCATTTCGTCGTAGGTCGGACCGCCCGGTTCGGGGCTGTAGGTGATGCCTTCCAGATCGAAGGTATTCTGATCGACCGGCGGCGTGGGCTCGGCCGGCGGAGGCGACAGTCGGTCCTTGTACAGCACGCCGACCACAACCAGCGCCGCGACGACGGCCGCCGCGAGCCAGCCCAGCCAGGCGCGGCTTTTCACCGGCGTTTTGGCCGTCAACACCGGCGGCATTTCCGCCGGGCGGGCGGGCGCTTCGTACTCGCCGATCGGCGGCAGTTCTTCCTCGATGGCCGGCAACGCGCCGGGGGCCTCGCGCGCGGCTTCGCCCTGGCTGAGCGCCTCGCCGAAAAATTCTTCTTCCACCGCGAAACGCTCGTCGGGCAATTCGACGGCCGCGGGCTCCTCCACGCGTTCGACGGTTTCCCGTTCGACGACCGCGGCGACTTCCTCGAGCGCCTCACGCTCGCGATGATCGCTGGTGACCGCTTCGCTCACGGCGGACAGCGCCAATTCCGCGGCTTCGGCCAGACGGTCCTCGGCGGCCTCTTCCGGCCGGACGAATTCCTCTTTGCCGATCGCCGGGGCGGCAGCCCGCGCCGCGCGCGCCGCCTCGTAGGAACCCAGAAACACGCCCGGATTGGGCAGGCGTTGGTCCGGATCGTCGTCGCAGGCGCTGTGCACCAAGTCCAGCAATCCGGCGGCGTGTTCGCCCTTGATCGGTCCGCCGACGCGCCCGGCGGCGGGCACTTCCAGCGTCAGCAGGTATTCGAGCAGCTTGCCCAGGCTGTAGACGTCGGCGGCGCCGTTGCGCACGCCGTCGCGCACGAATTCCGGCGCCAGGAACGTGCGGCCGGACATTACCTGGAAATCGTCGGCCGTCATCACTTCGCGCAGCCAACTGGCCACGCCGATGTCCGACAGTTTGACGCCGGCCTTGCTCATGAAAATATTCTGCGGCGTCAGGCCCAGGTGCGGCAGATCGCCGAGTTGTTCCAGCCCGGCGCACACCTGGTGGACCACTTCGGACATTTGCTCTTCGGGGAATCCTTTTTCCGGCGCGTGCTTGCGCACGGCTTCGACCAGCTTGTCCAACGTCAGCGCGCTGACGAACTCTTCCACGAAATAAACCAGATTGCCGTCGGTGCCCGTTTCAAACACGCGCACCAGGTTGGGGTGCACCACGTCGCGCAGGCGATCGCCCAGCGCGCGCAGGGCGACGGCGGCGCCGGGACGGCTCGTCAACCGTTCGTAGAACGTTTTGATGGCGCGCTTCTTGCCCGACTGCGTATCCAGCGCGCGGTAGACAAAGCCGAAGTTGCCGCGGCCCACAACCCGTTCGACTTTGAAACGGCCGCCGATCATATCTCCGACCACGAAGGTTCGCGCCGACATCGACTGTTCGATGGCGCCGTCCAAGCGGTCGAGAGTTTCGTCAGAAAAGATGTCCTTCAAGCTGAATGGTCCTTTATCCGTTTTCGTTCGCGAAAGGTGTGAGCATACCAATCTTTTAGCGGCCTGCCAATTCTCTCTGCCCGCCTCGAATCCCCGGCAAGAAAATTGTCAAAAGTATGGTGTGTTAACGGCGCGGCGTCAAGCGACTATCGTAACGCCTCAACTCCGAATGACCACCGTGCGCGCCAACTTGTCGTGCCACCCCTGCTTGTTGGGATCCAAACCGATCCACACCACGCCCATGCCCAGAAATCCCACGGCGAAACAAGCGGCCACGAAGCGGAAAAACGCCGTGAGATAAGTCAGTTCCTCGCCATGGGTGGTCAGCACGCGTACGCGCAGCAGGCGTTGGCCCAGCGTCTGCCCGTATGTCCCATGGACGTACGTGACGTACGCGGCGGCCAGCAAGACGAATAAAATATAGAACGGAAGCCCCAAGGCCAACACCAAATCGCGGGCACTGCCGCCCTGACTGCCGGTCACCAGGCGGCCGATGACCAGAAACACGCCCAGCGCCAGCAGCAGCAACGTCATGTCGATCAGCGCGGCGATGCTGCGGCGGATCAACCCGCCTTTGGGCACGACTTGTCGCCGGCGCGGTTCGGCCGTCGCCCGAGCCTCGCGGGCCGCAACGGCCTCTTCTTCCTCGAAGGTCGTCTCCTCGATGACGATCTCCTCGTCGTTTTCGCTCGCTTCCGCCGGCGCTCCGTCGCGCTCGGTCGCTTGCGCCGCGGGATGCTTGGCCTTGCGCCGGCCCTCGCGGAGCACCGCAAGGTAATCCTCGGGCGTGGGCTTACGGTCGGAGGCGAGCGATTCACGCCATTGCTGGCGCATGGAATCGTAATCGACGCCCACGAGCACCTTCTTCTTCTCGACCGTGTCCGCCGGCGGCGCTTCGCCTTTTTCCCGGCCTTCGTCCTCCAAACGCTGCACGATGTGAGAAATCATCTCCTCGGCCTCGGATTGCCGGCGCACCGCCTCTTTCTCGGCCTCGCGCGCCCGAGCGCGTTCGGAAGCCAGATGCTCTTCCTTTTCCCGCAGCGAGGCGGCGATCTCCCGGGCGCGCCGCTGCTCTTCGGCGATACGCGCCTGGTAAGCATCCTCGGACTCCTGCACCGACTGTTTCTGCTTTTCGAGCGTGGCGCGTTCATGGGCCAGACGCTCGCGTTCGGCTTCCAGTTGGCGCTTGTGCTCCTCCCGCTCGCGTTGGATCTTCTCCCGTTGCGCTTCCAATTCGCTTTGCATTTTCCGGATTTCCGCCTCTTCGCGTTCACGGCGACGAACGACGGATTCCTCGGCCTGCTTCATTTCCTGCTCGACCTTCAGCCGCGCCATGGCCGTTTGATCGCGCAGTTTTTTCTCCAACGCCTGCTGGCGCACCTCGAAGGCCTTCTTTTCTTCCGACAGAGATTGCCTGCGCTGATCCAACATCTCGATTTGCTTGCGGATTTCGTCACGATCATGCTGGTCGGTGGCCCGATCGTAGGTGCGGCGAAGTTGGGCTTTTTCCTCGCGAATGAGTCGTTCGCGAGCCAGGTAATCGCGGGTGGCCTCTTCCCGTTCGCGGCGTAGAGCCGATTCGCGCTGGGTCGTTTCGCGTGCCTGGTCGAGGTCGCTCAGGACCTTGGCGGAGGCGGGACCGGTCGCTTTACCGCGCAGCCGTCCCAGCAATTTGGATCGGGGCGTGGCTTCGCCGCGTCGATAAGCGACGAAATCGAAACCGCAACGCTTGCATTTGTCCAGATCGTCAAAGGAAACGAAACCGCATTCGGGGCATTTCATAAGCCACTCCGCGAGTCGAAAGCAACTGTTCGGGTAAGGTCCTATCACGGCAATTGAAGCAACGTCAAGATATGTTGATAAATCGTTTCCATGGTCAAAATTGCAGGTTATTATCGATGAAGACGGAGAAACGGTCGAATAAGCTCCACTTCCGCCAAGATATAACTTCTTGATAAATAGTGGTATTTTCATGATTTACAAAAGAACGGGATTTTAGTCTTGACCCTATTTAAACAGTTGTGGTAGAGGTTTTGCCAAGCGGTTGACGAGGGCTTGCCTTCGGTGACCGGCGGAGTACGAGTCTCTCTCGCTGGTGAGAGA
>DAINPV010000243.1:0-6320 GCA_036743315.1 bacterium | reverse complement strand
CATCTTTGCCCACGGCGCGACGGCAATCAGTCCCACGCGCACGATTCGTTTTTGTTTGGCTGCCATCGTGCCTCCTACAACAGCGCGCCGCGCACCAGCGCCTTGAATTGCGCGGGCCGCGCCTCGATGATCATCCGGCGCGCCAGCATCGAGCTTTCCGGATCGAGAAAGATTTTCTTCGCATCGCCGAGCACGACAATGTTGAAATCGTCGGGGTTGCGGCGCGCCAAGAATCGAATCAGGCGATCCAACAGCGCGACAAACCGCGTATCGGACAGGTGCACAATCAGCAATCGCGCCAACGGCCAGGCCAGCGCGGCAACGGTATTGGCCAATGCTTTTTTCATGTTCTCACTCGTCGATTTCCGTCGGAGCCACTTCCCGACCTTCTTTGGCCGAGCGAATGGCCGCGAAGCAGAACTGCTGCACCGCTTTGGCCTGCTCGCCGGTCAGGAACGGCTCCGTGTCGTTGATGATGCAATCGATGAAATGCCGCGTGGAGTCGATGAAGCTCTGCAGCCAGTCGGACTGCATTTTTTCGTAGCAGATTTTCACTCCGTCGCGGTACAGGATCAGCGAGGCTTCGTCGAGCAGTTGCCCGGTGCAGCGCGTCACCCAGATCACGCCCTTGCTGCCGGTGATTTCCACCCGCTCGTCGGCCGAATAATACTTCGACTTGATGTACAGGTGCGGCGAGAACGTCGCGTCGATGCAACCGACCACACCGTTTTTCGCCTGCCAGGTGACGATCCCCGGCGAATCGATCAGCCCGAAAGACCGGTCGATCCACGCGTGCACGCGTTCGACTTCGCCGCCGTAATACATGCCGATGGAAAATTTGTGGTAGCCGTCGTCGTAGATCGTCGGCCCGCCGCCCTTGTCGATTTCCGCCAACCGCCACAGCCAGGTGTTCAACGGCACGTACCACCCGCCGGCGCCGCCCGCGCCCAGCCGGATGCGGATCGACTGCACCTCGCCGATTTCCCCGGCGTCGATCAATTCCTTCGCTTTCCGGTAGGGCGGGTAGAACACGAAGTTCTCGATCACCTTGAACTTCACGCCGGCTTTGCGCGTCGCCGCGATCATTTCGTCGCATTCGCGGACGTTCATACCCATCGGCTTTTGCAACTGGATGTGCTTGCCCGCCGCGGCGGCCTCCAGCACCAGCGGATAATGCAGATGATGCGGCGTATTGATCTCGACCATGTCGATGTCGGGATCGGCGAACACCTCGCGGTAATCGGTCGTCCACTTGGGTACGCCCCACTCGGCGGCTCGTTTTTTCGCCGTCGCCTGCGAATTGGCGCAAACTGTCGCCAGCTCGGCCCGCGTGAAATCTCGATAGGCCGGGTAATGCAGATCGGTGATGCGCCCCGCGCCGATCATGCCGACTCGCACTTTCTTCAAGATGTGTCTCCCTGGATAATTCGCCGCATTGTCGCGATTAAATAAGTGACCGTCAAGCAAAGGGCAGCCGCGCCGGATCGACGTTGCCGCCCGAGAGAATGATCCCCACGCGCAGACCGTGCGCCTCGATTTTCTTCTCCCACAGCGCGGCCGGCGGCACTGCCGCCGAAGGCTCGATGACGATTTTCATCCGCTCCCACACCAACCGCATCGCCGCCACGATCGCCTCTTCGCTCACGGTGACGATCTCATCGACGTTCCGGCGGATCGCCGCGAAGGTCAACTCGCCCAGCGAGGTGCGCAGTCCGTCGGCGATCGTCGTCGGATTTCCGACCGGCGTCAGCGTTCCGCTGTGGAACGACCGGTAAGCGTCGTCGGCTCCCGCCGGCTCGCAGCCGATCACCCGCGTGTGCGGCGCCAGCCCGCGACAGGCGATCGCCGTACCCGATAAAAGTCCGCCGCCACCCACCGGCGCCAGCACCAGATCGAGGTCTTCCGCCTCCTCCAGCAACTCCACCGCCGCCGTGCCCTGTCCGGCGATCACCCGCGCGTCGTTGTATGGATGCACGAAGTGCGCACCCGTGCGCGCGACGACCTCGCGCAATCCCTCCTCGCGCGCCGCCAGCGTCGGTCGGCAATAGGTGATCGCCGCGCCGTACCCGGCCACCGCCGCTTTTTTAATCTCCGGCGAATTGTCGGGCATGACGATGTACGCGGGCACGCCGCGGTTGCGCGCCGCCAGCGCCAGCGCCTGCGCGTGATTGCCCGAAGAATGCGTCGCCACGCCGCGCACCGCCTCGGCGTCGGTCAGCAGTTCCACCGCGTTGGTCGCCCCGCGCATCTTGAATGCGCCGACCTTCTGCAGGTTCTCGCACTTGAAAAACAACCTCGCGCCCAGCAGGTCATCGAGACTTCGACAGGTCAACACGGGCGTACGGTGGATGAAGGGTTCGATCCGCTCGTGCGCCCGTCGAATGTCGTCGATCGTCGGGATCGTCATCTTCATCGATCAACAACCGCAACCGTTGTCGTTGTCGTCGTCATCATCGTCGTCATCATCATCGGCGGCATCGTCGTCAGCGGTATCGTCGTCGACCGCATCGTCGTCGATCGCGTCGTCATCGACCGCGTCGTCGTCGACCGCGTCATCGTCAACCGCGTCGTCATCGGCGGTATCGTCATCGGCGGGCACTTCCTGCCAGCCGGCAGTGGCCCGCTCCATCGTCACGCAATGCACCGCGCCGAGCAGTTCGATGAGCACTTCGGAGTCGATGGGAATCACCTGCACGTCGCGCCCCTTGGCGGCGTAGAAATCCTCGTAAACCTGCAACGCCGCGGCGTCCATGTCGATGTTGTAAATCGGCACGAGCACCTTGTCGTTGAGCAACAACGAATTGGTGTAGCTGCGGAACACCGTCAACTCGCCGTAAATGCTCGACACCGTATACTCCGGCGGCATCGGAATGCGAATGACGTTGAACGAATCGCCGTTCAAGTTGGTTTCGCCGTCGATCTGCGCGGCCATTTCCTCCAGCGTCGCATAGTTGTGCGCCCCCGGTTGGTATTGCCCGACGATCACATTCGTTTCGTCCAGGAGCTTGGCGGATATGTCAACGTGCGTGGTCGCCTCGTCCTCCAGGTGCGTAACCATGATGTGCTTGGCGCAACCCAGGTAATCGTCGAGCGCCTGCGCCAAATTGGCATAGGGCGTCGTGTGATTGTGCAGCGCCAAGCCATCCGAGGTGAAGCACGTGCCTTCGCCGTCGCTCATGTAGTTGCCGCCCTCGAAATTGACGTTCCAATCATAGGCCGAGATGCCGAACTGCGCGGCCAGCAATCCGGGCACGGCGTCGTCGATCGGCCGCCCCTGGTAGGTCAAATCGACCAACGATTGCACCGTATCGTCGCCGGCCTCTTCCTCCAGGAAGATGGGGCCGTAATCGCGCGTCCAGATCGTCTGGGTGGCCACGGTCAGAATCTCAAAGTTGTCGCCGGCAATGCCCAGGGCGCTTAGCGTGTTGTTCAGTTGATTCTGTTGCCAGGCGTTGTCGACCAACAGGAAAACCGTCACCTTCGGATCGCCGTCGAGCGCCTGGAGCATCTGATTGAACGTAATGCGCTCACGGTCATATCCCAACTCCACCGGATAATGGATGATCACGCCGCTCATGTGCTCGAACTCGCCCGGCGTACGCACGGCGGCGGTCGGCGGCGTGCGCGGCAGCAACGGCGGCTCCGACGGTTGAATGCCTTGCTTGCGCAATGCGGCCTCGGCGTAGACGAGCCCTTCGTCATAGGACAACCCGAGTTCGGCTAGACGCCCGTTGCGTTCCATTAAATTAGCATAAACCGCCGGATAGGCGGGCAGCGCCAGCGGCGGACCGGCTTCGCTTTCCGCCAACATCGCCAGCGCCCGCTCCAACGACCCTTGATCGGCCATGGCCGACATGCTGATTAAAACGAAGATCGAGATGAAAACGATCAAGCGTAAAGTCTTCATGCCACGCTCCCGGCAAATGGTGTGGGAGCAATGGTAGCAAACTTCGACAAATAGTGAATAGCGTCAGGGCAGGATCTCGATCGGCGTGCCTTCCGCCACCGTCGCCCACAAGTGGGCCATCTCCGCGTCGGTCAGGGCGATGCAGCCGTGCGTCCAGTCGGACCAGCGATGGAAGCGGCCGAGCCAGCCCAGGCCGTTGCTCATGCCGTGAATCATGATGTCGCCGCCTGGATCGCATCCCCGTTCGGTCGCCGCAGCCGCGTCACCCGCGTCGGGATACGACACGTGAAACGAACGAAAGCAACAACTGTCCGGGTTGCGAAAATCCAGCACATAACTGCCTTCCGGCGTTTTGTTGTCGCCCCGGCACACCTTGTCGCCGCGCGGTTGCCGCCCTAGCGAGATGGGATAACGCACCAGTTCGCGTTCGCCGCTCATCACCGCCAAACGCCGCGCCGATTTGAATACAATCAAATGAGTGACTTGAGCTTCGAAAGGAATCGCCTGCACCGGCCAGTAGTAATAAGCTGCCGCTGCGGACAGGCAAGCCAGCAACATGCCGGCGATGATCGCCAACCGTTTCATTGGTTCTTCCCGCTTTGAGTGTCGCTGATTTAATGGACCGTCATAACGCAAAGAATGTTCCGTTTATTGTACATTCCGCAGGCAACGATAGACGGCCAGGCGCAGATCATGCTGGCGCGGATCCTCCCAGACATCGATGCTCATTTTGTTCATCACATAGGCAAAACCCAGTTGACGGTCGGGATCGGCAAAACCGAACGAGCCGCCGCTGCCCGGCGTGCCGAACGCGCGTTGGCTGCTGCCGAAATTGAACGCGTGAAACGGCCGCAGATAACCGAGCGAATACGCCGCCTCGACGAACATCACCCGATCGTGCGTGCTCAACGCCGGCGGAATCGGCGGCGCAGTCAGCGCGCGTATCGTCGCATCCTTTATTCCCAAATCCTTGCCGCCCATGGCGAGACACCCATACACCTTGGCCAGCGAGCGCGCCGTGCCGAAGCCGTTGGAAGCGGGCATCTGTACATAGCGCCACACCGGCGAACCAAGCTCGACGGGATTTTTGATATCGGGATTACGGAAGGTGCGCGAGGTGATCGAATGCGGATTGAAAAACGCCAGGACCATACGCAACGACATGCGGAACGGTTCGAGCGCAACTTCCCGCGGTTTAAAGCCCTGCACTTCAGCGAGGCGTTGCTCGGGAATGTCGCGCGGCAGACCGACGTAAAAATCCAGCTTCAGCGGTCCGGCGATTTCATCCTGAAAAAACCGCCCCAAAGTGCGGTGCTCCGGATCGACCCGCCGCAACAATTCGCCTTCGTAGAAACCCAACGACACGGCGTGATAGCCATGCCGCGCGCCGGGCTGCCACACCGGTTTTTGCGCCGCGAGAATTTCGGCCAGCCAATCGTGATCGGCGAGGATTTCCGGTGTCAATGGCGTGTCGAGGCAACACAGCCCGGCCTGGTGCGCCAGCAGTTGCCGCACGGTAACTTCGGCCTTGCCGTTTTGCGCGAACTCCGGCCAGTATGCGGCGACCTTCGCGTCGTAATCGAGCCAACCGCGCGATTGCGCCAGCGCCAAGGTCGTCGCCGCCATGCCCTTGGTCGAGGAGAACACGATCGTCAGCGTGTCCTCTTCCCATGGCGCGCCGGTCGTCTCGCTGCGCAGGCCGCCCCACAGGTCGACGACCTTCACGCCGCGATGATACACCGCCACGGCCGCGCCGATTTCGCGCCCCGTGACGATATTGTTAGCAAACACCTCGCGAACCTCGGCAAACGCCGGATGAACCTCGCCATGAACCGCCGCATCGATCACCTGTTCCTCCCGCACCTGTTGTTGGAGTAAGGAAGGTCATTCGAAAATCAGATAAAAATTGTTTAGCCAATCATCGAAATTGAACGAGCCCGGTAGCGGGGCGAACGGACTGGGTGGACCGGTGATGTCGGCGTCGTTGGACATGCCCAAGTCGCGCGACATTAAATAACCGTAGGTGTAGCCCACGCCGACGCCCTTGTAAACAACCTCGACGCCCAACTCCGAGTAGGCATAACCGGAATAGATATCGTTATAGCCGTGAAAACCCACGCCGGGCAGCGGCAGCGGATTCTGTCCCGCACCCACCGTGAAGCGTGCCACCGGCCGCACCACGCCGCCGAACAGTCCGTGGTAGCGGTACGTGATCGACTGGCGCAGCATCGCCGTGCCCAGTTCGTCGCCGAACAGCGCGTCCTGTGAGCCGGTCTCGAGTACGCCGACGGTCTGCAATGTGTTCGCGCCCCATGCCAGTTGGTTGTAATAGATGGTCCATTGCAGCGGCTGCTTTTCCCACGGCGGCAGCACGGGTTGCTGTGAGACCTTTTGCCCGCAGGTCCGGGCTCCC
>DAINPV010000242.1:0-6322 GCA_036743315.1 bacterium | reverse complement strand
GTTCCTTCAGACGATCGGCGCCCAGTTCCTCGCCCCAGGCCAGCACCTGCCGCACGTCCAGCGGCTCGTCGGCGGTGATGAACAAGAACCGTTCGAAATCCGGTGCATCGTCCAGCTCGTAGGAAAACGGCAGCGGATGCGCCGCGCCCTCGGCCAACTCGGTCGGATCGTCCGGGTGCGCCGGGAAGTGCAGCGTCACCGTGCCGCGCCCGTCGACCGAGAAGATCACGCCGTATTTCGCGCCGCCGGCCAGGTAGCTCAATTGCAGCGTGTCGCCCGCCGACAGTGCGTCGCCCGCGAAAATCTGCCGAATGCTGTCGGCGCGCTTCAAGTGAATGATCAACTGCGGATCGCCCTTGATGCGCTCGGTCGGAATGCCCGGCTGAACCGGCTCGTCCGGCGGCGCGGTGCGGAAAGGATTAGCCAGCCACACGACCACCACCAGCAGCGCCGCCGCGGCCGTGGCCAACGCGGGCAGGGGGATCCACGACCGACGCGGCCGTTGCGTTTCGGCGAGTCGCTCGTCGATCGACGCGGCCGTCTTGCGCGCGGGATACACGGCGAGAATCTCGCGGTTGGATTCGGTCAGCGCGGCCAGCCGTCGTTCGCCGTCGGGCTCGGCGGCCAGCCGCCGGCGCACTTGGTCGGCCTGCGCCGGATCCAACTCCCCCAAGGCCAGCTTTTCCAGCAGCAAATCCGGAACGCGAGGCGGTGTTTTCATCATGCGACTCCTTCCAGTTCGATCAGCCTGCTGCGAAGGGAGCGCAACCGCTTGCGTACGCCGGAGACCGACAGCCCGACCTCCTGCGCCGTCTCTTCCAGCGTCAGACCGTCCAGCAAATGCAGCACGGCGATCACCCGCGTCGATTCGCGTTCGCGCGCGAACAGCTTATCCAGCGCGCTGCGCACCAGCGCCTGCGTCTCGGGTTCGTCGCTGTCGGCGATGCGCGTGAGCAGATCGTCGCCCGGATTTTCCGGATGCCGTTTGCGGGAGCGGATCTTGTTCAGGCAGACGTTGGTGGCGATGCGGTACAACAGGCCCGACGGTGCGGCGTCGTCCAGCATGTCGCGCCGGCGCAACACCTGGACGAAGGTGTCCTGCATCGCGTCCAGCGCCAGGTCCTCGTCCCGCAGCAGCGTGCGGCAGCGGCGCAGGACCATCGGCCCGTATTGCTGATAAAGTTGTTCCGTGTCGACCGCCACGTGCAGCCCCCTTTTCTCACCGATCAAACACCTTGGAGCGCCCATAGTGTTACCACATACGCAAAAAATGTCGATATGCCGGGGAGAAAAGCGCGCGCATTCTCTACCGGCGGCCAAGCAGCCGGGCGAATTGAGTATGGCGTTCCAAATCAGGAAACCAGGGCGGAAACCCTTCGCTTTTTAATATAGAGAGGGGCCGGCGTCGACCGGCCCCACGAAATCGGCTTCAAACGTTTTTTAGTATCGAAAAGCCGGTACTTCGAACGATTCCACTAGTTGCATCTTCGGCGACGCTCAACAGCCGCAGCCGTCATCGTCGTCGTCATCGTCGTCGTCCACGGCATCGTCGTCCGTCGCGTCGTCGTCGGCCGCGTCATCGTCGGCCGCGTCGTCGTCGATTGTGTCGTCGTCGACCGTGTCGTCGTCCGTTTCCTCCAGGCCGCAGACTTCCGGCGCGGCGGCTTCGGCGAGCCATTCGCCCGCCGACAGGTCGCTCCAGTTGACGTAATCGAATGCGGCATCCGGATCGCCGTAGCAATTCGGGCAATACAGCAGCGTGTACACGCCCTGGATGCTCTCGATGATGTCATCCTCGCCGACGGTTGCCGTCGCGCCTTCGGTGAACAGCGCGTAATAGGTCGTCGTGGTTTTGTCGTCGCTCATCAGGGCGATGTCGCGCTCGTTGTGATACGCCTCGCCGGTCAGGTGATGGTAATACAGTTCCGGCGGCAGATCGACCGCCGCCAGCAGATGCCCTTTCTCGTCGCCGGTCAAGGCGATGCGCACGTTTTCATACGCGGCGCCGGTCGGCGGCGTCAGGCGGCTGACGTAGCACGCGGCGAAGCGATGGCCATGCAGCGGCGTGTCGGTGTCGCAGGCGTCGCCGACGCCGTCGGCGTCTTCGTCCGCCTGGCCGGGATTGTAGAAAAAGCCGCAGTTGTCTTCGGAGTTGCCGATGTTGTCGCGGTCGCGATCGTCGCAGGCCGGCACGCCGGGCAGAAACGTCAGCACCGTTGCGACGAACAGCGTCGGCAGCAGGAGTCTGAACCGCAAGCGTTTGTCGATTCTCATGGTCGTGCTCCTTTCGCTCAGCAACCGCAGCCGTTATCGTCGTTGTCGTTGTCGTCGTCGTCCCAGGCGTCGTCATCGTCGTCGTCGAGCGTCGTATCGTCATCGTCGTCGGTTGCGTCGTCGTCCGCCGCGTCGTCGTCGGCCGCGTCGTCGTCCGTCGTGTCGTCGTCATCGGTGTCGTCGTCATCGATCGTGTCGTCGTCGAGTTCGCCCTCGCCGCCGAAGTACGGATCGGTCCCCGGATCCAGACGGCAGAACTCGGGCGGCATGATGTCCGCGGTCCATTCGTCCGACCACACGCGCTCCCAGTATTCCCAGTCCTCGGCGTACGGATACGTGCACTCCTCGCACTTGAGCATCATGAACGTGCCCTTGAACTGCTCGATGACGTGGTCTTCGTTGACGATCGAGGCGCTGCCTTCCACGAACGTGCCGGTGTTGATCGTCACTCCCCAATAGGCGCCCATGAACCAGATGTCGCGCTCGTTGTGCTGGCCCGGTCCCGTTTCGATCGTGTCGCCCATCATGTCCGGCCAGCGCATTTTGACGGCAAAGCGGCCCGTGCCGTCCGGGGTCAACGTGGTTTCGATGTCCTCCCAGCCCGGCCCGTTCATTCGCTCCCAATTGCTGCGGTAGCAGACGCCGATCAAATGCCCGTGCAGCGGCGTTTGCGCGTCGCAGGCGTCGCCGATCAGGTCGGTGTCCTCGTCGCCCTGCAGCGGATTGTATAGCTCCGGACAATTGTCCTCTTCATCGGTGATGTCGTCCCAATCCATGTCGTCGCACACCTGCGCTCCCAGCAGGATCAGCAGCATTCCGGCGGCGAACAGCAACACGGACCCATAACGTTTCCCCACAGCGATAACCTTGTGCATTTGTCTCCTCCCACTCCAGGTCGTCATTTTAATTAGTTAGAATACACGTTCCATCGCGCCCCGCAAGAGAAAGGAAGGAACGCCGGCGTCGGCAAAGCCAAAAAACGGCAAGGTTAGTCGGAGACGGTCGATCAATGCGCTGATCGGCGACAACCAGCCCCGATAGGGCCGCTAGAGGGTAGCCCGGTGGGTGAGCATCGGGCAAAAAAAGCCTCATAACGAGAAAATCGACAGACGGGATCTGGCCGCAACAAGAAACGGTTTCCATGCGCATCCGCGCCGGCCGAGGCTCCACACAAGGAAGGTAGTATATAGGTCCGGGAATTATTCCCCGTTATCCTCGGGCTTGACCCGGGGATCCAGCATTCCATTCCTGCCGAGCGAAGCGCGGCTTACCTTTTTATAAGGTCGGGAAAGGCATTTCCAGTCCTGGATGCCCGCCTGCGCGGGCATGACAAAACGTTTCTACCTTACGCACCTGGCACAGTACAAATACGTCGTATCGTTGTAGCTGACCAGGCCGTTGTAAAAGTGAACGCGCCAGGCGGTGTCGGCGTTTTCCGTGACCTGCTGGGTCGTCCAGTGGATCCACCCGTCGCCGGCCAACTCCGCCGGGCAGTAGCGCCCACCCGGTCCGGGACCGCCGAAAAACCGGCAACCGTTGCACGGCGGATTCCAGCACATCATATAGGCCAGACACTCGTCGGTGACGCCGCAATCGCCGCCGGTCGCCGTGTTCTCACACCCCCGGATGAGGCTGCGCAGTTCCGAAACCGTCGGCAGCCGCCAGTCGTCGAAGCCGCCCCAGGACAATTGCTCGCAGTGGCTTTTCGCGCCGGCCCAATTCAGCTCGCACGCATCGCCGTTCTGCCACATCAAGCCGGAGGCTGGGTCGCTGCACACGTCGCCGTCGCAGGAAAATTCCTCCGGCGTGGTGTCGTCGTCATCGTCGTCGGGCGTGGCGTCGTCGTCCGTGTCCGGCGTGGTGTCGTCGTCGGGAGTCGTGTCGTCGTCGTCGACGGGCGAGGCGTCGTCGTCGCCTGAATTATCGTCGTCGTCATCAGCCTGCCCTGAGCCTGTCGAAGGGTCGTTATCGCCACTGCACGCCGCGATGATCGCTCCGGCCAGGAAAAACAGCAGTACGATAGTCGACAGCCAATAGTTTTTCACCCGCGTTACCTTTTTTTAAAGGGATGGATATATTCCGCCCTCGGTGGTTTACGCCGTGCCCAGCACCCGGCGGATGATCTCGCCGAAGAACTCTTGCCACGAGGCGAAATCGGCCGCGCCGGCGTACTTGTCCGAATCCTTGGGCACCAGAATATCGAATTGCGGCGAGATCGCCGTGAAGGAAATCAGGTTCAATGCCAGGAAGAGAAGGGCCTTTACCGGATCGATCCGCTTGATTATCCCCGCGTCCATCATCTGATTCAGCAGCATGAGCAACACGCCGTAGGTGGCGAACAATTCGGGGCGTTTCTCCTTCAGTTTGCGGATATGGTCGCCGCCCGCCGCCAGGTCGTGCAGCACCATCATCGAGGTCTCGCGGTGTTGCCGGAACATATCCAGGGCCAGCGAGGTGAGCATGGTAAAATGCTCGACCGTGATCGGTCCGGTCAGCAACGGCGGATCGACCAACTCGGTCTTCGTTTCCCACAACGATTCCAGACACGCCAGGTACAAGCCCTCTTTGTTGCCGAAGATGTAGTAGATCATGTACTTGTTGGCTTTGGCCTTGAGCGCAATGCGATCCACCCGCGCGCCCTGTAGTCCGTGTTCGGAAAACTCCTTCCGACCGGCCGCTAAAATCCGTTCCCGCGTGGCTTCCAGATCCCGCTTGCGAATTTTCTCCTTTGGTTGCTTCATCGCTTTCACCTTCTATTGACTATCCGGTCAATAAATATAAGGGATAATCCGAGCGGAGTCAATTCTTGCTCGTTCGACTGCTTTTCTTGGTCTAATGAAGATTAACTATACATTTATACTAAAAATTCTCCGGAAGCAAATCGGAATTTTCCTGCATAAAAATGAAATAACGCGCCGTTACTGTGAGTAACAGCGTGAAAAATACGGCCTTCCGGCGACTGTATTAAAAATGCCGGCTTTCCTTGTTACCGTTTCGCTACAGTAACGATCCAGAGTGGGGTTGTTGAAAAAGTCGAATATGGCGAAAAATGTGTCATTCCGACCGTAGCGACCCTGTCCGCCATAGCTTTGGCGAAGGCGGAAGCGAAGTGGAGGAATCCCTTAACGGCTCAATCATAAAGGGATTTCTCGACTCGCCCAAAAAGGATCGCTCGTCTTCATGACAATCAAGCGTTTTTTTCGATCTCGGCGTTTTTCAACAGCCCCAAAGTCCGCGCGCCCGTCTTCAGGGCGCGACCCACTCGTCCGCGCCGATGTCCCACAGCGTGCCCTGCGGCCGTTCGTCGCCTTCGAAGTCCGTCGCCAGCAGGGCATAGTAAAGGAAATACTCCGTCGCGTCGGCGCCCGCGTCGATGCAGGCGCTGCCCGCGCCCAGGTGATAATCGCCCACGCCCGGATTTTCCAACCCCGGCGCGTCGCCGATGTTGCCGGTCGCTTCCACGCAGCCGTCCCAAGCGCAGGCGTTGACGTCCCCGATGGTCGTCACGTAGGTATCTTCCACGCGCAGGTAGTTGTTGCCGGTTCCCGGATACAAGTCGTTGTGAATCAGCGTCGTTTGTTCGGCGATGCTCACGTTGTACAGCGCGATGCGGTTGCTGGTGCCGGTGCCGGCGGTGACGATGTTGTTGACCAGCAAGGCGGTCTGGCCGTAGGTGGTGTTGGATACGCCGAACGACGTGTTGTTCGCGCCGCCGCCCAATATTGTGTTGTTGAACATCTGCAGCAGCGGCATGCTGCGCACTTCCACCCCGTAGCTCATGTTGGTGCCCGTGCCCGCGACGATGACGTTGTTGATCAGGATCGAACTGTAATCCTGCAACTCCGCCGCATACAGCGTTTCCGAACCGGTGTCGCCGCTCATGATCAGGTTGTCGATCAGCAGCGCTTCGGCCGACAGGTTCACGCCGTAGTGACGCGCGGCGCCGGTGCCGCCGACGATGGTGTTGTCGTAGAGAATCGATCCGTTGGCGGGCGAGTACATTTGCACGCCGGTGGCGATGCCCGCCGGATGCCCGCCGTCGCGGGCA
>DAINPV010000241.1:0-6328 GCA_036743315.1 bacterium | reverse complement strand
GGACCTGAAATTCGTCACCGACCGCAAGCTGCGGCGCGAGGCGAAAAAGGCGAACCTCACGCTCGAAGACCTGGCCAGCCTCAACGACAGCGACGACCTGTACCTCAAACTGAAACTCACCGGCCAGAACAAGCCGGGCGAAGGCGAAGGGCTCTCGCTACTCAAACTGCTGGGCCTGATGGCCAAAAGCGCCGTGCGCGCGGCGACCGGTTGGCTTACCGGCGGCGGCGAGGAAAAGGAACAAGAGGAGCCGAGCGACGAACCGCCGGCGCAATGATCACGGCTTGAGATTCTGGTCCTTGAACCATCCGTTGAGCATGTCGCGTTGCGCCCGCGCCGCCGTATGGAAATGGTAGAAATCGCTTTTGGTAAAATCGCCTTTGGGTTCCACCGTCGCGCCGCCGGACAATTCGCGTTCTAGACCGCGCGGCACGTTCAGCGCCGCGTTCATCCAATCGTCTTCGTGGTAATCCAGGTTTGCCGATTCGGTTTTGGCGTTGAATGCAAAGACCTTTTGCTTGTCGGCAATTGCCCTTGTCCAATTCTTGGTGCGCGCTTTTTTGCTCAAGTTGTTTTTAGCGAAATTCACCAGCAACACCGAATGGACCGCTTTGTTGTAATCGTCGCTGGTGCCGTACCATGCCTTGAAAATCTTCTCCTCGCTCCAGCCGCGCCAGGCGCCGATCGCCCAAAAGAGCTTTTCATACGCACGCACGAAGCGATTGAGATTAACGATCTCGCCGCTGTCGACGTCCTGCCAGTTTTTATAATTCCACTGTAGATAGGGCATGTCGGGGAAGGTCAGCACATCCATGTGGCCGATATTGCCGGCCAGATCGGGAATCGGCAGATAGAAGCGGTCGCGCTCCTCCTGCCATCCCTTCAGGTCGATGTCGCGGCTGAGCATGTTCAACTCGATATCGGCTTTGGCGTTGTTTTCCTTGCCGTCATGGCCGGAAAAATTCTGGTGACTGAACGTGTCCAAATAGGTATGCGTCGCCACGCCCAGCGCATGATAACCGTTCGCCTCGCCGTCGTCGATTTTCTTCAGCGCGGCATGCAATATCCGGCGGGCGTTGTCGCTGTCGGGCCTGACTAGCAGCTTTTCCCACGACTTCGATCCCTGATTGCCGGGCAGAAAGTGGAAGGACATCCAAACCAGCTTCGACAATTCCCGGATCTTCTTCTTGCGTTCGGCCGGATCGAAAATTTTCTCCAGCAAATGCAACTTGTAATAGGCCGTACGCACCGGGTTGAACGAGCCGTCGCCAACCAGCGTAAATTCGTCGCTTTCCACCGCATCGTCGGTGTATTGGTTTGCATAGGCGACGATGCGCGCTTTGGCTGGTGCAAAGCCTAATGATCTCATCATAAAATACGTGGCATAATAATGGGCGTCTATTTCCATAATTTACTCCCTATTTATTGGTCGACCGATAAACTCCCGCACTGGATCTTTTCCTATCGTGAACGGTCGCTGTGGCGGCGGGGAATCTCGATCGATTTCTAGCAGATCGGCGGAAAGGCGGCAATAGCGAACGGTTATAAAATATCCTGCTTCGCGCGGGCGACCTTCGCCCCGAGCGCGGCGAGTTTGTCGTCCAGGCGCTCATAGCCGCGGTCGAGGTGATAAATGCGCAGCACCTCGGTCGTGCCCTCGGCGGCCAGCGCGGCCAGCACGAGGCTCGCCGACGCGCGCAGGTCGGTGGCCATCACCGGCGCGCCGGACAAAAACGGCGTGCCGCGCACCATCGCCGAGCGGCCTTCGATCTTGATCGACGCGCCCATGCGCTGCAGTTCCAGCACGTGCATGAAGCGGTTTTCGAAGATGCTTTCCGAAATCACGCTCAGCCCGTCGGCGACGCACATGAGCGCCATGATTTGCGCCTGCATATCGGTGGGGAACCCCGGGTACGGGCGCGTTTTGACGTCCACCGCGCGCACGCGATGCGGACCGACCACGCGCACGCCGCCGTTTTCGGGCTCGATGGTCAGGTCGGCTTGCCGCAGCTTGTCGACGACGGTCGTGAGCAGATCCAGCCGCACGTTGTGCAGCAACACGTTGCCCTGCGTGATGCCCACCGCGACCATCAGCGTGCCGGTTTCGATGCGGTCGGGAATCAACGGCTGATCGACCCCGCCCAGTGCCTTGACGCCGCGCACGGTAATCACGTCGTCGCCGTCGCCCTCGATGCGCGCGCCCATGCCGCGCAACCACTCGGCCAGCGCGACGATTTCCGGTTCGCGCGCACAATTGCGCAGCACGGTTTCGCCCTCGGCCAGCGCCGCGGCCATCATCAGATTTTCCGTGCCGCCGACGGTCGCCATGTCGAAGCTGATTTCCGTGCCGTGCAGTCCGTTGGGCGCGTCGGCCTCGACGTAACCATGGTCGAGGCGGATGCGTGCGCCGAGTTTTTCCAATCCCTTAAGATGCTGGTCGATCGGCCGCGCGCCGATCGCACAACCGCCGGGCAGCGACACCCGTGCCCGCCCCAGCCGCGCCAGCAGCGGCCCGAGCACCAGCACCCCCGCGCGCATCGTCTTGACGATCTCGTAGGGCGCTTCGTGGCCGCCGAGATTTTTCGGATCGATGACGATATCGCCGTCGTCGGCGTTCATATTCACGCCCACGCCTTCCAGCAGCCGCCGGGTGGTGCGGATGTCGCGCAGTGCGGGCACGCCGCGCAGCGTGCACGGTTCCTGGGCGAGGATCGTCGCGCACAGCATCGGCAACGCCGCGTTCTTGCTGCCGCCGACCCGCGCTTCGCCCAACAGCCGTTCGCCGCCGGTGATGACCATTTTTTCCATCGATCACTCCTTTATCCGGGCCGTCACCACGCGCTGGATGCCGGCCAGATCGCACCGGGCCGCGCCCGGTCGATATCGTCCATCCTCGGCCAACAGGGCCAGGATCGCCGGAGCTTGCCCCGCACCGCATTCCAGCGCAAGCAAGCCGCCGCGGTCAAGCACGCCGGGCGCCTGGTCGATCAACCGCCGGATGACGTCCAACCCGTCCGCGCCGCCGTCGAGCGCCGCGCGCGGATCGTACTGCGCCACTTCGGGCATCGTCGCCGCGCATTCGTCGCACGGGATGTACGGCGGGTTGGACACCACCGCCGCCACCGGCCCCGTCACGCCCGCCAGGCAGTCGCCCGCCAGCAATTCCAAGCGCGGCGCGACCTGCAACTCGTGCGCGTTTTCCGCCGTCAGGTTCAGCGCCTCGTCGCTGATGTCCGTGCCCACCGCCGTCCAGACCGGTCGTTTGACCAGCAACGAAACGACGACGCAACCGCTGCCCACGCCGACCTCGGCCACGCACAACGGTTCGTCGGCGGGCAATTCGGCCAGCACGGTTTCGACCAGCAATTCCGTCTCCGGCCGCGGCACCAAGGCGCGTTTGTCCGTCCGGTACGACAAGCCGAAGAATTCCTTGGTTCCCACCAAATGCGCCACCGGCACGCGTTGTCCGCGTTGTTTGACGATTTCGCGGAAACGTTCGAGTTCGGCGGGCGTCAGCGGCTGGTCGTAGCGCAGGTAGAGGCCGAGCCGGTCCACACCCAGCACATGGGCCAGCAGCACTTCCGCATCCAGACGCGGGGTGTCGATTCCCTTGGCGGTAAAATACTCGCGGCACCACGTCAACAAACGCAATACCGTCCAGGTTTCGGCCATCGGTCGCCTTCGTTCGCTCAAAGTAATTCGGGGCGGCCGGATTTGAACCGGCGACCCCCTGCGCCCAAGGCAGGTGCGCTACCGGACTGCGCCACGCCCCGAAAAACGCGCCGGAAAGTAACACGAACCCTCGCGGACCGACAAGGGGGTAACGTCATTCCAACCGTCTCATTTTGTCACCAAAAATGGAAGGAGGGCGGCATTGATTCACCGAACGCAGCGAGGTGGATCAGTGTTTTCGTTCTCCACTGTTATGCTCGCTCATCTGATTCGCTAACAAAACAGTGCCTCCCGTCGAATCATTTTTCGGTGGCACTGATACACGAGCGAGCAAGGCGAGCGCGTTTATCAGTGTTTTAACCATACACTGATAAGCCTCACTGCGTTCGGCGTATCAGTGCCACCAAGGTAATAAAAAAAGGCCGGAGCAAACGCCCCGGCCTTGTTGAAAGCAAAATTCTATCAGCACCCGCAGCCGTCGTCCCGCCGGTGGCGGGATTTCGCTGCGCTCAATCGTCTTTAGCAGCCGCAGCCGTCGTCGTCGTTGTCGTCGTCGTCATCATCATCGTCGCCGTCATCGTCATCGTCGTCATCGTCGTCGTCATCGTCGTCGGCGCCGGCGCCCACGGTGATCTGCACTTCGTCGGTGTCCTCTTCCATGCCGTCGCTGACGGTCAGCGTGAAGATGGCCACGCCTTCTTCGGTCGCGGTGAAGGACGGTTTTTCGGCGGTCTCGTCGTCCAGCGCGATGGTCACGCCGCTGGTCTGCACCCAATTGTAGAACAGGC
Source organism: bacterium (assembly GCA_036743315.1). Lineage (GTDB taxonomy): Bacteria > Lernaellota > Lernaellaia > Lernaellales > Lernaellaceae > CALBTQ01. The sequence continues at coordinate 1,868 of DAINPV010000241.1, read as the reverse complement.
CGTCGCCGTCGGGATCCGAGCTGCCCGAGCCGTCGAGGTTCGCCGCTTCGTCCACGGCCACCACCAGATCTTCGCCCGCGTCGGCGGTCGGCGGCTCGTTGGTGCCTTCATATTTCATGAGGTTCAACGACACGCCGGCGGAGAACGCCACGCGCTTATCGACCCACGCGAGGTCCATTTGGCCGGCCACGAAATCGACGACCGATTCGTCCACCGTCCAGGAGTCGCCGCCGTCTTCCGAATACAGAATCGCCGGGCCGTAGGCGATCAGCTTGCCGCCCACGCCGTACATGATGCCGAAGTTCGGATTGACGAAGTTCACGCCGACCGGATACCAGCCCTGCGCGAAACCGGTAATGTTCGCCGGCAGCAGGTCGGAGGATTCGATCCAGTGCTCGCCGCCGTCGGTGGTGCGATACAGGTACATGTAGTTGGCGTCGTCGCCGATCAGCCAGCCGTTGTTTTTATCCACGAAGGAGACGAAGTCGAAGCCCTTGGTCGCGTCCTGCATCTGCGTGGTCCAGGTCGCGCCGCCGTCGTCGGTGAACAGCACCATGCCGTTGAACATCTTGGGCGCTTTGTCTTTGGGCAGGCTCGCCCAGTAATCGTGACGGTATTCCGGGTCGGAACTCAGCAGCACCTGGTGGAAGTGCTCGTTGATGATGCTGCCGCGCAGCCATTCTTCGTTCGTACCCTTAGCCGTATCGTCCCACTCGCCGACGCTCACCCAGCCGGTGTCCTCGTCGAGGAAGAAAATGCGGTTGATGTAGTCGGCGCCCGCGGGCAGCGTTTCGATCTTGGTCCAGTTCTGGCCGCCGTCGGTCGTCTTGATCAGGTAGCCGCCCAGACCGCCGGCATAACCGGTCTGGCTGTCGATCATCGAAAGCGACTGCACCGAGCCGCCCGGATTGGCCGGCAAGGTCAATTCCTGGAAGGTTTCCGCACCGTCGTCGGTGTACCAGATCGATGGGCCGATGGTCATCGCGCAGGCGATCATGCACAGCATCTGCTGGCCGATTTCCGGACCGTAACCGTCGATGCACTCCTGGCTGACGGCCGAACCGGCGAAGAAGGCTTCGTCGGCGCTCAACGCGGCCACGTCCACGCGGGCGTCGGAGATGTGCAACATGTCGCACATTTTGCCCGGATCGGTGCTCATCACGAACTTGTACTTGTCGACCATGTGCACGCCGCCGTCGTGGCTGGCCCAGATGAACTTGAAGGTCGAAATGTTGTCGGTCCAGATGCCGACGCCGTAGACGTCGTCATAATTGGGCGCATCGATCGCGATATAGGTGTTGTTGTTGCTGTGGTCCGAGGACAACAGCGTCCAGGAGCCGTAATCGGCCGCGGCAAATCCGGCGAGGCCGAGGATCAGCGCCACGCTGAAAAGGAGCATCGCACGTTTCATCATCGCTATCCTTTCACCAGATGGGTTTGTAATCGTTCAATGGCCTGCTTTCCCTCTCGCAAGCAAGGGCCAAGTGTAATGCAAAAGAATTCGCCAGGGCAAGAGGAAGAAATATCCCTGGCGGCGCGGCGTCAACCTGATACAATGCGCGCACAGCCACTTATTCGACGGGATACTATATGTCCGCTGCGGAGCGTCCGACAAGTCATACCGATCGCCTGCGTCTGTTCGCCTTCGTGCTGCTTTTTTCCGTCGCGGCGATCCTCGCGCAGCAATATTACCACCAGGTGGAGAAAATCAATCTGAAAAGCCGCGCGACGATGCATAACCAAATTCTCGCCGGTCAAGCGGAAGCGCCATACCGCTATCGCGTGCTGCTGCCCCTAACCGCCGAAGCGTTGCGTCTGGCGCTCAAACCGGCCTTCGGCGGTTAGGGGCAGCAGCACGCGATAGCGGT
>DAINPV010000240.1:0-6480 GCA_036743315.1 bacterium | reverse complement strand
GCCTTTACGACGACAGGGGTGGACCATGCCGTGTGATTACCCCTCTACCAAAATGCGAAGGGCAATGACTTGCGCCTGCTTATTGGAATCCTACCATGAGCCCCAACGCGGCATAGTGGACCAAGGCAAAGGTATACACTTTATCGTTATCGGCGCCGCCCTCCAAAATCCGATAGCCGGCCCGGATCATGACGTTGTCCTTTGCTTTTACCGTCACGGCGGCGAGAACATCCTCGGCGCGCCCTTGCGGGCCCGCCAAGGCATCGCCTTCAAAAAGAAGACCCCACCGCGGAACGAATTCCCAGGAAAGACGGAAATTGACCAAGGGGACGAATCCGGTGTTGGTGTACTCTTTGTATTGTTCGCCGTCCAAAGCGATCGCCGCATCACGGACTTTCGCCGTCACTCCAGCCCCCAATTCGACCGGGCTGAGCAGGAAATCATAGCGATAGCTCAGCCGGTAAGAATCGAAGCGATAGTAGCCCCGTACCTTCTCTCCTTGCTGAAACGTTGTCCCGTCGTAGTTCACATCACGGTCGAACCGCCCTTCGGAACGAAAGGCAAAGGGAGCGGCAAGGGCTGAAATGGTGTGCCGTCGGGCGATGGTGGCGCCAAGGCGAAAACGCACGAACCATGTCGGTTCCGCGTGCAGATCCTCCGTGAGCGAAAAAAGCGTGCCGCCATCTCCCGGAATGCGCACGTCGTTGTAGCCGGAAAACGCCGCTCCGGTTTCCGTGTCAAAAAACCAATCCGCCCACGCCGGAAGGGGAGCTAGCACAAGCATCACCAGAACTGCCGAAAAGAGCTTCGATCTCATGACCGCCCTCCGTTCTCATTCATCTAATTCTATTTCCCGAGCACCTTCGTCGGCAATTTACCTTGGCTCGGCGATTCGATCCGCTCGTCAACCATCATCCCTTGGGAATCCAACCAGTCAATCCGCTTTTCTCGGTCCGTGGGGATCTCCGCCAACGGCGCTTTCCTGAGGCGAACCCTAATCATGCTGCCCATGAGCGTACCGGTATGCAAGGCGCTCGTTTTGCCGACAGACCCGAATCCCCCGTGGGCGGCTAAGACCGCCGCGGCTCCGCGGTCGGCTTGCCGATCCTTCGGTTTGCGGGCTTTACCTGCCGATCTTGAGTTGTGCAGTCCCTGCGGGACCGATCGTCGCCGAAACGGGAGTCATCATTTTTTGCGAGCGTGTATCGAAGGCGCTTACAGAAATCGTTTCACCAGGAACGCCGAGCACCCGCAGGGTGATGTCGTTCTCACCGATTTCAATTCTCGCGAATCGTTTATCGGCAACCGTAACGAACTTCCCGGTTTCCCCGATCAGCGCAAGTCCGTTGGCGAAGATGGGGGCAAGGACCAGGTAATCGAAACCATACAGGTGCTCGATTTTCGGCAAGTCGAACGCGTTTTCCACCACCGCCGCGGTCCGGTTACGCCAGTTATAAATGACGACCGATCCATGAATACCGAGGTCCTTTTCGAGATTCACGCGCCAATCCGTCACGCGATTCGGAAACACAAAGAAACGGCTCATTTCGTTGCCGTCGTAAGTGAGTCTGGCAAACAACCGATCGCGGAGACGCCGCTCGGGATGCCGGCGCGCGAAATGATACGCGGCGAGGTATGCCCACTCGCCGAGCCCGGCGCGGCGGGAAAACGTTTTGGTGATAAACGGCCGCGAATGCGGCAAAAACATGGCGTCGATCGGCGTGGCCGGACGATCCGGCTTCAGAAGAAGGCCGTCGGCCCGGCAGGTCCTCATAAGAAGGGCGGCGTTCTGCTTATCCACCTCATCGCTCGGTCCGACCATTCCCGCCGACAAAACACTGATCAGCGCTTCCGCCTCGCCATGCTTCTCGGCGGTGCGGAAGTTGTCCTTGAACGGCAACAGCCCCGCCGCGTGAACGATCATGTTGGCGACATGAAATTGGGGCCAGTAGGATTCCTTGGCATACCCAGGCTTGTAATCGATGGACGAACGCACCGTCGTCCAGGATCGGCGGTTGATCGAATCCATCACCTGGGCGGCGCCGGACATGCAAATCTGCATGGTCAAGCCGTTGTCAGCCGCCGCGTCATCCATGTTTTTCAGCCAGGTCTCGGTGTGATCCACGCCGTTACGGAGGTGATCCATCCACCAGAACTGCGGCATGAGCCAATCCTGCTCATAGGTCTCGATGCCCCATGACTTCGCCTCGCTCATCACACGGTCGAAGAAGGCGCGGCCTTGGGGAATCGCGACTCGGTCTTCGATGATGAACGGAAAAACCTTGGCGTGCTCGTTGTCCGGCGCAAACCAGCGCGTGTGGGCGATAAGCGGCAGGCCAAGGCGTTCGCGAAAGGCGGCCAGGCCCTGCGGGAATACCTCGGGACGAGGCGCCCATCGCTTGGCGCCCTCGACCACCAGACCAGGCTTTTTGGTGTAATACCACCAGGAATCGATCTGGAAATACCGGTAGGGGATGCCTCGCGCATCGGCCTCCTCTTTCACGGCAAGCAGCGTTTGCTCGTAATTCTTGCCGGGCATCGTGTTCCAGTAATACGCGGCGCCGGCGTCAGTCCAATAGCCGAGGTAGGACAATTCGGTATCCGCATAACGGTCCACCCGTTTCTTTCCGGCATGCGCGCGCAACAGATCGCCCCATCGCTCAACCGTGGCGTTCATTCCCTTGCCGGAAACCAGGATGAAGCTGTGTTCAAAGCCCGCCGGAATCTCGTTAACGTCGCCCGCGATGCCGTAGCGGATTTCGCCGTCCTGATAATCGATGAGGCTCACGTAATAATGGTCCAGCGGCGAAAAGACGATGACGTCCATCTCGTCGGAAAACAGGATCAGCGGACCGTTTCCCGGCAAGACCTCGCGGCGCGCAGGAAAAAACTGCGACATTTGAAAGGTCAGCGCATGTTTGTATTTCGGATCCACCGGGATCGGCGGGCGGCGATGGGCGGGTTTGTAGAAATCGCCGGTGGCCGTATCGGTCAGCGTCTTTTCAAAAACCTGCTTGAAGACCTGGAAGTCGGTGTTCGCCGTCTCGGACCGCGCTTCCGGCGCGCTGAAAAAGAGGCCGAAAACGACGGCCACGGCCGATGCAATCAGCAAGATTCTCAATTCCACTGTCCCCCTGGGGATCAAAGGTTCATGAGCCGCGCCGTCGACAATCAATGTGGAATCAGACTCCGCTGACGTCGATTCTTCATGACCGGCGCCCGCTCGCGAAGTTGCCCTTTCTCATGTTTTATTCTTCTGGAGTTTTTCTCAAGTCATTGCCGATCCCGCGCTCCAGCAACTCCAGCGCGCTCTCCGCCCTCGCCACCAGATCCAAGGGACAGTCGGCGGCATACCACATGGACATCACGGCATTGATTGCGCCCATGACGGCGCCCGCGATCAGCTTCGCCTTTTGTTTTGCCTTGGCATCCGCGCGGCGGCCGTTTCGCCAAGCGTCGGCGATCGCCGTTTCCCATTCCGCGTCGAAGGGAACGCTACGGGCGACCAGGGCGGGTGAAGACGAAATGATACGTTGAAACCGCAAGTGCTCGTAACGACCGGCCAGGTACAATTCGGCCATGGAACGCAACGCGCCACGGATGATCGCAAGCGGCGGTTCCTTGGCGTGATGATTTTGGAGCAGGCTGCGGAATTCCGCGATGTATTCATGGTGATACGGAAACATCACATGATCTTTGGTGGGGAAATACCGATAGAACGTGCGCGTCGAGACCTCGGCGGCGGCGGCTATTTCATCCACCGTCGTTTTCTCGAAGCCCCGCCGCTCGAACAACTCCAGCGCCGCCAGGATGATGGCTGCCTTGGTCTTTTCCTTTTTGCTCTCCCGCGTGATCGGTCTGCGTTTTCTTGTCGCCTTTTTGTCCGCTGTGATTGCGTTCATCTCAAGCCAGCCCTCTTCTTGACGCGGTTTCTCTTTCTTGAACGACCGCAAAATTCGATTTTGCCGTCATCGGCATCCACAACCTTCATCGTCGTCATCGTCATCATCGGCGCCATCCGCATCGTCATCAACGTCGTCGTCGGCGTCATCGTCGGTCGTATCGTCGTCATCGTCATCTCCCGCCGGTATTGACGGCTCACCCGAGACGGACAACGAAAATTCCGCCCACGACCAACCGTCGACTTCGTTCGCCACGACCAACGCGCTATATTCACCGGCATGTTGCGGCTGCCAGGAAACCACGCCATCGGCGACCTCCGCCCCCGGCAAGCCGTAGATCGCCACGTTGCCGTCCAGGCCGGTATCGTAAAGCCACGGAGATTCGACTTTTGCCTCCAGCGTTGTCGGCGAGGCGATCGCGGGAGCCGAAAAAGAGATGGACGGCAAGGTTGTTTTCGCCAACGAACGATGCCAAAACGGCACGATGAACGGACTCACCTGGTAACGGTCGAAAAACGCTTGACGCAAGTAGCGTTTTGCGGCTTCTTGCGAGGCGGCGCCGTCTTGGCCGGAAAAACGGTCGCGCACCGAATCCAGCGTGAGCAAGACGGCGTAACCATAATGCACCAATTGCCGAGACGGAAACCACAGATCGTCCACGAGCAAAGGATCGAAACCCGAATGCCACAGGTCGTTTTGGGAAACGACCATCTCCGCGGCGATTTTCATCAGCGCGGCGGCCGCCACGGCGATCTCGGCAGGCTCACCGCTCACGGATGTTTCACGAAAACGACGCAACGCCCATTCCATCTCCGGGTAGGTATGCTGGCCGATCAGGTTGCTGCCGGCGTACCCGTAATAGGACCGTGCCTGGCGCAAGGCCAGGAGGCGATCGGAGGTCGTCGCACCGATCATGTCGGCGTTGTCCGCCAGCGCTAGATCGGGATCGTAGCCGAGCGGGTCGCGGAGGTAAGCGGCATAGGTGTGGAGCATCATGCGGTTGGCCGAGCCGAGAATCATCGGATTGACCATGAATCCTTCGACGGCCTCCACCAGATCGGCGCTCCGCCCGAGAATCGGCGCGAGGAAGACATGGCCATAGAAACCGTCGCCGCCGTCGGTGGCGTGCTGGTTGTCCCAAATGATGGGCTTGCGACCGGTCAGGCCGGTTACTTCGGCGACATCGGCCGCCGACAACGTGTCTTTCGAGGTGCCCGTCCCCGTCCACATCAACCCGATGCGGGGATCGAGACCGGCCATCTCCCGTAGGTAATCGTCTCCGTTCGGCCAATCGTATTGCCGCTCGCTGCTGTACACCGTGGGCACGAACCACAGCGCGATCGGTTCACCCGCCAGATCGTCAAGTTGCCGCAACAGCCAGTTGCCGAGTTCCACGTGTTCGGCGCCCAACGCGGCGTTGATCGGTTGGGCGAGATCGCCCTCGATGTCGTCGAACAGCAGGACGAACGAAGTAACGCCGATGTCGATAAACGGCGCAAGCTTGGCGAGCAACGCCTGCCGGTCGGCGTCGCTTTCGGGGTCGATATCTTTGCCGGGGCTGATGCCGAACGCAAAGGAAACGCCGAGCTTTCCCGCCAGGCGCACGAGGTCCGCGAACTCGGCCAATTGATCGTCGTCATACAGTTCCCGCCAATTGTCGCGATGCAGCGGGTCATTTTTCGGGCCGTAAGCATAGACGCTCATGCCGATTCGCGCCATGAACAACATCATGTTGCGGCGTTCATCCGGCGACCACGGCCGGCCGTAAAAACCCTCGATGACGCCGGTTGCCGGCATTAACGGGTTGGCGCGCGCCGGAAGCTCAAGGTATTGCGTCGCGCCTTTCGTGCCGTCGGCCGCGACCGGCACAACCGCGAGGAAGCAACCGTCGCTCGGCGGCAGCGGTCCCGACCAGGGATCGGGCAACAGATCGATGTCGATCAACGTTTCGGCGTCGGGCGCTTCTCCATCCGCCATAACGAAATGGAGTTCCACATGGTGGACGCCGGCGTTCATCGGTCGCCAAAAAACGGACAGCGCATCACCGGTCGCCTGCATCGTCACTTCGTCGATTTGCGGCGACTCGTCGGCCGGCGCGGCAAACACCTGCAGCGATTCCAGCGCCGCGGCGCCGGGATTATCCAAGCCGATTTCCAGGCAGTAACCGCGCACCGCTTCCGGAAAAGCAAAGGTGGTTTGCCCCGTTTCCCACAACGCGTTGAAAACGATCTCGCCGCCGCACGATGCGCGAACCCGTACCGCAACCAGGTCGCCGGCCGGCAAGGTCGTCCACTTTGCGGTCAAGGCGGAAAACTCGATCGGCCACATGGTGGTCGGCGCAAAATCAACGGTCAACCGCTGCTCGCCCCCGGCCGGCGACTTCCAGGAAGTCTCGGCATCGCCGTCGCGCACGGTCGCCGGCGCATCATCGGTTTCCCGCGGCCATAAAAAGTAAAACGTGTGGCGGGTGTCCGTCGCCGTCACGCGGGCGTAAGGCGTCAAGTCGAGACCTTGCGCCGCCGCCGGAGAAAAGGAAGACAGAACAATCGCCCAGACAATAAAGGTGACGAGGTTCGCT